>NZ_JAHCDO010000003.1:0-419331 GCF_050768835.1 Bacillus pfraonensis | reverse complement strand
GAAGGCGAAGAAATATCGGAAGAGGACAAAGCGAAAGCGAAGGCAAAAGCGGCGGCAGCAGCGAAAGCAAAAGCAGCCGCGTTAGCGAAGCAGAAAAGGACAGAAGGCGAAGAAATATCAGAAGAGGACAAAGCGAAAGCGAAGGCAAAAGCGGCGGCAGCGAAAGCAAAAGCAGCCGCGTTAGCGAAGCAGAAAAGGACAGAAGGCGAAGAAATATCAGAAGAGGACAAAGCGAAAGCGAAGGCAAAAGCGGCGGCGGCAGCGAAAGCAAAAGCAGCCGCGTTAGCGAAACAGAAAAGGACAGAAGGCGAAGAAATATCGGAGGAGGACAAAGCGAAAGCGAAGGAAAAAGCAGTTGCAGCAGCAAAAGCGAAGGCGGCAGCGTTAGCAAAACAGAAAGCAAAAGAAGGCGGGGTACCAGCTGGCGATGAAAAGGCGAAGGCAATTGCAGCGGCGAAAGCAAAGGCAGCAGCAGCTGCCAAGGCAAAAGGTGCTGTAAGCAAGAAAAAAGAAGTGCCGAAGCAGGAGGAACCATCACCGAATCAGCCATATTTGGATGCTTATGTAGGGATTATTCAGGAGAAAGCGGGTGAACATTCATTAGAAGATTACTATATTAATAAACTTTCAAAGGATGTCCCAACGCTTGTTATTAAGCTGGAGAACTACTATGAAGTAATGGAATTATTACGAATTCATGAGGGACTTGCCTTTGATTATATGTCGGAGTTGCATGCGACGGACTTTGTTACACATATGGAAGTGTATATTCATTTGTTTTCATATAGTAAGAAACAGTCTGTAGCAGTGAAGGTGAAGCTCGGCAGAGAAGCGCCGCGGGTAGCGTCAATTACGCCGCTATGGAACGGGGCGAATTGGCCGGAGCGAGAAGCGTATGATTTACTTGGTGTTATTTTTGAAGGTCATCCGAATTTAACGCGTATTTTAATGCCAGATGATTGGGTTGGTCATCCGCTTCGTAAAGATTATGAACCGCTCGATGTGGAGGTGTAGCATTATGATTCGTACAGAAGAAATGCTTTTAAATGTAGGACCACAGCACCCAAGTACGCATGGTGTATTTCGGCTTGTTATTAAAATTGATGGGGAAATGATTAAGGAAGCTACACCTGTCATTGGTTATTTACACCGCGGAACAGAGAAAATCGCCGAGAGCTTACAGTATACACAAATTATCCCTTATACAGACCGAATGGACTATTTATCAGCGATGACGAACAACTACGTGATTTGTCACGCTGTTGAGACAATGATGGACATTGAAATTCCCGAACGTGCAGAATATTTACGTGTACTTGCGATGGAACTGGGCCGCGTTGCGAGTCATCTCGTTTGGTGGGGGACAAATCTTCTTGATATTGGAGCGGTTAGTCCGTTTCTATATGCATTCCGGGAGCGAGAAATGATTATTAATCTCTTAAATGAACTTTGTGGTGCGCGCCTAACGTTTAATTACATGCGAGTGGGCGGTGTAAAGTGGGATGCTCCAGACGACTGGATAGGGAAGGTTCGTGACTTTGTTCCATATATGAGAGAACAATTGAAAGGTTATCACGACCTTGTAAGCGGGAATGAAATTTTTTTAAATCGTGTGAAGGGCGTTGGCATATATAGCGCGGAAGATGCACTTTCCTATTCGCTGAGCGGGGCAAATTTACGCTGCACGGGTGTGAAGTGGGATCTTCGTAAGGATGAACCGTACTCTATTTATGATCGCTTTGATTTTGATGTTCCGGTAGGAAGCGTGGGGGATGCTTGGGACCGTTACGTTTGCCGAATGGAGGAAATTGAGGAATCCCTCAAAATTATTGAGCAGGCAGCCCAGCAATTCCCATCAGAAGGGCCAGTACTGGCGAAAGTGCCGAAAATTATTAAAGCACCAAAGGGCGAGGCATTTGTTCGCATCGAGTCGCCGCGCGGAGAGATTGGCTGTTATATCGCGAGTGAAGGGAAGAAAGAGCCATATCGCTTAAAGTTCCGCAGACCATCTTTCTATAACCTTCAAATTTTACCAAAGCTTTTGAAGGGTGAAAATATCGCGAACTTAATTACGATTTTAGGTGGCGTTGATATTGTACTTGGGGAGGTTGATGGGTGATGATAGAGCGCCTCTTAGAGTCATCGGCAAGTTGGACGAATTTTTTCATTTTTTTCGGGCTAGCAGTGCTTCTTTTATTTGCCGTCCTTGGATTTGTTACATATGGGATTTTAGCAGAGCGAAAAGTGATGGGATTTATGCAAGGGCGGATTGGTCCGAACCAAGTCGGCGGCAGATTCGGTTTATTGCAAACAGTTGCTGACGTTTTAAAGCTTTTATTAAAAGAAGATAGTATTCCGAAGGCTGCAGATAAGCCGTTATTTATCTTGGCACCTATTATTGCATTTGCACCAGCTTTTATGGTGCTTGCGGTCATTCCGTTTACGGATAAATTTCAGTTTGCAGATATCGGAGTAGGACTTCTTTACTATATCGCTGTATCAGGGATTACAACGATTGGTGTTGTGACCGGGGGATGGGCATCAAACAATAAATATTCACTTTTAGGCGGGATGCGTGCAGCGGCGCAAATGATTTCCTATGAAATTCCGCTTGTGATGAGCGTGATTGGCGTTGTTTTATTAGCTGGCAGTCTGAATTTAAATGAAATTGTAGCGGCGCAAGAGAAGGTTTGGTACATTTTTGCGCAGCCAATCGGTTTTGTTATTTTCTTAATCGCAGCAGTTGCCGAGCTCAACCGGACACCGTTTGATTTACCGGAAGCAGAATCAGAACTCGTCTCTGGATATCATACGGAATATTCAGGGTTTCGCTGGGCGTTCTTTATGCTTTCTGAATACGTGTACTTCTTTGGGATGGCTTCGCTCATTACGGTGCTCTTCTTAGGAGGATGGAATCCGGTCATATTCCTTGGTTTTATTCCTGGCGCTGTATGGTTTGCCTTGAAATTTAGCGCGGTAGTCTTTCTCTTAATTTGGTTCCGCGTTACATTCCCACGTATCAGGGGCGACCAACTGATGGAGTTTGGCTGGAAGGTATTATTGCCAATCGCGCTTGCGAACATTTTCTTAACGGCATTGATTAAGGAGTTATTCTTCTAATCTATGAGAGGGGTGCCCGTAAGGTATGAAAGGACTATTTAAAGGATTAAAGTATACACTTAGCAACTTAAGTAAGAAAAAAGTAACGTACGATTATCCGAATCAACCATTACCACTACCAGATCGCTTCCGAGGAATTCAAAAATTTTATCCAGAAAAATGCATTGTTTGTAATCAATGTTCTAATATCTGCCCCACTGACTGTATTCAATTAACTGGGAAGAAGCATCCAGACCCTACGAAAAAAGGAAAAATCATTGATACGTACGATATTAACTTTGAAATTTGTATTCTTTGCGATTTATGTACAGAGGTTTGTCCAACCGAGGCAATCGTTATGACAAATAATTTTGAGTTAGCGGAGTATACGCGTGATGATTTGTTTAAAAATTTGCAGTGGCTCGATGAAAATGATGAGAACGTCAGAAAGGAGAATAAAGCATGAGCGGTGAGTTAGTAGCGTTTTTTATCTTGTCCTTAACGGCGATTATTGGCGGTATTCTTATGCTGAACTTAACAAAAGTCATGCACATGATGCTCTCCCTTGTGTTTACGTTTCTTAGCATTGCGGGATTGTACTTTCTCTTATCGGCAGAGTTTGTTGGGGTCGCGCAAATTTTAATTTATTCCGGGGCCATTACGATTATTATGATTTTCGGCATTATGTTAACGAAACATGACGCTGAAAATGAATCTAGTTTTAGTTTTCGTAAGCTAGCTATCTTCTTTGCAGTTGTAGCGTTTGGCGGAGTGATGTACTTTGCTGTTAATAATATAGATTTTACAAATCGAAATGTACAAGGAAGCTTACCGCTTCATGAACAAAATACACTTCAAATTGGTACACTCTTGTATTCGAAATATGTCATTCCGTTTGAGTTAACGTCGGTTATTTTACTTGTTGCGCTTGTTGGGGCAATTGTACTTGCGAAGAAAGATGAGAAAGAGGGGGATTCCAATGAATAGTGTTCCAGCTTCCGCCTACTTAGCTCTTGCAATTATTCTGTTTTGCATCGGTTTATTCGGTGCTTTGACAAAGCGGAATACGGTCATTGTCCTAGTTTGTATTGAATTAATGTTAAATGCGGCGAACTTAAACTTAGTCGCTTTTAGTAAATTAGGCTTTTTCCCGAATTTAACAGGACAAATCTTTTCACTGTTTACGATGTCCGTTGCGGCAGCTGAAGCGGCAGTTGGACTTGCAATCTTAATTGCGTTATATCGCAGACGTGCAACAGTTAATGTAGATGAAATGGATTCGCTGAAAGGTTAATTGTGACCGAAAAGGGGGAAGGAAACAATGATCGATTATGCATGGCTCATACCGCTTTTCCCACTTGCCTCGTTTTTTTTGCTCGTTATGTTTGGAGGAAAGTTGAGGGAAGGAAGCAGCTTACTTGGGATCTTCCTCACATTTCTCTCCTTTGTGGGTGCCGCGGTAGTATTAATAGAACGATTTTCATCAGAAACAGTAAAGCATCAGTGGTTATGGCTAAGGGTTGGAGATGTAGATCTCTCGTTTGGTTTTGAGATTAACGCATTAAATGCTTTAATGCTTTTTATTGTGACACTCGTTAGTTTCCTGGTGCACGTGTATTCAAAAGGGTATATGCATGGCGATGAAAGATTGCCCACCTTTTATGCATATTTAGGGCTCTTTACATTTGCGATGCTGGGGCTTGTTATCTCAACGAATTTATTGCAGCTTTATATATTTTGGGAATTAGTTGGACTTGGCTCGTTTTTACTCATTGGGTTTTATTTCTTTAAAGCAGAAGCGAAGGCTGCTGCGAAAAAGGCTTTTATTATGACGCGTATTGGAGATGTAGGTTTATTTATCGGGATGATTTTACTCTTCTGGCAGGCTGGTAGTTTTGAGTATAGTGCTATTTTTAAGGCAATGCACACAGGAGATATATCCCCTGGCATGATTACACTCACGGCAATTTTAATCTTTATTGGTGCGATGGGGAAATCAGGTCAGTTTCCGCTTCATACGTGGTTACCAGATGCGATGGAAGGACCAACGCCTGTGTCGGCACTTATTCACGCGGCAACGATGGTTGCAGCAGGCGTGTACTTAGTAGCAACGATGTTTCCACTATTTTCAGCAAGTCCTGTGGCGATGCAAACAGTCGCGGTTATCGGTGCCTTTACTGCAATCTTTGCCGCATCCATCGGTCTCGTACAAACGGATATAAAAAGAGTCCTTGCCTATTCAACGGTCAGTCAGCTCGGTTATATGATGCTCGCGCTTGGCTCGGCAGGGTACGTGGCTGGCATCTTTCATTTAACGACACATGCTTTCTTTAAGGCGCTTCTTTTCTTAGCGGCAGGAAGCGTCATTCATGCAGTGCATACGCAAAACATTAATGAAATGGGCGGATTGCAGAAGAAAATGAAAGTGACAGGGCTACTCTTCTTAATCGGCACGCTAGCGATTAGTGGTGTTCCGCTCTTCTCAGGTTTTTTTAGTAAAGATGAAATTTTGGCTAGGGCGTGGATGCACGGTAATTATGTTTTATTTGTCCTCGCGGTTCTTGCGGCATTCTTAACGGCGTTCTACATGTTCCGGTTATACTTTCTCGTTTTTACAGGGGAAGCGAAGAAAGAAGAGGATGTGCATGAATCTCCTCGCGTCATGACAGTTCCGATGATTGTCCTGGGTGTTCTCGCGGTTTTGGCGGGCTACATCAATACGCCGTGGTTTGGAACATTCCTTGGGGACTGGCTTACAAAGAATGTCCCGTTTCAAGTAGAGCAAAGTCATGGTCCGGTGTGGATTATGATTGTTGCAGCGCTCGTTTCCTTTGCAGGCATTTTCTTAGCATATCTCATCTATGGGAAACGCTCTATCTCTAGAGACTGGGCTGGCGGAAGAGAAACAGTCTTATATAGCCTCCTAAAGGAAAAATATTATGTAGATGAAATATATAATGTGACTGTGCTCCCGCTCGTAAAAGGGATCGCTTATGTACTTCGCTTATGTGAAGTATATATTGTCGAAGGAATTGCCCAGTTCATCGCGGGTATTGTGAGGGGAGCAAGTGCTGCTGGTTCTAAACTTCAAAACGGAAACGTACAAGTATACGGAACTGCGGTGGCTGTTTCTTTGGCAGCATTAGTTGTCATTCTGTTATATACAGGGGGGTATTGGCAATGAATGCATTCTTATTATCGTTCTTCATTTTCTCCCCGCTTCTTGGGATTCTCTTACTTACGTTAACACCGAAAACGGAAGTGCGTGCAGTGCGGGGCCTCGGTTTGTTCGGAACAATTCTTCCGCTTGGCATCGCGATGGTTTTAGCTGGTACATACGCTTCCGGAAAGAGCTTAACAATCTTTGCTGAAAAGGTGAAATGGATTCAATTTGGAAGCTTTTTGAACGTAGATGAAAAGTTGTTTTCGATTTATTACGAGCTTGGCATCGATGGTTTCTCGCTTGTCATGATGATATTGACGGCACTTTTAGCAACACTTGCGGCGATTGCTGCCTTTTCCATTCAAAAGAATATAAAAGGTTTTTACATGCTTTTATTGACACTTGAGGTTGGGATGCTCGGTGTCTTTGCTGCAGAAAATTTACTTTTATTCTTTGTCTTCTTTGAAATTACATTACCACCTATGTTTTTGTTGATTGGAAAGTGGGGGAAATTGAACAGTGAAAAAGCTTCCTATAGTTATTTGATTTATAACGGAATTGGATCAGCAATTTTACTTATCGTTTTCTCTATCCTTTTTGCAAAAACAGGTACAACAAATATTACAGCGTTAAAAGATATTTTGACTGGGGCGGAAACGTCGCTCCTAGGCGATATTTCAAATTCATTGCAAAGTGGATTATTCATTGCTCTTATGATTGCCTTTGCGATTAAGTTACCGGTATTCCCTTTGCATCGCTGGATGGTGAATGTGCATGTCGAGGCCCATCCTGCAGCGGTAATGCTCCATGCGGGTGTTCTGCTCAAAATCGGGGCATATGGCATCGTTCGCTTTGGAAAAGGGCTATTCCCAGAGCAGTTTCAAGACTTTGCAACGTTTATGGCAATTTTAGGAGTAATCAATTTGCTGTACGGTGCTTTCCTAGCGATGATTCAAACAGATTTCCGAAAGGTACTTGCCTACTCCAGTATTTCGCATATGGGAATCGTGCTAATGGGACTTGCAGCACTTAACGCCCCCGGCATAAAGGGAGCACTATTTCAAGTCGTATCCCACGGCTTGATTGCAGCGTTACTATTCTTTCTGCTCGGCATGATTGAGCGGCGCTTTGACACTTCTGATATGACGAAGCTTGGTGGCCTCGCCAAACAAGTTCCAGTGTTAAGCGGCTTCCTATTAGCAGGAGGTATGGCATCGCTTGGCCTCCCAGGAATGTCTGGATTTGTTAGTGAGTTTCTGGCCTTCCTTGGACTATTTCAAGGGGAGCCGATCATCGCCGCAGTTGGTGCACTCGGTATCATTTTAACCGCGGTATATGTCTTAAGGGCGACGCTTCAAGTGACATTTGGAAAGAAGGAATTGGAAACAAAGCCGGATGTCCGCGGCTGGGAATACGTTCCGATTGTACTCTTACTAACGTGTATTATCGCAATCGGTGTGATGCCAGAACTATTAGGGGCGCCACTACAATACACAGTGAAAATATTGGGGGTGAGATAGGATGGATATGAATACATTACTTAGCTTATCTTGGCATCTAATGGTACCGGAGTTCATCATTCTTGGGGCGGCCATCCTTCTCTCGCTTCTTGATTTATTTTTGAAGTTTGATCGTAAGTATTTAGGGATTGGTGCGATTGGTAGTGCGGTGCTATCACTTATCGCGTTAATTATGCTATATGGTGAACCAGCTGGTGATATTTTAAGCGGTTCGTTTGTATTAGATGGATTTTCAAAAGGATTTAAAACGTTACTATTAATTGGAGCTGTTCTCGTTTTATGTATGGCGATGAGCGATGATAAAAAAGAGCCGATTCAAGATAAAGGAGAGTACTATTACTTATTTTTAATGGCAGTTCTCGGGGCAATGTTCATGGCATCGAGTGTTGATTTTATTACGCTCTTTATTGGCCTAGAGTTGTTATCACTGTCTTCGTACATTTTAGTGGGGATTCGAAAGAAAAATCGTGCTTCGAATGAAGCGGCGATGAAATATGTCATTAATGGCGGAATTGGAACGGCCATTACGCTTTTTGGAATGAGCTATTTATATGGGATTACGGGTGCGACTAATATAATTGCGATGCAGGAAGTTCTGATGCAAGGTGTGGATGGAAGCATCAGGCTTTTAGTATCACTTGCTTTCTTGCTTCTGTTTGTTGGTTTATCCTTTAAAATTGCGACAGTGCCGTTTCATATGTGGGCGCCAGATGTATATGAGGGTGCCGCGGCACCTGTTACAGCTTTCCTCGGGACAATCTCTAAAATCGCCGGATTTATTATGATGATCAGATTGTTCCTTATGGTATTCGGCGGTATACCGATTCATGGAAGTGAGCAATCCGTATTCAGTAATATGAGTATATATATTGCGATTTTAGCCGGAATTACAATGATTATCGGTAATGTCGTAGCGTTAAAGCAATACAGCGTGAAGCGTCTGTTTGCCTATTCTGGTATAGCTCATGCTGGATATTTACTCGTTCCACTTGTAGCGTTATCGCCATTTACGATGGATAGTATGTGGTTTTATATGTTGGCATACGTGCTGATGAATATAGGAGCTTTTGCAGTCATCCACGGATTAATCTTACAAAGTGGAAAGGAAAATTTAACAATTTTCTCTGGTTTATACAAACGTTCTCCATTTATCTCTGCGGCGATGACCATCTTTATTCTATCTTTGGCAGGAATTCCAGGAACAGCTGGTTTTATCGGAAAGGTTAACATTTTTTTAAGTGCCTTTACAGCTAGTCCAGCTCATTACGTGCTAGCATCAGTCATGATGGGCACAACCGTTATCTCATTTGTATATTATTTCCGTATTTTGCAGCAAATGTTCTTTCGAAAGAGCAGTGAAGAAGACCAGGTACACGTACCGATTAACTTGAAAATTGTTATTAGTTTTTGTGCAATTGCAATCGTATTACTCGGGATTCTGCCGGCGATTGGCTACAATTTCTTTTATGAATATTTTCCACTCATGAAAGATTTCTTCTTTACGGGGAACGTGGTACAATAGTGAAAATAAAAAGTGTAGGGTCACCACTCTACGCTTTTTATTGTGGAGCAGAAGCGTCTAGTAAGACGGAGATGTTTCCGCGGTAGTGCCCCCTTCAGCTTCTTTTGAAGGGAGAACTTTATACTGCCTATTTATAGGCGGGAAAAAGTGTGGTTTCCATTTATATGGGATCGTTTTGCATCCTAAGTAATGGTAAGCCAAACAAAAGGAGTCGATTTTTTTGGCGCAACTTTTAGGGCAACAAGCACTGATTGCGATTGTTTCGCATTTATTGTTTATTACCATTACGTGGTGGGCCTTACAAGGTATTCATATCGAACGCCTGATGAAGTCTGGGAAGGTATTGCAAACGAGGATTTTGCTTATTCTTGTTACGATTGCAATCGGGACATCTGTCAGCAACTTTTTCCTTGATTATTTAGGGTATTCGAAGAGTTTAACGTATTTAGTAAAGTAAGTGTATAGAACCTCATATCTCCGTTAACAATGGGGGTAGGAGGGGATGAAACTTGAAAAGTTTGAAAACAATTCTTATTGTTGTCGTAAGTATTGTCGTATTCTTGGTCGGGTATAAACAGATAAAGCCCGTAAGTGACGAAGAGAAAATGGAGAGTATGATTGCAGCTCTTGAAAAAAACGGAACAGAGATAGAGCGGTGGTCATGGTTAGCACGAGAAACCAAAACCATTTCTACTATACATACGTTTCAAAAATTGTTAAATGAAGTGAAAGAAAAAGCGAATATTCAAAAATGGGAATTGGAACAGTCTCATGATGGATATAAAGCAACGGCATACAAAAAATTTTCTTCCCATGAAGAACGAATAGTAGTAACTTGGAGTAAGGAAAATACTAAAGAAAACACTTTTATTATCTTTGAAGTGAGTGGGTCAAAATGGAACCCTAAAAACATTCAAAAAATGGATAAAATTTTTAGTACAAAACCTAAAATTTACACTTGTGTTCAAGGTGTACTGAATGATAAGATTGAAGGTGTTTTGCAAAATAAAACCAATCAGGTTTTGAAAGATCTTTCAGCAAGAGCGATCGAAGAGATAGAAGAAAGAGCATTTGTGTCAGTCTCCGCATATAATAAAAAGTGGAATGACGCTCTTTCAACAAATAGAGAGAAAATCAATGTGCAAATAGCAATACGTTCTACAGACAACAAAGATACAATTGTGGTTGGCACACCGATCATAACTTCTGAGTATTGAATAGATATTGAAAAAAGGACACGGAGGGGAATAAATTGGAAAAAATCATCGTCCGTGGCGGAAAGCGGTTGAACGGCACAGTGCGTGTTGAGGGCGCGAAAAATGCTGTATTACCAATAATCGCTGCAGCCCTATTAGCGAGTGATGGAAAGAATGTACTATCTGAAGTACCAGTTTTGTCTGATGTATACACAATTAATGAGGTATTACGTCATTTAAATGCTGAAGTCGTATTTGAAAATAATCAAGTAACAATCGATGCTTCAAAGGATTTAAATATTGAAGCACCATTTGAATATGTACGAAAAATGCGTGCGTCCGTTCAAGTAATGGGACCACTATTAGCACGTAATGGCCGTGCTCGTATTGCACTTCCTGGTGGATGTGCGATTGGTTCACGTCCAATTGACCAACATTTAAAAGGCTTTGAAGCAATGGGAGCGAAAGTAAAAGTTGGGAATGGATTTGTTGAAGCTTATGTAGATGGACAATTACAAGGTGCGAAAATTTACTTAGACTTCCCAAGCGTAGGTGCAACAGAAAACATTATGTCTGCTGCTACATTGGCAAAAGGGACAACAATCCTTGAAAACGCAGCGAAAGAACCAGAAATCGTTGACTTAGCTAACTTCTTAAATGCAATGGGAGCAAAAGTACGCGGAGCTGGAACTGGAACGATTCGTATTGAAGGCGTTGATAAATTATATGGTGCACACCATTCTATTATTCCTGACCGTATTGAAGCAGGAACATTTATGGTTGCAGCAGCAATTACTGGTGGAGACATCTTAATTGAAAATGCTGTGCCAGAACATTTACGCTCTATTACAGCGAAAATGGAAGAAATGGGTGTTAAGGTGATTGAGGAAAATGAAGGCGTACGTGTTATCGGACCAAGTAAATTAAAAGCCGTTGATATTAAAACAATGCCTCATCCTGGTTTCCCAACAGACATGCAATCACAAATGATGGCATTGTTATTACATGCTGATGGAACGAGCATGATTACAGAAACGGTATTTGAAAACCGCTTCATGCATGTTGAAGAATTCCGTCGTATGAATGCAGATATTAAAATTGAAGGACGTTCTGTTATTATGAATGGACCTAACAACCTGCAAGGTGCAGAAGTAGCAGCAACTGACTTACGCGCTGCAGCGGCATTAATTCTAGCTGGTTTAGTATCAGACGGTTACACACGTGTAACAGAATTAAAACACCTTGATCGTGGATATGTAAACTTCCATGAGAAACTAGCTGCATTAGGTGCAACAATTGAACGTGTAAACGAAAAAGTAGAAGAAGTGAAGCAGCAACAAATTTCTGATCTTCACGCTTAATTAAAATCGTCTCTATGTCTTTTGACATGGGGGCGATTTTTTTTCTATTACTGTTATAGTCAAGAAATACTCGGCTTATGCACGTTTCATTAAAAATATTTGGAAAATTCGTTTGTTTGAAAAGAAATTTTACTACTACTTCTATGAGAAGAACTTCCTTCCGATATGTTCTAAAAACTTGTCATGCCCCATAAGAATGAAATGAATCCAATTTCATATCGGGGGAAAAAGATGAAAATTTCAAAGCCACTTTTCATTACAATAGCGCTCTTAGTGGCGCTCGTCATTATTGTACCGACCGTACTTGTCATTCCGTTTACGAAAGAGAAGGTAAGTCAGCCGCCTAAAAATCCTCCAGCTGTGCAAAATGTGCCAGCCCCTGAAAAGGTAAATACTGCTGTGCAAGTCGCTGTGTATCGCAGTCAGCAAAAGAAGGTAGAAACAGTGCCGATGGAAGAGTATGTTGCAGGTGTAGTAGCTTCTGAGATGAATGCTAGCTTTGAAATAGAGGCATTAAAGGCACAGGCATTAGCGGCAAGGACATTTATTGTACAGCGTATGTTAAGTGGAAGTAAGGAAAATAATGCGGATGTGACAGATACGGTCAAGCATCAAGTCTACCATAGTAAAGAAGAATTAAAGAGGACATGGGGCAAAGAGTATGAGAAAAACTTGAAGAAGATTGAAGAAGCTGTATCTGAAACAGCCGGACAAGTTTTAACTTATGAAGGTACTCCTATTACAGCGTCCTTCTTCTCAACAAGTAACGGCTATACAGAAAATGCTGCAGACTACTGGGGAAAGGACTTACCATATTTGAAAAGCGTAGACAGTCCTTGGGACCAAGCTGCTCCGAAATTTGCGAGTGAGCAAACTTTTACTGTAGCTGATTTTCAAAAGCGCCTTGGCGTAAAGGTGTTGGAAAACGGAAAAGTCGGTAACATTAAAGAACGTACAGAAGGAAAACGAGTGAAGGATGTAGAGTTTCAAGGAAAAACATTAACAGGAAAAGAAGTGCGAACGAAACTAGAGTTACGCTCTTCTGACTTTACGTGGAAACAACAAGGAAATAACATTGTCGTCACAACGAAAGGGTATGGTCATGGCGTTGGCATGAGTCAGTATGGTGCCAATGGAATGGCGAAAGAGGGAAAAGGGTATACAGATATTGTTGCTCATTACTATAAAGGGATCGAAATTAAGACGCTAAACGATTATGAAGGAAAGTTAATGGCGAAGAACTAAATAAGACGTAGTACCGAGTCCATCATACTAGATGGGCTTTTTCCTTACTGAATTTTGTTCATACAAATGATCTGCATACCAAAAATGTTTGGATATGCAGATCATTTGTATGATAAATATTAAAATAATTGCAGAATAATAAACCTACATTACTGCTTTTAAAAGTTCTTGTACTAATGGGATTACACCACCGATAAATTTTAATACAGCCATTGCGATTTCCATACGATTACCTCCTGTTTGTTGAAATATTAAAATATATAAAACCTTGATACCTCGATTATAGTAAGCGATTTCATGTTTATCAATGTGTTTTTAAATGCAATTTTGCATAATGAATTATAAATCAAGTAATAAATAATTCATGTGGTGAAATATTACTTGTGGATGCGTTCTATAAAGCAGAATTGATTTAAAACTTAGCTTCAGTTTCTCTTGTATGTGTACACTAATAATCTTGTGAAAATAAATGATCTGTTTTATAGGATGTGTTTATGTATAGTAGAGGGATTAGGGCTTTAATACACAATTATGAAGGTAGTTCAAGTCGAAAGAGGGGGATGTTCAAAAGTAGCTATTCAGCTACTTTTGGATATCTCCTTTTTTTTGAAGAGAAGACAATTAGATAATAAGATGTCATTTTTTGTAGAAAACAAAAGAAAGGTTACAATATTTTGTCTAGATGTGCTGTGTTATAATACAGATGTATGTATATATGTAAAATAATAACAGGGGGCATGGAATATGATGATGGATGTACCACTCCTCATTCCAGCAATGTTGGAGAGAGCAGAGAAATATTTTTCAAAGAAGGAAGTTATTTCACGTACTGCATCACGCATTCAAACATTAACATACGGAGAGATAGCGAAACGGACAAGGCGGCTTGCAAGTGTATTAAGTAAAATGGGAATTGAAAAGGGAGATAAAGTCGGAACAATTGCTTGGAATCACCACCGCCATTTGGAAGCATATTTTGCGATTCCAGGAATTGGAGCGGTGTTACATACGATTAATTTACGACTTTCCGCAGATTACATTTCATATATCATTAACCACGCCGAAGATAAAATCATCCTTGTTGATGAAGATATGGTTCCCGTACTCGAAAGTATTCAACACGAAATTCCTCATGTGAAAGCATTTATTATTATGACAGATGATCACGAACTACCTCACACAACACTATCACCAGTATATCATTACAACAAACTACTTGAAGACGGCGACGAAACATTCCCATTCCTAACAAACTTAGATGAAAAAGAACCTGCGGGTATGTGCTACACTTCCGCAACGACAGGGAAACCGAAAGGCGTTGTGTATACACATCGTAGTATAGCGCTCCACAGTTATACGCTCGGCCTTGTAGACGGCGGTAATATATCAGAAGTAGACACTTGTATGCCTGTCGTTCCGATGTTTCATGTAAACGCATGGGGGCTTCCTTTTGCTAGTACATGGTTCGGAATAACACTCGTTTTACCAGGACCACACTTTACTCCGGAAATTTTAGCGCAGCTTATTGAACGTGAGAAGGTGACGATTACTGCTGGTGTACCAACAATTTGGATTGGTCTATTACAAGAACTTGAAAAGTCCCCGTATGATATTAGTAGTATTCGTACGATATGGTCAGGTGGGTCAGCAGCTCCGACAAGTATGATTCGCACCTATGAAGAGAACTACGGAATTGCTTTTAGGCAAATATATGGAATGACCGAAACCAGTCCAGCTGTTGTCATTAACTGTCCAAAATCATATCAGCGTGATTTACCAAAAGAAGAATATTACGAATTGCGCTCCCGCCAAGGTTACTTATTCCCAGGCCTTGAAATGAAGGTAATTGGTCAAGATGGAGAAATTAAGTGGGACGGGAAAGAAATGGGTGAACTGTGCCTCCGCGGACCATGGATTGCTGGTAGTTATTATAAAGACGAACGCACAGAAGAGTCGATGAAAGACGGTTGGCTCCATACAGGGGACATTGTCAAAGTCGATCCTGAAGGGTTTATCAAAATTGCTGACCGGACGAAAGACTTAATTAAAAGCGGCGGTGAATGGATTTCCTCTGTTGATCTAGAAAATGCTTTAATGGCCCATGATAAAGTACTAGAGGCATCCGTCGTTGCCGTTCCGCATGAAAAGTGGCAAGAACGCCCTGTTGCCTGCGTTGTTTTAAAAGAAGGACAAGCAGTAGAACAAGAAGAGCTCTATGCATTATTAGAAGACCAGTTCCCGAAATGGTGGATGCCAGACGATATTTTATTTGTCGAGGAAATCCCGAAAACATCCGTCGGGAAATTCCTGAAAAGAGCGCTGCGTGATCAGTTGAAAACTTATATGGTGAAGCAGAAATAATAGTTGTATGCCGCTCGCTTAGAGTAATATATCGGTGCTTCGATAAAATATATCATACAAATCAATCAAAAAGGGGCTAAATGAGCTCCTTTTTATTTTCGGAATAAATATCATAATTTTCCATTAGTTGTTTGATATAATAAGATAAAAACAATCTGGGGGAGAAAACATGGCGTTACTGGAGCTAAAACAATTGGGTAAGACGAACCAGTTGCAGGTGATTCAGCTTGAAATTGAAAAAGGGCAATGTGTTGTGCTGCAATGTAACAATCATACGGCGAAGGTTTTGCACCGCATTATAATCGGCGAGGAAGAGGCATCGACTGGGAGTGTTCTATTTGACGGGGAGTTGATTCAAAAGCAAGCTTACTCGCGCATTGGTTTTTGCTTTTTAAAAGATGAAGCATACAATCGCTTGAAAGTAAAAGAATATTTCGCCTTTTTATCTGGATTGTATGACTCGAATATTAGCATAGAAGAAGTTGTCCAGTATGTTGGTTTACTAGATAAAATGAACGTTAAAATTGAAAAGCTATCATTTTCTGAAAAACGTCGTCTTCATATTGGCCGGGTCATGATTCATAATCCGGATTTAATTATTTTGGAAGAACCTGAACAAAATGTAGATATAGAAAGCACAATTATCATTCGAAAAGCAATTATGAAGATGAAAGAACAGGGAAAGGCCATCTTTATTACATCATCCTTTTTATCGGATGCACTTTCTCTAACAGAAGATGTGTATATATTAAATCCAGATGGCGTTAAAAAAGTAGAAATTGAGCAGGAAGAAGATGAGGAAATAGACTCAGAAAACGTCGTGCAAATGATGCCGCAAATGAAGCTTGAGAGAATCCCTGCGAAAGTGAATGATAAAATCATTTTGCTTGATCCAATGGAAATTCATTTTATTGAGACGCAAAATGGAACGACGCATATTCATGTTCGCGAGGGAGACTTTGTATGCGCGTTAACATTAAGTGAGTTAGAAGAAAGGTTAAAAGGGTTTGGATTCTTCAGATGTCACCGTTCTTACCTTGTTAACTTACAGCGAGTACGAGAAGTAATCACCTGGACCAGGAATAGCTTTAGCTTAATTTTGGATGATGAACGAAAAAGTTCCATTCCACTTTCGAAAGGGCGAATGGATGAATTAAAAGGTGTGATTGGGCTATAAATGATGCTCCACCCAGCTGAAAATAAGATTCATTCACCGGTAATAATACTCCTTTTATTGGCATTTCACTGCAGAGCTTCTTTGTTTTTCATATGATTAGGTCAAGAAAAGCGAACACAACAAGCAGAGGCGGCAAATGAGCTGCTGAAGCGAAATGATCTATAAAAGAAAAACAAAGGGGATGGCGAAATGACATTGGCAATTGAAATGAAGGATGTAATGAAAACCTTTCATGAAAAAACAGCACTTCGAAATGTAAATATTGAAGTGAAGCAAGGGGAGATCTTCGGATTTCTTGGACCGAGTGGATCAGGAAAAACAACAACAGTGAAAATCTTAACTTCTCAATTGCTTCACAGTGTTGGAAAAGTGAGAGTACTAGGGAAAGATATTACAGGGCCAAATAGTATCGATTATAAACGAATTGGCATTTTAACAGATAACAGCGGCTTATATGAAAGACTTAGCATTTATGATAACTTACTATTATTTTGCGACTTATATGATTGTAAAAAAGAACGAATTGATGAAGTGCTATCGCAAGTGAACTTAATAGAAGATAAAAAAACACCAGTAAAGAAATTGTCAAAAGGAATGAAACAGCGTGTAACTTTAGCACGAGCAATCCTGCACAAACCAGATATCCTCTTCTTAGATGAACCGACATCAGCACTTGATCCAGTCAATGTTCAAAACATTCATAACATCTTAAAAGACTTAAATAGAGAAGGAACAACGATCTTCTTAACAACACACAACATGGATGAAGCAGAAACACTTTGTAATCGTATTGCCTTCTTATGCGGTGGTGAAATTGTAGCACTTGATACACCAGAAAATCTTCGTCTACAATACGCAAAAGACAAAATTGAAGTTGTTTTAAAAGATAAGAAAAAAGAAACAGTGCAAAAAGATGAATTAGGCGCAAAACGTATTTCAGAATGGATGAAAAAAGGAGAGCTTTTATCAATTCATTCTTATGAGCCAACACTAGGGGATATCTTTATTGAAGTAACTGGGAGGGGATTATAATGACATTTTCAATGAGACGTTTATCAGCTATCTTACGTAAAGAGATGCAGGATTTGAAAAATAACGCACAAATATTATTGATGGCAATTTTACCACTTGGATTGGCGTTGTTTTATAAGCAAATGGGAGATGGTAAGGAGTTTATGGGAGGGATTGTAATCGTCATGGTATTATGTATGGTTACAACAATCTCGCAGGCAACCCTTATTGCAGAAGAGAAGGAGAAACATACGTTACGTGTGCTTATGCTATCTCCTGCATCGTCAGTTGAAATTATTATTGGAAAAGCACTACCAATCATTATTTTAACGTTTGCTATAAGTTTTCTTAATTTATTTATATTAGATATTTTACAGGGAAGTATTTTGCTCATGTTTATGGTGATTTTATTAGGAACATTGCTATTTATCGTATTTGGGACAATTATTGCTCTTTTAGCTAAAAATTTAGTGCAAGTTTCTGTTATTGCATCACCGATTGCAATGATCTTACTCATGGCTCCATTTTTAAGTCATTTTATAAAAAATGATGTTTTGAAAAAAGTGTTATCTTATTCACCGACAAGCCATATTTTTGATGCGGTTGTAAGTATAGTAGAGGATAAAGGTTTCTCTGCAATTGACACAAACCTATTAAATATCTCCATTTGGTTAATCATCTCAATTATTTTGTGTCTTATTGTCTACAAAAAGAAACAACTAGACTAAAAAACTGAGCCAAAGCGCTCAGTTTTTTCTTTTTTCTATCATTTCCTCGGAAATTTTGCAATTCCTATACATATTTTTACAGATTTTGTCGAAAAGTAATTAGTTATAGGTTGTATAGGATGAATGAATATTGTTCAAAATGATTGCTGAGGTGATGATAGAATGCGAGGAAGGAATAATAAAAAGTCGCGGAAGGTAGTTCATTTATTTCAAAAACGTTGGGTATTTCCTGCACTATATATTGCATGTGCAGCGATAATCTTAACAGTTGCTCTATGGTTCCAGGCAGCGAATCCAAAGAAAGCGCCTAATAACGAGCAAGCAACGCCGTACGGTCAAACGGAAAATCCAGCAGTGCCAGTAACAAAATCTTCAGAAGTGGTGAAAATGCCAGCTGCAACGAATGTAGATGTTGTTGTGAAGAAGAAGTTCTATGAGGATGGAGCACCGGAGAAAGAGCAAGAACAAGCACTTGTCTTTTATAACAACACATATTCTCCTAACAAAGGAATTGATATTGCTGCGAAAAACGGGAAGGAATTTGATGTTACAGCTGCTTTAAGTGGTACAGTAAAAAAAGCGGAAAAAGATTCACTTCTCGGTTATGTTGTAACAGTGGATAACGGAAATGGTCTTGCAACAACTTATCAAAGCTTAGGCAGTGTAAAAGTAGAAAAAGGTGCAAAAGTTGCACAAGGTGAAGTATTAGGAAAATCCGGTTTAAGCGCAATGAATAAGGAAGCAGGTTCCCATGTACACTTTGAAGTACGTAAAGATAATGTAGCTGTAAATCCAGAGCGTTACCTTAACAAACTTGCGACAGACGTAAAAGCAGAGGCAGGAGCAGCGAAAGCGACAAATGGCTCAGCTGATGAAAAAGCAACAAATGGTAAAACGGATGAAAAATCACAAAAAGAAGAGAAATCAACTTCAGCTGATGAAAAGCAGCAAAAAGAAGAGAAGTCAACGAATGGTTCAGCTGATGAAAAACAGCAAAAAGAAGAGAAATCAACGAATGGTTCAGCTGATGAAAAACAGCAAAAAGAAGAGAAATCAACAAATGGTTCTACGGAATCATCTAGCGACTCTTCTTCTACACAAGAATAGTAAAACGAAAAAATCAGTTCTCACTAGGGGAACTGATTTTTTTATTATTATATAAAAATGGTTCATTTCGAGAGAAAGATAGCAATAACAAGGAAATTGGACAGAATTCTCGAATATATATTAAGAAAAGGAGGGGATTCTATGTCGTTTTTATTTGTTCTGTCGATTGCTCTTATTTTGTTGTTTATCTTATTTACTTTATATTATTACATCGCTAGTAAGAAAGAAGTTCCCCACCATCAATTATTAGAGGAAGAATGTGATCAGGAAGAATGACGCTCCTAAAGCAGGGGTGTTTTTCTTTTTATACAACTATTGGAATTTCTGGTTTTAGCACGTATAATACTAATTGTGATTTTTACATAAGAAAGCAATATTGAGGTGCAGTATGTTGTAAAAAGTACTGTGTTTTTTTGTTGTGTTTGAGGGGGAGTTTTAACTTGGAAGCTAGAAAGGGTAAAAGTTCAAAAAAGCTGTTAATTTTTATTGCTGCAGCGGTTGTGTTGATTGGTGGAATTGTATTTGCTGTTTTTAGTAAAGGTACTAAAGAAGAGAAAGTACCTGTTTTGATGTACCATCATTTACTTAAGGAAAAAGAAAAAAATGAAAATCAGAAATTCAAGAATATGGATTCAATTTTATCGGTAGAAACATTTGAACAACAAATGAAGTATTTAGCTGATAATGGTTATAAAACGTTGACATTAGAAGAATTCGAGGGATTTGTAAAACATAAGAAAAAATTACCTGATAAAAGTGTTTTAATTATTTTTGACGATGGTTGGAAATCAAATTATGTGTATGCATATCCAATTCTAAAAAAATATAAAATGCATGCAGCGTCATTCCCAATTACATCTAAATTAAAAGATGGTGAAGAAAAGTTTGATGCGAAACAATTACAGTTTCTTAGCAAATTGGATATTCAGAAGATGAAGGATACTTTTGAATTTGGGAGTCATTCACATGATCTTCATAATGAACTTAGTAAGGGAAAGGTTGATTTTGTAACTAAACCAATCGCTGATGTAAAAAAAGATATTGAATTAAGTAAAAATGTTTTAAATACAAAATATTTTTGCTATCCATTTGGAGCGTATGATGAGAATTCAATTAAGTTATTAAAAGAATTAGGTTTCCATTTAGCATTTACTACAAATGCTGGGTATGCTAGACCAGATAATGGGCCCTTGGAAGTCAACAGCTTTGTAATGAAGCCGCAAATGAATATGGATATATTTACTGATATAGTTTCAGGTAATTATGAGGCAGTAAAAAAATAAGATGACGTTAATTAAATAATGTGTGTAAGTGAAAGAGTGTATAGGGATGATTGTGAAATCATTCCTATACACTCTTTTTTTTAATTTCTCAAACAAAATTGTAATTTTTCTTAACTTAGTCCGCAAAAATACCGAACTTGTAGCATATATCAGTAATGTGGGCAATACAATGGTATAAACCAATGCAAAGAGAGTGTTTGAGGTGAGAAATCGTGAATCATTTCATTATAAATTCCAGAATGTTTAACGCTTACAAACAGCACTCGAATTTACTTCTTAGTCATATGCAGCGAGTCTCATTTCACACTTCTCACATCCAATTTAGGGAGGCGAGTGGTGTGCACGATTACATCAAAGAGAGAACTATCAAGATTGGCAAGTATATCGTGGAGACAAGAAAAACAGTTCGTGTGATTGCGAAAGAGTTTGGGGTATCAAAGAGTACAGTTCATAAAGATTTGACAGAACGTTTACCAGAAATTAATGCAGAGCTCGCAAATGAAGTGAAAGAAATTCTTGATTATCATAAGTCGATTCGCCACCTAAGGGGCGGGGAAGCGACGAAGCAAAAGTATCGAAAAGAAGATACAGAAAAAATCGTGCGGCAATAATTCAGTATACGGCAAACATTCCTTGATCATTACGGAACATTTTTCAGAAGAATTATTTTTTCAAATATTACGTTTCCGTTAAAATTATGATAAAATCAGGAATTAGGTGTAAAAGAATTCGGGTACAACCTGATTTTGAATATCAAGGAGGAAAAAGCAGGAATGTTTGCGAGAGATATCGGAATTGACCTAGGCACGGCTAACGTATTAATTCATGTAAAGGGTAAAGGGATCGTTTTAAACGAACCGTCTGTTGTAGCAATTGATCGCAATACTGGAAAAGTATTAGCGGTAGGTGAAGAAGCAAGAAGTATGGTAGGACGTACACCTGGTAATATTGTAGCGATTCGTCCGCTTAAAGATGGTGTAATTGCAGATTTCGAGATTACAGAAGCAATGTTAAAGTATTTCATTAACAAACTGGACGTGAAGAGCTTCTTTTCAAAACCTCGCATTTTAATTTGTTGTCCAACAAACATCACATCTGTCGAACAAAAAGCAATTCGTGAAGCCGCTGAACGTTCAGGTGGTAAAACAGTATTCTTAGAAGAAGAACCAAAAGTAGCTGCTGTTGGTGCTGGTATGGAAATCTTCCAACCAAGCGGAAATATGGTTGTTGATATTGGCGGAGGTACAACAGATATTGCCGTACTTTCAATGGGTGATATTGTTACCTCCTCCTCTATCAAAATGGCTGGTGACAAGTTTGATATGGAAATCTTAAACTATATTAAACGCAAGTACAAGCTATTAATCGGGGAACGTACATCAGAAGACATTAAAATTAAAGTCGGTACAGTATTCCCAGGTGCACGTAGTGAAGAACTTGAAATTCGTGGACGTGACATGGTAACAGGTTTACCACGTACAATCACAGTATGTTCAGAAGAAATTACAGAAGCGTTAAAAGAAAACGCCTCTATCATTGTACAAGCTGCAAAAGGTGTACTAGAACGTACGCCACCAGAATTATCTGCAGACATCATTGACCGCGGCGTGATCCTAACAGGCGGCGGCGCATTACTACACGGTATCGACATGCTTCTAGCAGAAGAATTAAAAGTACCAGTACTAATCGCTGAAAATCCAATGCACTGTGTTGCTGTTGGTACAGGCATTATGTTAGAGAATATTGATAAATTGCCAAAGCGTTTATTGAAATAGTTATAGAAAAATTTTTGAAGAGGCTTACCAATAAATTTGGGAGGCCTCTTTATTTTTTTCAGATATTATTCCCTCTAAAACTCCTCATGTGAGCCGGAATTTACCTACATCTATTTATGAAAATTACTTAGATCAATCCGAAAAGGATGAACTCAATTAGTCGATATGTATGGACCTTTTGGTCGTTCTTTTTTATTTTAGGATATATAAATGTAAACAGGTAAGTATTTAAGTCGAAAAATGGTAGATTTATTAAACATAAAGGTTCAATTTTGTCAGATTTAATGATATTCTAGTATTTGTAAATTTGAAATTAAGTTTGTAAATTTTAAGTTAAGATAGGAAATTAATTCAAAATCTATTTTGGGTATGTAGTTAACAAAATTAACAAATATAGGATGGGGACGTAGTTTGTGTGTGGGAAAAGAGGGGGACAATAAAATGAAGAAAGTTTTGATAGTGGCGCAAAATTTTTATCCAGAAATCGGCAGCGCTGCCAATCGTATTAAGAATATCTATTCAGAGCTAACTGAAAAAGGATATGATGTCACAATTCTTACAACAGATCCTCGTTATCCAAATCAAAATTTATATAAAAATCAGGAATTTTGGGATGAGGAGTTCTTAGACAACGAGAAAATAATTCGTGTTAAGCCGAAAACAAGAAAGTATACGAATAACATGATTAGAAGACTGTTTTTATATTTAGAGATTACTTTTCGATTCATTATGGCTATCTTTGGAATGAAAGAAAAATATGATCATGTATTTGTTTCAACACCCCCTATTTTTATAGGCTTAGCAGGTATATTTGCGAAAAAAAGGTTAAAGGCTAATCTCATTTTAGATGTTCGAGATTTATGGCCGGAATCTTTGTTGGGGGTTGGTGTTTTCTCAAATCGATTTGTATTATCTATTGCTTATGGTTTAGAGAAGTTTTTATATCGTTCAGCGGATCGAATTATTGTAAATAGTGAAGGATTTATTCCATATATTGAGTTGAAAGGAATTCCAAGGGGCATTATATCTTTTATGCCCAATTCACTAACAGAGAAAGAATTAAAGATGGTAACACATCAGCCAGCAATGGACGCTAAGAAGCAAGAGCATATTACAGTGATTTATACGGGGAACATTGGCTTAGCGCAAGATATTAGAAAATTAATTGACGTTGCAGAGCATTTGAAGAATTACGAGCATATTAAATTCAAAATTATTGGTTATGGATTTAAAAGCTATGAAGTAGCAGAAGTTATTAAGAGAAAAAGTCTTTCCAACATACAAATTGTTAAGGCAAAAAGTCGTAGTGCTACTTTGAAAGAAGTTGCGAAGGCGCATATTGCATATGTTAGCTTAGTAGATGAAAAAGTATTTCAAACAGTATTACCAGGAAAAATAATTGACTATATGTGTATGCAGAAACCTATTGTTGGAGACGTGTCTGGCTATGCAAAGAAAGTTATTACAGAAGCAGAGTGTGGCATTATCTCACATGATCGTACAGTTGAAGAGTTAGGAAAGCATATTTTAACTTTAGCTGAAAACGAAGTGGTGAGAAGAAGGAAAGGGAAGAATGGACACGGTTATGCTTTTCAACATTTAAGGTGGAAAAACAACATCAAAGTACTAACTAACTTAATGGAGGAACAGGATGTCACAGCAGAAAGTTTGTATGTTCGTATGGAACCACTTCACAAATGATGCACGTGTTTTAAGAGAATGTACTGCATTAGCTGAAGCTGGATATGAAGTAGATTTAATATGTATTCATGATTGGAAACAACGTGACCTGCCGAAGTGGGAAATGCGAAAAGAAGGATTTACAGTTACACGTGTAAATAATCGCCTGCTGCCTTTACAGAAAGTATTTGGGGCAGTAAATCGTGTGAAGCAATTTGCTATGAAAAATGTGATTACAAAGTTACTATTTGCTGCGGGTGCTGCTTTTGCATTATGGAAGTTTCCGATTGTTACAGCAGTTTTATTGTTATTTGCCATTTTATTTTCTACAAAAAAAATTAGAACTTTAATTATTCGTTCATATATTTTGAGCCAAATGGTGAAGAATGGTTTAAAAAAGAAATATGATTTATATCATTCTAATGACCTGAATACGTTGCCACAAGGATGGTTATGTGCAAAAGTATTTAGAAAGAAAAAACTAATTTATGATTCACATGAAGTGCAGACAAGTCGTACAGGATATAACAGTAAAATTTATGGGATTATGGAAAAATTCTATTTAAAATATGCTGATGTAATGATTATGGAAAATCATACACGTGCAAAATATGCAGAGGATTTGTATGGATTCTATCCAAAAGTGATTCATAATTACCCTTTCGTTACACAACCAGAACAAAGTGATTCGGTTGATTTACATAAGATGCTAAATCTTCCAATAGAAGAACCAATACTTTTATATCAAGGTGGTATTCAAACAGGAAGAGGATTAGATAAATTAATACAAGCAGTTCCAATGTTTGACAGAGGAACAGTTGTGTTTATTGGTGATGGACGTATTAAACCCGACTTACAAAAAATGGTCATGGAATTAGGATTAGAAAACAAGGTAAAATTTATTCCAAAGGTACCCGTAAATGAATTGCTACATTATACTAAAAATGCTTATCTAGGTTTTCAGGTGTTAAATAATGTTTGCTTTAATCATTACTCAGCCTCATCTAATAAATTATTTGAGTACATGATGAGCGGAGTACCTGTTATTGCTTGTAGTTTCCCTGAAATTCAACGTGTTGTAGAAAAAGAGTACATAGGTGTTTGTGTAGATTCACATGATCCAGCTTCCATTGCTGAAGGTGTAAACTATTTACTTAATCATTCAGAAGAACGTGAAAAAATGAGACAAAATTGTTTTACTGCACGTGGGAATTATAATTGGGATAATGAAAAAAATGTCTTTGTAGATATATATAAGGGTTTGCAATAACGTAAAGAATAGAAGGTTATTTTCTATTTTTACGTTATTGTATGGTTTAGAAGATGGGAATGATGGTTGTTGAGAAAAGTGAAGTTAAGTGTAGTAATTACAAACTATAATAAAGAACAATATTTAGTTCAATGCCTTCAGTCTGTCATAAATCAAACATTAAAAGACATTGAGATTATTGTTGTAGATGATGGATCAACGGATAATAGTATAGAAGCTTTACAGTATTATGAAAAACAACATAAGCATTTAACCGTCTATACGCAGAAGAATGCAGGGGTAAGTGTTGCACGTAATGTTGGGCTTCAACATGCGAAAGGGGAATATGTTACATTTTTAGATGCAGATGATTATGTCGATCCAACAGCGTATCAAAAGTTATGGGAGCTGGCTAATCAGGAAAAAGCAGATATAGCCATCGCAAATATTACTTGTTTTAATGAGCATAGACGTTGGCCGCTTTCATATATGAAAAAAGTATTTGATAAAAAACTGCCGGTTATCAGACAGATTACAACGAATCCAGAATTACACTTTACTCCATCTGCTAGTAACAAAATATTCAAAAGAGAGTTGTGTAGACAACATGATCTTATTTTTGATGAAGGCTTATGGGTAGGAGAAGATTTATTATTCACTCAAAGGTGTTTACTTCTTTCTGAACGTATTGCGGTGCAAGATATTCCACTTCTGAATTATAGAGTGTTAGATAATGGGGGGAATTTATCTAAAAAAGCGAACATTACATTTTTTGAACAGTTAGTCACCTTACAAAAGAAGTTAAAAGATTTGTATATGGATCTTCAAAAAGCCTCATCTATTCATTTTATTGAAGGAAGACAATGGAAGTTTTTTGTTGATTCTATTATTTTGAAAGGTTCTAGTTTTTCAAAAGAACAGATCTCTCAGGTTATTCAACTGGGAAATGAATTTTTATCAAACGTATGCGTTTCAAATATTACAGAGAATTTAAATATACGTGATCAATTAGTAACAGAAATGATTAAACAGAATGACTGTGTATCATTAGAAAAGTTATTAGTTATTATTCAAGATGAATCGATTTCGAAAGAACATGTTTATGAAAATGAAAATTATTATTACTACCTTTACCGATTTTTTCCTCGATATAAGGCTTTGTTGCGAGTCAGTAAGTTAATATTGAATCATCGAATCGAAGGTATAAAACTTCGTCAAGATGTTCTAACACTTAGTGGGTATGCCTTTATTGAAAATATGTCGACAAAGAGAATAAAAAAAGAATTGGTATTTCGTAAAAAAGGAACTACTAAAATAATTCAACTAAAAAGCTCCTTACGTACCGATATAACATATCTATTTTCTAACAATACCATTGATTATAATGATGCGGGGTTTGAAACAATAGAAGTCAATGTGAAAGATTTGTTAGAAGAGGGAGAATGGAAAATATCTATACGCCTCAGCATAGGGAATACTGTTGTAGAAGAACCAATGAAGGTTCTATTAGCGCAGTTACGCAATAATACAAAGCATCAAAATATAAATCCATTAGAAATTAGAATGAAATATACAAATAGTGAAGCTACAATTTACATTCGTAAGTGTAATCAGAAACAGCACATAATGAATAAATATCATGAAATAAAACGTGCAATGCGCTATGATATAGGTCTTTTAAAAAGGAAAAAGTATGCAGCATTTTTTGCAATCATAGCTTATAAATTATTTGGTTCATATTTTCGTAGAAAAAAGGTATGGTTAATTGGTGAAAGGCGAGATACAGCGCAAGATAATTCTTATCACTTGTTTACCTATATCCGAAAAGAAAACCCTAAGATTCCAATCTTTTATATTATTGATAAGGAATGTAATGACTATAAGAATATTGAAAATCTAGGTAATATTATTCAATTTGGGAGTTTTAAGCATACATTTTATTTGTTGATTTGTGATAAAACGATTAACAGTTATTCAGAAACAGCAAATATGTACACAGAAGATTATAAACATATTTTAAAGTACTATCCAGAATGGCAACAAAATAAGAAAATCTTTATTCAACATGGAGTAATAGGCGTAAGTCGAGTAAATCATGTATTAAATAAAAATCGGATGGGATATTCTTTATTTGTTGTATCTTCTCAATTTGAAAAGGATCATATTGTAAAAGAATTTGGTTATGCAGAAGACGAAGTCATCGTAACTGGGCTTGCACGCTGGGATGCATTGCAAGATGAAAGCAAAGGGAATGAAATCTTGCTGATGCCAACTTGGAGAAGCTGGATTAAAACAAAAGAGCAATTGGAAGAATCGAAGTATTGGCAAACGTATATGTCTTTTTTACAAAGCAAAGAGCTTCACCGAATATTAGAAGAAAAAGATTTAACCTTAACATTCTTCCCACATTATCAGACTCAAAAATTTGGTGCGGAAATGCCTGTATTTCATGAAAGAATTAAAGTTGTTAAGCAGGGGGAAGAAACAGTACAAAGTCTATTAAAAAGACATCAATTATTAATTACAGATTATTCTACTGTTTCATTTGATTTTGCTTATATGAAGAAACCCGTTATTTTCTATCAATTTGATTATGATGAATTTTATTCTAGGCATTATAATGAGGGGCCGATTGATCATAAACAAGATTTATTTGGTCCTGTGGTGATTGATTTAGATATGGTTTTTCAAAGTATATTACAATATTTTATAGAAGAAAATTCGTTTTTCACCTTCCAAAGTAAAAGAAAAAAATACTTAATACAAGATACACGTTTACATTGTGAGGAAATATTAAAAAATATATGTAGATTAGAGGAAAGCAAATTATGAAAGTTATTACTATTGGAACAGGAAGTCAGTTGTTATTCGAGTTATGTAACAAGCCAGGTATATCTTTAATTGATAGCATATGCAAAACAAATGTAATGAGTTTAATGTCTAAACCAATCAAAGGATTACAGCAGCAAACTAAAGTAGAATTAAATCGCTATGCACTAGAACAATTGCAAAAAGGATATTTTAAACGGTTATCTCAAAAGGTAAAAGAGAGTGATTATATCATTATAGATTTTTTGGATGAAATGTATAGTTCGGTAAAGGAAAATGGAAGTTTTATTACTTTAAATTATGATGTTCAAAATAGTTCATTAATGAAAGTTTTAAAAGAGAATGAAATTTATCCAAATGAGCTTAATGAAGAATGGTACAGTATATGCTTATTATTAATAGATGAGTTAAAAAAGTTAATTTCTAACAAAAAGATCATCCTTCATGAAATGTATTTAGCAGAAAAGTACAAAAAAGACGGGGGATTATTAGAGTTTTCTAATGTAGAAGAGATTAGAAAAATTAATAAAATTTTAAAGGGGAAATATGAATTCTTTAAAGAAAATTTTGAGGGGATTAATGTTATAAATATAAATCAGAACTATGCAGATGCTAATCATAAGTATTTATTAAGGCCACATTTACTAAGTGTTAGTTATTATGAATGTCTGCATGATGCTTTATGTAATAATCTTACTGTGAAGCAGGAAGACAGTCATGAGGATTCAAAGAATAGAATACTAATATTCGGAAGTTGTGATTCTAGAGACATTTTTAGAGTATATGAGGAGCAAAATGGACGTCCGAAATATGAAATAATAGACTACTATGCTCGGAGCAGTTTGGCTAGTATAACATCGAAGCCAATACCATATGAAGAAGAGCAAATATCTTTGAGTAGTAATTTTAGAAGAAAATCATTACATAGAGACTTAGATAAGACCTTTGTAAAGAACTTAAAAGATATTGCTAAGAAAGTAGATTATTTAGTAATAGACTTTATGGAAGAGCGCTTTGATATTTTAAGGTATAGCAATGCATATCTGACAAGAAGTTGGGAGTATCGAGAATCAAATTTACAAAACGAGTTTAATGCTACTGTATTAGATCGATTTGATTCAGATGTAACAAGAATTTGGGAGGAGAACTGTCTTAAGTTCATTGAGGAACTAAAAAAACATTTGAATCCAAAGCAAATTATTTTAAATGAAGTTCAAATGGTAAATTCTTATTTAAAAGAAAATCAGATGCATTTATTTGAAAATCAAGACTATATTCGTAAGTTCAATGAACTATTAGCTCATTATCATCAATATTTTAAAGATAATTTTCCAGGGATAAATGTAATTAGACCGAATGATGAGGGCTATTTCTATTGCGATGCAAAACATTTGTGGGGATGCTTCCCATATCATTTTAATGATAGATATTACTTAGAGTTAGAGAAACAAATTGATGAAATTATAGGCTAGGCACAGTTAGAAAGGTGAGTTCAATGAACATTATCTCTTTAGGTTATGAGACAGGTACAATATTAAGCATGATTTCACGTGAAAAATTATACGTTGACATTGATTATACACTGGGATCTATTATAGATGTAATGTCTACACCATTAAATGTTGATCCTAAGGCAATACAACCGGCGGTATATAATAAACAAATTATTTTAGCAAACGAACTAAATAAAAAAATTGTAGGAGATATTGAAGAGTTAGGAAGAAAAAAAGATTATATTATTATTGATTTATTAGATGAAAGATATAATTTACTACAATATAAAAATACTATGATTTTAGATAGTTGGTTATTAAAAGATAGTAATCTATATTCAGAGATTCAAAAGAACTCTAATGTAATTTCAAATGTTGATTTTATTCTTTGGAAAAAATATTGTGATGAGTTTATAAAACTTTTAAATACTCATTTTGCTAATAGGGTAATTATTCATGAAATGTACTTATCAGAACAATATTTAAAAGATGGTGAATACAAGGAATTTAAAAACATTAATAAAATTAGAGCGTGGAATACAAAACTTAAGCAGTATTATAAATATTTAAAAGACCATATTCCGAATGCTAGAATAATTAGTATTGAAGAAAATAATTATTCTGATTTATCCTTAATTAAAGTTTTAAACCCTGCCAAAAAGAATGAGAAGTATATTGAAAAGCTTGTAGAAGAAATACAAAGTGTACATCAAGAAAAGGAATACAAGTATAATGCGGCAGTTGTTATTGCAAGCTATAATGTTGAAAACTATATCGAGGAAGCAATTCAATCTGTATTAAATCAAACACTTAAAAATGTACAGGTTGTTGTAGTAGATGATGGATCCACGGATAAGACGCAAAGTATTATTAAAGATATGGCGAGTAAGCATACAAATATCATATATAAATTTTTGAAGAATACAGGAAGTCCATCAGAACCAAGAAATGTAGGTATAAATCTAGCTGATGCGAAATACACTACATTTTTAGATGGAGATGATTATTTAGGGCTTGATGCTTGTGAGAAAATGTATTCATATGCAGAGGAACAAAAGGCAGATTTAGTTGTAGGAAAAATGATGTCTTTTGTAGGTGAATCGTTCTTTGAATCCTCTAAGGTAAACCCAAGATTTGCTGAAAGATATAAGTATGAAAGTAGCATTGAAGGGTATAAGGAGACTCATATTAAGCATAATCCAATTTTATATTTATTCCCAAGTTCGTGCGCTAAATTTTATAAATCGGAATTAATTCAAAGAACTCGTTTTAATAAGCATATTAAATATGGAGAAGATTTCTTATTTGCAATTGAAAGCTTTTTTGATTCTAGAAAGACGATTTTGATTGAGGATTTCGTGTACTATTATCGTGGTAGACGTGAAACAGATAATGAGTCCACAACTCAACAAAAAACACTTAAAAATTTATCAGATTTGCAAATAGCATTGAGGGCGGTAGACAAAATTATCAATAAAAATGGTTTTTCTATCGCTAGGTTAGAGAAGTTCCATAATGATATTCAATATTATAGAATGTTAGAAGCAAATCAGCATATCGCTAATATTCTCGATTATCCAGAAAATGAGCAAGTTCAAGCATTGAAAATAATTAAAGATACTTTATTTAGTAAAGGTTTTGACCAAGAAAAAATAAAAATCTTTTCTATTATGAATTATGCTAAATTATCACTTCTGATTACTGAAAAATATGGAGAGCTAATAACTTTATCTCAATTACTTAATAAGGTTGCGATGTATGATTATGTAGATCAATTTCCTTTTAAAACTCTAAAGCGTAACGATAATTTTTATTTTTCTTTCATGTATAAGAAGAAAGAAATTTTAATTGATATTACACACGTTTTTGAATCTACTAAACTAGTTAATCGTTTACTTGATATCAAATTTATGGATAACCAAATGGTTTTAAGAGGGTTAGCTTATTTTAACAATATTTCAATAACGAATAAAAAAGACATTAAACATACTATTATAATGAAACATCGAAAAAATGAAGTAGAATATCGTTTTACATCAGACTATACATATAATAATAAATTTTCTTCTTCTCGTTTTAAGTATGGTCATGGTGGATATGAGGTTACCATTCAATTTGATAAAAATATTGAACCTGGTGGATATGACTTTTTTATTGAGACTGACTTTTTAGGCGTTCAAAAGAGTATAGCACTTGGAGGTATGAATAATAATTTCATTTATAAAGCAAATAATTACTTCATGGAAAGTGACAAGGGAAGATTTGAGATTATTCCTATTGTTAAGACCAGAAGTAAGCTGACTTTGAATTACAAAAAATTTAATAGCAAGTGGGAATATTTAAAAAGAAGAGTAGCTTCTAATATACGAAAAAAGCAGTATTCGATGAAGCAAATTAAAAACAATAATTATATTAGTAAATCTAAGAAATTAAAACTCTTTTTAGGAGTAGTAACAGAAGATATTTCACACCTATTACTTCATAAAAAAGAAATTTGGTTAGTAGGAGAAAAATTAGGGAATTCTGCAAGTGATACCGGATATTGGTTCTTCAAGCATTGTAGGGAAAAGTATCCTAACAAAAATGTATACTATTTAATCGATAAAAAATCTCCTGATTATGCTAAGGTTAAAAAGCTAGGACGCGTTATTCCGTTCTATAGTTTAAAACATATTATTTATTCTATGAATGCTAAATATGTATTTAGTAGTGACAACGTAAATATACTATTACCATCTAATATAAAGCATTTAAGAAAAGCTACACGTGTATTTATCCAACATGGTATCATTCTCCCTGGACGGGTAGAGAATGTATATCATTCCAATAAAGATTTGGCAGACTATATTTTGACAAGTAGTAATCTAGAAACACAAATAATTAAAAATCATTTTGGTTACAATAATGAAGAGATTTGGAATTGTGGGCTTCCTCGATTTGATACGTTACAAAATAAAGAGAAAGAAAAACGTATCATGATGACATTTACTTGGCGAAAAAATATACAAAATCTAGAGCAATTAATGGAAAGTAAGTATTTTACAGCAATTCAATCATTATTGCATAATAGTAAATTTATAAAAATGTTAGAAAAAAATAATATTATATTAGATGTATGTTTACATCCGAGGACGTGTCAACTTTTAGAAGAGGATAATTCAGGTATCTTAAATAGCTTGAAAACATCACCCAATATTGAAATTCACGATTTTAATAAAGCAAATGTAAGGGAATTAATCGAAAGAAGTTCTCTAATGTTGACGGACTATTCAAGTATTTCTTTTGATTTTGTATACCTTGAGAAACCAATTATTAATTACTTGTTCCAAAATAATACGCCAATTTCTGAAGAAAATATTAAAAACGTATTACCAGGATATGTGTCTTATTCAGAAGATGATGTAATTCATGCTGTAGAAGCATACTTAGTAAAACAAAGACAGCTTAAGAAAATTAATAAGAAACATTATATTAAATATGATGATGGACGTAACTGTGATAGACTTGTGAAATTTGCTAGTGGGAGTCGATGATTTGTGAAAATCTGCGTAATAGGCCTAGGTTATATCGGTCTCCCTACTTCCGCCATGTTTGCAAAACATGGCGCTGAAGTAGTGGGGGTTGATATTAATCCAGGTGTTGTAGACAAATTAAACCGAGGAGAAATTCATATTGAAGAGCCGGGACTTGGAGAGATTGTGAAAGAAGCAGTAAATAAAGGGATGTTACGTGCCTCGCTTACACCGGAAGCGGCAGATGTTTTTATTGTTTCTGTTCCAACTCCAAATTCCGAAGATCAGTATAAGTCATGTGATTTGACTGGTGTATTGATGGCAGTAAAGAAAATTCTCTCTCACGTTAAACCGGGGAACGTATTAATAGTAGAATCAACAATTGCACCACGAAGTATGGATGATTATGTAAGGCCTTTAGTTGAAGAGGCTGGTTTTATAGTTGGTAAAGATATATATTTAGTGCATTGTCCAGAAAGAGTACTCCCAGGGAAAATTATGGAGGAAATTGTTTTTAATAATAGAATTGTAGGCGGAATAACGCCCAATTGTGCCCGAATGGGTGCAAAGGTATATGAAACGTTTGTACAAGGTGAAATAGTTGAAACGGATGCAAAAACAGCAGAAATGTCTAAGTTGATGGAAAATACGTTCAGAGATGTGAATATTGCACTGTCAAATGAATTGGCAAAGGTGTGTAATAAATTAGAAATCAATGTATTGGATGTTATTGAAATGGCAAATAAGCATCCACGTGTAAATTTACATCAACCAGGCCCTGGGGTCGGTGGGCATTGTTTAGCTGTCGATCCATATTTTATTGTAGCGAAAGCTCCAGAATTGACAAATGTTATTCAAATTTCCCGAGATACAAACATTTCTATGCCTTCCTATGTTGTAGAGAATGTTAGGCAATTACTTAAGGGGATTGAGAAACCAAAAGTTGCCGTGTTTGGTGTGACTTATAAGGGAAATACAGATGATCTGAGAGAGAGCCCGGCACTAGAAATTCTTGATTTACTGCATGAAGAAGGATACACAGTTACAATTCATGATCCATACATTCAAGCGAGTTTCTTTAAAACATTATCAGCGGAAGATGCGGTAGAGGCAGCAGATTTACTTCTTGTATTAGCAGATCATAGTGAGTTTAGCAGTATGGATTATAACAAATTAGCTTCTAAAATGAGACAACCATTTCTTTTTGATACTCGTAACTGTATAAAAGAAAATCTGGAAAGTAATATGAAGATTATTCATTTTGGGAATTTATACAAGGTGTTGCAGGAAAATGAGGTTACTGTATGAAAGCAATAAAGAGTGTTTTGCGTGAACAATTAGATAATTTATATTTAATGGGAAGGCTTTCTTCGTATGAGATCAAGCAACAATATGCGGCAAGTACGTTAGGTGTTATATGGGTATTTTTAAATCCGTTAACGCAAATTTTAGTATATTGGTTAGTATTTGGTTTAGGCATTCGAGGTGGAGCGCCTGTAGAAGGGGTTCCTTTCTTTGTCTGGATGATATGTGGAATTATTCCGTGGTTTTTCATTAATGGTTCAATTATCCAAGGTTCAAATTCTATTTATGCCAAACTGAGTACAGTTTCTAAAATGAATTTTCCATTGAGTGTAATCCCAACTTATGTCATATTGTCGCAATTATATACACATATGATTTTACTTGGCGTGTTGCTAATTATTATCTTATTTATTAAAGGACTAAGTTTTCTTAGTATCGTTGGATTGATATATTGTATATTTTCTACTTTTTGTTTTTTAATTGCATTAGCTTTTATTACTTCCACAATTTCTACTATTTCAAGAGATATACATTTATTTATTCAATCAATTACAAGAATGTTATTTTATTTAACACCAGTATTATGGAAACCAAGTGAGCATATGAGTGGAATTTTTGCGTTCTTAATGAAGGTAAACCCATTTTACTATGTGGTGGAAGGATATAGACTATCGTTATTACACGGCGATATTAGCTTTATATGGTCACTATATACATTATACTTCTGGGGAATCGCTATTGTTTTGTTTGTGGTTGGATCAATGTTTCATATAAGATTCCGCAAGCAGTTTGTTGACTACTTATAAAAGGTGAATGATTCAATGAATTATAAAGTGAAGTTCGAACATGTTACAAAAAAATATAAGATGTACAACAAGCCTTCTGATAAGTTAAAGGATTTATTTTTTAAGAGTGAAGATGGTGAGTACCATTATGCTTTAAATAATATATCATTTGAAGTGCCAGAAGGAGAAATTGTTGGAATTGTAGGTTTAAATGGTTCGGGAAAGAGTACGTTATCCAATTTAATTGCGGGTGTAACAATTCCTAATAAAGGGAAAGTGAATGTTAAAGGTTCTGCAGCATTAATTGCGATTTCTTCAGGGCTAAATAACCAATTAACAGGAATTGAAAATATCGAGCTAAAAGGTTTAATGATGGGGCTTACGAAAGAACAGATTCGGGAAATTACGCCTAAGGTTATTGAATTTGCTGATATTGGAAAATTTATGTATCAGCCTGTTAAAACATATTCGAGTGGGATGAAGTCAAGAATTGGATTTGCAATCTCGGTTCATATTGACCCGGATATTTTGGTAATTGATGAAGCGCTGTCGGTTGGAGATCAAACTTTCACAAAAAAATGTTTAGATAAAATGAATGAATTTAAAGAAAAAGGAAAAACAATTTTCTTTATTAGTCATTCTTTGTCTCAAGTACAAAGTTTTTGTACAAAGGCCCTTTGGTTACACTATGGTCAAGTGAAAGAGTATGGAGATATAAAAGAAGTAGTTAATCATTATAGTGATTTCTTAAAGCAGTATAACCAAATGAGTGCTGGGGAAAGAAAAAGACTAAGAGAAGAACAGACATCACAGTTTCAGCATGGCTTATTACAAGAGCAATCTACGAAAATTCAAAAGCCTCGTCGTAACTTTAAATCGCATCGCCGTAAAGTGAAAAAGAAAAGTGCGATAGTTGCGGGGATTTGTTTCGCTGCGATAGCAGGAATTGTTACAGCAGGAATCTATTATAAGGATTTACTTCCATTCAACAAGGGAAATAAAGATGTAGAAAAAGTTGTTTCAAGTAAGACTGTGACTGAAGAGAAGCAAGTTGAAAAAGAGCAGAAAAAAGACGAGAAATATATAGTAACCAGCAATGAAATTAGTATTCGTAAAGAAGCAAGTAAAAGCAGTGAACGCTTGGCTGTAGCAAACTTTGGAGATCTCTTTACTATATCTGATCGTAAAAAGGATGCGGAAGCAAATAATGAATGGGTACAAGTTAAATTGCTAAGTGGTGACACGGGATGGATGAGTGCACAATATATTACACCATTTATACAACAGAATAGTACAATTGAGGATTCAAAATTGGATGATTTACTTTCGTTGCTAAAACGTGTGTATGGGGCACAATTTCAGAATGCACCTTCTTATCTAGGAAAGACAGAAAATGAATTACAGACAACATATCCGAATGCATTAAATCCATTACAAAAGGTAGCAGGGAAAAAAGTTGTCAAAGATGGAAATATTCAATTTGGTATTTCGCAAGAAAATGTAGTAGATGTTACGTTCCAAGATATCTCGATGTCTGTTGCAAAGCTTCATGAATTATTAGGAAAAGAAAGTATAAGCAATAATGAAGAAAATAACTACTTCTATGAAACGAATAGTTATTATATTGCGGCCCGTTCAGATCAAACACATAAGGAAATTCAATCTATATCAATTGTGAAGAAATGATTGTGTTTCTTTTTTAGAGATTTATCTTTTTGAGTAAAGATAAATCTCCTTTTTTGATTGCGTGAAAAACGTATCACGATTAAGTATTACTATTTGCATTACATTGTTCTACTATCTTGTTAGCGACGGTATTTGCAAGCTTCTTGGCCATTCTTGGTACAAATGGTTTCATTGCACCATTAAAAACGAAAGCTCCTTTCCCACTTGCTTTCATTTCTAGCTCACTTGTTATTCGTGTCATTGATGGGGAGATTGCTTCAGCATGAAAAAATCCGTTCCCAATTAATTTTTTTGTTGGAGAAGCAATGGTAAAGCTTATTTTATCGGGTGCCTGCCATTCAGTAATTTCAACATTTAAGTTAATATAACGCTTTATTACACCTAAATCACCATGTAAACGCCAAGTTGAGTGACGATCATCAATAATCTTGTGTGTGACGTAACCGTTAACGAGTGGAGCCCAGTTATTCATATCACTAACAAAGTTCCAAGTATGCTCGAGTGGTACGTGTAATTCTACTATGTTTGATCCCTTTGCCATCAGTTATTTCCTTTCTTCTTGTCAGGGTTTCTTCTGTTATTCGGGAGTATTAAGAATAGATATTCCTTATTATTCAAATTCTATCATTTAATGTATAATCTTAATAGCGAAATTTACACAAGAATATTAAAAAACGTAGCAAAATTTTATAGTTTTCAAAGTATCTTTTGTTAGAAGTATTGTTTGCTTTAAAGGAAATCTCAATTTCTAAATATAACATTTAAGAAAATGCGAGGTAAAAAGAGATATATGAAGAAATCTTTGAGAATTATAGGGAAAACCATAAAATATTCAGTTTTTCTTTCTCATTTCTGTCCTTTATAATAATTTGTGAATACGACACTTAAGGTAAGTAGTGCTTTAAGCATACTGCCTTTCCCTAACTTGATATACACTCTTTTTCCAACCTCCGTGTCATTTGCTATTATTTTGTTATACCAAAAGTAGTATAGGAAAAAGGGTGTATCTTTTTTATAAGATGTGCATATAAGAGATGCTTTCAAAGGAGAGCGTCTTTTTTGTTTTTTCGTGACAAAAACGGGAGAGAATGGGATAATAAGGACAGTGTTTGGTGGTATGACCAATTTCGTGTATAAGGAGAGAGTTATATGTTAGATATTCAGCAAATTAAAGAAATTATTCCGCATCGTTATCCATTTCTACTTGTTGATCAAATTTTAGAAGTAGAAGAAGGTAAGCGTGCGGTTGGAATTAAAAATGTAACAGCGAATGAAGAATACTTTAATGGACATTTTCCAGATTATCCGGTTATGCCAGGCGTTTTAATTGTCGAAGCACTGGCACAAGTAGGGGCTGTGGCTGTACTGAAGAAAGAAGAAAACCGTGGTCGACTTGCATTCTTCGCAGGTATCGACAATTGTCGCTTCAAACGTCAGGTGCGCCCAGGTGACCAGCTTCGCTTGGAAGTTGAGATGACACGTGTACGTGGACCGATTGGAAAAGGAAAAGCAGTTGCAACTGTGAATGGTGAAGTTGCTTGTGAAGCCGAGATTACGTTTGCACTTGGTGATAAGAAAGAATAAGTATAGTATAAAGAAAAGATTCTTCTTTAAGGATGAATGAAAAGTTATTTCATTCATCTTTTTATATTTTAAGTAGCTTATTGATAGTATTTAGGGAAAACTGGAAAAAAATCAAAAATATCGTATAATAGTTTTGGACCAAGTAAAGTTTGAGAAATATATAGGTAGATTATTGTAATATTAAAATAGCTAGTTAGGAATAGAAAGAAGGTTGAAGTAATGAAGAAGATTATATTTTGGATTTTAGGTATTTTGGGCGTATGTATTGTCGGTGTAGGAATTTATGCATATAGTGTATATTCTTCTGTTTCAAGCACATTAGATAAGGTTCATCAGCCATTAGATCGTGATCATTCTAAGAAACGTACAGAAGAGGTTAAAGTAGCTGATTCAAAACCAGTTTCTATTTTATTAATGGGTGCAGATGAGCGTGCTGGTGATCAAGGGCGTTCAGATTCGCTAATGGTTATTACTTTAAATCCAAAAAACAAATCAATGAAATTGTTAAGTATCCCTCGTGATACATATACAGAGATTGTTGGAAAAGGGAAGAAAGATAAAATTAACCATGCTTATGCATTTGGTGGTATTAACATGTCTGTTAATACAGTAGAGAATTTCTTAGATATGCCAATTGATTATTACATTGAAGTAAATATGGAAGGCTTTAAGGATATTGTTGATGCAGTTGGCGGAGTAGATGTGAAAAATGATTTAGAATTCACGCAAGACGGTACGCATTTTGCAAAAGGAGATATTCATTTAACGGGTGATGAAGCGCTGAAGTATACTCGTATGAGAAAGAAAGACCCAAGAGGGGATTTTGGTCGTCAAATGCGTCAACGTCAAGTATTACAAGCTGTTATTTCTAAAGGAGCAAGTGTTTCTTCCCTTGCGAATTACGGTGATGTATTGAAGGCTGTCGAGAAGAACGTAAAAACAAACTTAACACAAGATCAAATGTTTGATATGCAGAAGAATTATAAAGATGCAATGCAAAATAAAGAAGAGATTCAAATTCCAGGAGACGGCCATAAACAAGATGGCGTTTGGTACTATTTCGTTCCAGATAAAGACCGTCAAGACTTGTCTAATAAGCTGAAAGCTCATTTAGAGTTAACAAAATAGTAGTTGTGTATAGATAAGAAGCCTAGTGACCTTGTTTTGGGGAATTAGGCTTTTTTGATGTTATGTAGGAAGTGTATTATTTTTTATATTTCGCTTTTGCCATGTAATTTACAAAACTCACAATAAATTTACAAAATATTTACGTTCCCACCCAAAAATGCTATGATAATAACGTGTTCAAAAAATGAACGGATGAATTGGGTTATGGAGGGGGACACTATGCAACAAGTTTTAAATGTGTTAGAGGTTATCAATCAAAACCCGCAGATGAATCAAAAAAAGATTGCAGAGAAGTGCAATATATCTGTTGGTAAAGTGAATTATATTATGAACGATTTAACGAAGAATCAATATATTTATAGCGAGAAAAAAGGAAAGTACATGAATTATTATTTGTACAAGAAAGGCTTTGATTATATGCAGCAGGAGTTAGCTGCGTATCAAGGGAAGAAGCTTCGCATTCATCGCAAAGAGAGCAAGAAAGTTACGCAAGCTGTTGTTCTTGCGGCTGGGAAACGTCAAGAGTTTGGGAAGCCATCTGGTTTGTTAACGGTTGGGGAAAAGCTTTTGTTAGATCGTAGTTTAGAAATCCTTAAAAATAATGGGATTGAAAAGATCGTGGTCGTTGTTGGCTACAAGAAGGAGCAGTTTGAAGGTTGGACAGGCCGTCATAATGTGCACTTTGTAGAAAATCCGAAATATAAGTGGACAGGCTCAATGGCATCTTTGGCAGCGGCTGGGGAGCATATTACGGATGATTTCTTATTAATTGAAGATGATATTTTAATAGAAGAGAAGGCACTTGTACAAGTGTTACATCATCCAGAACCAGACTGTGTACTCATTACAAATGAGAGCGGATCTGGTGATGAAGCGTTTGTTGAGATTCAAGATGGTTATCTTTATAAAATTTCAAAAGATATTCATCAGTTAAACCGCATTGATGGTGAGATGGTTGGGATTTCTAAAATCTCGTATGATGTGTTCATGAACATGTTAGCGACATTCCGTCATAATCAAAATCCATATGTGAACTATGAATATTTACTTCTTGATGCGGCAAGATTGTATGATGTTGGCTATGCAAAACTGCCGGATGTTGTATGGGCAGAGATTGATACAACGAAGCAATATGAAGTGGTGAAAAATAAAATCTATCCTCGTTTAGTGAAAAAAGAGGCAGAGTTTAAAGAGAGACAAATTAAAGGATATGTTTCGGAAGCACTTTCTATTTCAAAAGATGAAATTACAGATATTCAATCATTCGGTGGTATGACGAATACGAATTTTAAAGTCATTGCAGGCGGAGAGGAATATGTGTTACGTATTCCAGGAAGCGGTACGGAAGAGATGATTAGTCGCCGCGATGAAATGATGAATTCGAATTTAGCGAGCGACCTAGGAATTGACGCGAAGCTGTTATACTTTAATGCAGAAACTGGTGTGAAATTAGCGAAGTTAATTCCAAATGCTGAAACGTTAAATCCGAAAACGGCCAAACGTAATGACAATATGAAGTTAACAGCAACGATCTTAAACAAATTACACAGTTCAAATATCGTGATGGATAATACGTTTAATGTATTTGAAAAAATTGAGCATTATGAAGCGTTATTAAATAAAGTAAATGGTTCTAACTTCGATGATTATGAAGAAGTAAAGCGTCAAGTGATGCGATTAAAAGATATGTATGAGGCGATGAATGTTGTGCTTGCGCCTTGTCATAATGACACTGTTCCTGAAAACTTTGTGAAGAGTGGCGAAGACAAAGTGTACTTAATTGATTGGGAATATGGCGGCATGAACGATCCGATGTGGGATATCGCTGCGCATAGTTTAGAATGTGGATTTTCTTTAGAAGATGATGAGTTGTTTTTAGATTACTATTTTCATGGACAAGTAGATGAGTCTTGTAAAGAAAGAATATTGATGAATAAGATTTTCCAAGATTTCTTATGGAGTATTTGGACAAAGATTAAAGAAGCAACTGGAAGCGACTTTGGGACATATGGACTGGATCGCTATAATCGTGCGAAGGAAAACTTACAGCTCTGCTTAGAGCTTGAGTGTGAGGTATTACAATGAGAAAAGTACAAAGTAAAGGCATATTTTATGGGATCTTTTCTGGTTTTGCTTGGGCTGTAGATACGGTATTGATTGGAATTATCTTATCTTCACAACTGATGTTAGCAACAGAACAAGTTGTGTTCCTTGCTCCTTTAGTGAGTACGTTCTTACACGACTTTATGTCAACGTTATGGATGATGTTATATATGGGAATAAAGGGGCAGTTAAAAACAGCCCTTTCTAAGCTGAAGACAAGAAGCGGGCGGTTCGTTATGTTAGGAGCACTTATGGGTGGACCGATTGGGATGACGTTTTATGTATTAGCTGTTAAGTATATCGGGGCTTCTTATACAGCTGCGATTTCAGCTGTCTATCCAGCGGTTGGTGCGTTTTTTGCATTTGTGTTCTTGAAAGATCGTCTTCGTTCGTGGAATTGGCTCGGTCTTATCATTAGTATTACATTCATTATTGTACTTGGATTTACAGGCGATGGTTTTGCAACTGAAAACTATATGTTAGGATTTATTTTCGTCCTCATTTGTATCGTTGGCTGGGGCTTAGAATGTGTAATCTGTGCGTACGGTATGAAAGATGAAGAAGTATCTCCAGAAGAGGCGCTTCAAATTCGTCAGCTTGTTTCAGCGGTGACATATGGCCTTGTTATTTTACCTTCAGTTGGAGGACATTTCTTAACAAAACAAGTTGTGATGAGCAGCGAGTTTATGTTAATTATTGTGATTGCGTTAGTGGGAACAGCTTCTTACGTGTTCTACTATAAGGCAATTCATGAAATTGGACCGACAAAAGCAATGGCGCTTAACATTACGTATTCGGCATGGGCGGTTGTCATTTCTATGTTAGCATTAGGAGCACCTTTCTCATGGAAGTTAATTATTTGTTGTATTGCGATTCTTGTAGGAGCTGTATTAACAGTTGCAGATCTAACTGAGTTTATGAAAGCGAAAAAATATAGAGGTGAAGTAACGTGAGAGCGATTTTATTAGCAGCAGGTATGGGAACTCGTTTACGTCCATTAACGTTAACGACTCCAAAATCATTAGTAGAGGTAAACGGCAAGCCGATGTTAGAGCGCCAAATTGAATATTTACAAGAAGTCGGTGTGGAAGAAATTATTGTCGTAACAGGCTACTTAGCAGAGAAATTCGATTATCTTATTGATAAATATAATGTAAAGCTTGTACACAATGACAAATATAATGTGTATAACAACATTTATACAATGTACTTAGTTCGTGAATACCTGCAAGATGCATATGTAATGGATGCGGATGTTTATTTACACCGTAATATCTTTACCCGAAATCCGAAATCATCTTTATACTTTAGTGCGAAGAAAGAAGATTTCCGTAATGAATGGATTATTAAGCATGACGAAAATCGTAAAGTATACGATATTGAAATCGGTGACGGTGATGATGACTACATCTTATGTGGTATTTCATATTGGTCGAAAGAAGACGGCGTCCATATTGTGAAAAAACTAGAAGAAGTAGTAGATCAAGAAGATTTCACTGAACTATACTGGGATAATATTGTAAAAGACAACATTCAAGATTTAAATGTTCACTTGTACAAAATCGGTAGCAATGATAGTTTTGAAATTGATTCTATCGAGGACTTGAAGAAAGTAGAAGAAAAGTTAGCTGTTTTAGCGAACTAACAATTGGTGATGGTTTTATGAAATAATTGGAATTTTCCTTGCCATATAAAATAAAAGTAGATAAGCTATATTCTATAGATTAAAAAAATGAAAAGTTGGGTGGAAAATATGGGTTCTATTTTAGTTTGTGGCGGAGCTGGTTATATTGGTTCTCACGCTGTGAAAAAGTTAGTGGATGAAGGAAAATCTGTAATCGTAGTAGATAACTTGCAAACAGGTCATGAAGATGCAATTGCAGAAGGCGTGAAATTTTATAAAGGCGATCTTCGCGATAAAGGTTTCTTAAGAGACGTGTTTAAACAAGAAACAATTGACGCAGTGATGCATTTTGCAGCGGACTCTTTAGTTGGTGTGAGCATGGAAAAACCGCTTCAATACTATAATAACAACGTATATGGTGCACTATGCTTACTAGAGGTAATGGATGAGTTTAAAATTGATAAATTTATCTTCTCATCAACTGCCGCAACATATGGAGATGTAGATGTTGCGTTAATTTCAGAAGAAACACCGACAAATCCTACGAACACATATGGTGAAACAAAATTAGCGATTGAAAAAATGTTACATTGGTATAGCCAAGCTTCTAATTTAAAATATAAAATCTTTAGATACTTTAACGTAGCTGGTGCAACGCCAAGCGGTATCATCGGTGAAGACCATCGCCCTGAAACGCATTTAATTCCGCTTGTACTGCAAGTAGCTTTAGGACAACGCGAGAAAATCATGATGTTTGGTGATGATTATAATACACCAGATGGTACATGTATTCGTGACTATATCCATGTTGATGATTTAGTAGCAGCTCACTTCCTTGGACTTCAAGATTTACAAAATGGCGGAGACAGTGACTTTTATAACTTAGGTAACGGAAACGGATTTAGTGTAAAAGAAATTGTTGAAGCAGTTCGTGAAGTAACAAATCATGAAATTCCAGCAGAAGTTGCGCCAAGAAGAGCTGGAGACCCAGCGCGCCTTGTTGCATCTTCTCAAAAAGCAAAAGAAAAATTAGGCTGGAATCCGCAATATACAGATGTGAAAACAATTATTGAACATGCGTGGAATTGGCATCAAAGCAAGCCGCATGGATATGAGAAGTAAAAATGATGTATAGAAGAGAGTGTATTGTCGTTCAACATATGTTCGACAATGCACTCTCTTTTTGCATAAGATATTTGCTATACTAAAATGTACTGCGAAAGGAGGGTATATATATGAAGATACTTGTTGTTGATGATGAATCGAGCATTCGAAATTTGATTCGTATGCAGCTAGAGATGGAAGGATATGAAGTACTTACCGCAGCTGATGGAAATGAAGCTTTGCAAAGATGGAATGAAGAGCCGGATGTATTGATTTTAGATGTGATGCTTCCAGATACGGATGGTTATGAATTGCTTCGCGTATTTAGGGAGAAGGACCGAGATATTCCTGTACTTATGTTAACGGCGAAGAGTCAGATGAATGATAAGTTGCTCGGACTTCAGCTTGGTGCAGATGATTATGTAACGAAGCCGTTTAATCATGCAGAGTTAATTCTTCGGGTGAAGAATATGGCCCGGCGCATGGCGAAGCGAGGGAGAAGTCAGCAAGAGGTGATTTGCACTGGTGAGATCGTCATTTATCCGAAGGAACGAAAAGTGCATGTGAACGGGGAAGAAATTGATTTAACGTACCGTGAGTTTAATTTATGCCAGTTGTTTGCTTCACATCCGCAGCGCGTATTTATGCGTGACGAGCTATTAGAGAAAGTGTGGGGTTTTGAGTACACAGGAAATACGAGAGCGGTGGATATTATGGTGCAGCGCCTTCGGAAGAAGCTTGGGGCAAGCGGTGAAAGTATTAAGACGATTTATGGCGTTGGATATAAGTTAGAGTGTTAAAAGGTGATAAGATGTCGTTAAAACGAAATATGGTACTTGGTATAGTAGGGTTATTCATTCCGATTTTGTTTCTTCTTTATACGGTAATTTACATTACACTAGAAAAGAATATGTATCATAATGCGGCAAGCTCTTTAGAAAAGTTAAGTGTAGAAGCACAAATTTATACGATGAACTATTTAGAGAAGGAAGCAGATATGGAGACACTTGGACCAAACTCACTGCTTATTGCTTCTTATTTAGCGAAGCGGATGGATGTTCGTGTGCAGATGATTGGGAAAAATGGTGATGTTGTTGCCGATACAGAAAAAGGAGCCTTGCTTTATAAGAATGTAGATATTGACCAGTCGTTACGTGGAAAGAAGGCATATGTGTTTGAAAATGGTGATCCAGCGCCACTTCTTTTATTCTCGAGTCCGGTTTATTATGGAAGCGATGTCATCGGAGCGATTCGCTTTATCAATGAATTACAAGATGAGAAAGAAGTGTTAACGAATGTGAGCTGGACATTTCTCATTACATCAATTTGTTTAGCAACTGGCGGGATTTTCTTTGCGATTCGTTTAGCGAAATCTCTTCATAAGCCAATTGATCAGTTAAGACAAATGGCAAAGCGGCTCGCAAATGGGGATTATAAAAGTAAAATTGAGCTAAATGAGTATGTAGAAATTGCCCAGTTATCAGCGTCTTTCAATGCGATGGCTGATGCGATTGAACTGCATATAACGCAGCTAAAGGAAGAGAAGGAGAAGCAAAAGGATTTCTTAGACCGAATTACACATGAGCTGAAAACACCGCTTACTGCGATTATTGGCTATGTAGATTTAATTCCGAAACTGGAGTCTTCGCGGGATGTAGAGGAAAGTCTTCATTATGTTTCGATTGAAAGTCATCGTCTATTATCACTCGTTGAGGAATTGTTACAATCTTCGAAGTACGGAACGAGTACGTTTGAAGTCTCTCCGACGATTGTCGATATAAAGAAAATTGCGGAAGAAGCTATTTCGATTGTGAAGCCTCGTCTAGAGCAATATGAGATAGAAGTTATGAATGAATTAATAGAGACACATGTCGTTGCAGATTTTGATAAGACGAAGCAGATTTTCTTAAATGTGTTTGATAATGCGATTAAATATAGTGATGCTACGCAGATGAGGATGAATGTTGTTGTAAATGAAGAGGAAGCAACAGTTCTCATTCATGATGATGGGATTGGTATAGATGAAGTGATACTTGCAGAATGGAATCGTTCTTCTAAAGGGAAAGTACTCTCTTCTAGTTATGGAAATGGATATGGTTTGTTCATTTGTCAGGAGATTATGAACAAGCAAGGCGGAAGCATGCGAATTGAAAGTAGTGAGGAAATGGGAACGATGATTGCGATCACATTTTTATTGCCAAGACGCATGGAAGATATAAAAAACTTGAAAGCGGTTAAATGATACATTTATGAAACAATTATGCGGTATTTTCGAAACAACGTTTTTTTATTGTGGAGGTAGGCAGAAATGAAAAGGCTATCATTTCAAATTCTCTTGTTTGTCTTTTGTACGATTGCTGCTCTCATTTTGTTTTATGTAATAGAAAAGCAATTGTATAACCGCGTTACAATTCTGGATGACAAGCAGGTCGTTTTAGAAAGAGCAAGTGAATCTCTTCCTACTGAAGTGAGAGTAAAACATGAGAAGTGGGGAGAAGTAGTTGTAACAGATGAAGTTCGTCTACATGCGATTGTTTCATTCTTTGACAAGATTCGAATGGAGCAAACAGAAGCGAAGGCACGCGAACAAGTATTTACTGGAGAAGTAACGTACTTGAATGGGCATAGGCGTACTTTTGCAGTAGGTGACTTGTTCCAGTACGGGACAAACGTATACGGAAAGCAAGGAATGGATCCAATGATTTCCGCATTTCAAACATATTTGCTGAGCTTGTATTATACGCCAGAATCTATTAGCAATTTTTTTGCGGAGGCAAAGGAAGTTATCGTGAGGAGAGGCGACGTAGTGCTTACGACGAATCTTGCGCCAATACTTGATTCTATTCGGCAAGCGAAGCAAATTACAGATTACGGAGAAATTCAGAAATTACTGCAATCGCAGAAGGATCCAATCGTCTATATTACCGCTTATCAAAATGGTAAGTATGTGAAGAATGAACGCGAGGATATTTTAACGATTTCTGTATATCCTTCTTACTTTGTCGTGCAATACCTTGGCGATAATAATGGGAATGTGATGTATATGAAGGGCTCCCTAGCAAATCTATTTGTAAAGGAGAATGTTTCATGAGAAAGATAGCCTTTTTCTTCTTTTTGCTAGTAATTGGAGGAGCGATGTCTAGTTGCTCTCGAGATACTACCTCTATCAAATATAGTAAAAATGGTCTTCCAAATTTAAAAGATCGCCATCTTGTTGCGTATGTAGCGGCTCGTGAAGAAGTCGGTGAAGCGCTTCTATCATCATTTTGTAAACCACGCGGGTGCACGTATGAATTTATTCGTCTTTCTACCGAAGAGATTCTTAGAAGGGTAGAAGAGGAAGCGAGAAACCCGAAGGCGGATATCATCATTGGCGGCACAGTAGACGCACATCAAATGATGAAGCAAAAGGACTTATCAATTCCTGTTACAAGTAAGCATGCAACTAGCATTTCAAAAACGGTTAAAGACAAAGATAGTTTTTGGTATGGCTATGAAGTAGAGCAGCTTGCTATCGCTATAAATAAAGAGCGGTGGAAGCAGGAGATAGAGCCGCTTGGTCTTTCCTATCCATCAGAGTGGAAAGACTTATTACACCCTGCGTATGCCGGAAAGATTGTCATGCCCGACCCAAATATATCAGGAACAGCATATACATTTTTCGGGTCACTTATTGATATGTTCGGCGAAGAAGAGGCGAACGATTATGTAAAGGGTCTTGCTGAGCAAGTGGCAGAAGTGACGATGAATGGCTATATGCCTGCAGAGTATGTTGCGAGCGGTGAATATATGATCGGTATTAATTTTATGGGAGATCAACGGATGCTTCAAAAACAAGGCTTTCCGATTGTAAGCAAAGTTCCAGCGCAGACAGGATTATCTGTCAATGCGATTTCGAAACTGAAACATGCACCGAGTGGTATTATAGCGGATTTATTTATTGATTATTGTTTATCAGAAGAAGCGGGGCATATTTTAGAAAAGGTTTCGTTTGGCATACCAACGATGCTTACGAAGAACGAGAAACAAATAGAAGGTCAGCCTGTTAGAAGAACAAATAAGGATATATCAAATAGTGGGGTCATCGAGATATGGAATAGACAACGTCTCTCTCAGAAATGAGAAAAGGAGAAGAGATGGTATGTTTAAGTGGTTAAAACCAGCACCAGCTATAGAAAGATTGCCAGCGAATATGATTGATAAAGTATACAGACTCCTTCGTATTCGTATGTTAATCGGTATTTCAGTTGGATATGCAGCGTATTATTTAGTTCGTAGTAACTTTACGTTATCTAGTACGTATTTAATGAAAGAATACGGTTTTAGTACAACGGAAATTGGTTTATTAGGTTCCGTTGTGGCGATTGTGTATGGGCTAAGTAAGTTCTTTATGGGGAATTTATCAGATAAAGCGTATGCTCAGCGTTTTATTGCGGTTGGTTTATTCTTATCGGCAATTATAAATATTTGTTTTGGTTTTGCATCTTCATTTGGAATGATTTTAACATTATTAGTTTTCAATAATATTTTCCAAGGGATGGGAGCACCGCCTTGTAGTACCGTAATGGCAAAGTGGTTCTCGAAGAAAGAGCGCGGTACAAAAACAGGACTTTGGAATATTTCACATAATGTTGGTGCGATGCTTGTACCACCGCTTGTTGGAATTGGTGTTGGTATTTTCGGTGAAAGTCATTGGCAAGCCGGCGTGTTTATCTTCCCGGCGATAATTGCAATGGTAATTTCAGTTCTTATGTGGATAAATGCGAAGGACACACCAGAATCTGTCGGTCTTCCACCAATTGAAGAATACCGCAATGATTATGAAAATCTTGAGAAGGCAGAAAATGTCAACAAAATGTCACCAAAAGAAATTTTGGTGAAATATGTATTGAAAAACAAATTTGTTTGGTATTTATGTATTGCAAATGCATTTGTATATTTAATTCGTTTCGGTGTAATTAACTGGGTACCAATCTATTTAACAACTGTTAAAGGATTTACAAAAGCAGAGGCACATGCAGCATTTTCTATCTTTGAAGCAGCTGCGATTCCAAGTTCATTAATCGTCGGTTTCTTAAGTGATAAATTATTTAAAGGTAAACGTATGCCGTTATGTATTATTAGTATGGCTGGTGTTGTTATTGGAACGTTTGTATATTGGCAAGCATCTAGCGTACTTGTTGTAAGTATTGCGGTTTCAATCATTGGTTGTTTAATTTATGTACCTCAGTTCTTAATTGGTTTAAGTGCAATGGAGTTAGTTCCGAAATTTGCAGTAGGTACAACGGTTGGTATGTGTGGTCTATTCGCTTATGTAGGAGGAAGTCTTACAGCAAACTTAGTCATTGGATTCATGGTTGATAGCTCTGGTTGGGACGGTTGCTTCATCTTGCTATTAGCAGGCGGTATTTTATCAACATTATTCTTATTGATTGTTCAACGTGGACATGAGAGAAAAGGTCCTGAAGGTAAAATTGCATAATCGTTTATGGAAGGAGAATCTATCAATTGATAGGTTCTCTTTTTTAATCAAACGTTTGTTTAAAATTTTAGTAGTCAATCACTCCATACTATAAGATAAAATTCGAATTTGTTTTCCCTCTCCATTCGCACTAATCCTGATGCGATTTTTTACTTCATACGTGTCCCTATCAGTTTTATATAATAACATTTTTAATATTTTATAAAAGATAATTCTGTAAATTCTAAATTTTTTCTTGTTCTAGTAGTTTAATACTGCTATAATGACCATTAAATTCATTTTTAGGATTCATTATTTTAAGAAAGGAGGTTTATTACATTGAAAAAGTTCGCAATTTTCATTCTTTTTTTAATTCCTTTTCTACAGTTGGTATTATTACCTTTCGCTAATCGAATTGAGCCATTTATAATTGGCTTGCCTTTTTTGCACTTTTGGTTATTTTTATGGATTGTGTTAACACCATTATGTACATTTGGTATTTATTCTCTACATAAGTCACAAGGAGGTTCTCTGTAATGAAAGGAAACATAACAGCATTAAGTATCACTGCTTTCATTGTACTAACTGTCGTTCTAATTGGATTTCTAGCAGGGCGGAATAAATCCGCACGAAGTTCTGTAGAAGAATGGTCTGTAGGAGGCAGACGATTTGGCGGACTGCTTGTCTGGTTTTTAGTTGGTGCAGATTTATATACCGCTTATACATTTCTAGGATTAACGAGTACTGCATATAAAGGTGGCAGTATCGCTTTCTTTGCGATTCCTTATTCTGTTTTAGCCTATTTTATCGCTTATTTTTTCCTTCCAAAGCTCTGGAAAGTTGCAAGTGTACATAAATTAACGACTCTTGCAGATTATGCGAGAGAACGCTTTAATAGTAAGTTGCTCTCTTCACTCATTGCCATTGTCGGTGTATGTATGCTAATTCCTTATATTGATTTACAATTAAGCGGTATTCAAGATACGCTTCAAGTAGCTGGTGCAGGTTATATTAATGTAAAGGTAGTCGTCATTATTTCTTTTCTTCTTGTTGCCCTTTATACATTCTTTAGCGGCATTAAAGGACCGGCATATACTGCAATTATTAAAGATATTCTCGTTTGGGCCATTATGTTATTTATGGTTGTTTCACTTCCTATTATCCATTTTGGCGGTTGGAATCCTATGATACATACACTTGCCACTGAGGCACCACAACTGTTAACGATTCCAGATGCAGGACCAAAAGGGATTGTATGGTTTATAACAGCATCTCTCGTATCAGCTCTTGCATTATTTATGTGGGCACATGCAGCAACAGGTGTATTTACCGCTAAAAGTGCTGATGCTATTCGAAAAAATTCAATGTATCTACCTTTATACAATATCGTACTAATACTCGTTATTTTTCTTGGTTTTATTGCATTTCTTGTACTGCCAGAAGAGACAAACCCACGCTTTGCTTTATTACATCTCATTCAAACTTCTTATGGCGGGGTAGCGCAAGGGTTGGCATATTCGACAATTGCTTTAGCTTCTTTAATTCCTTGTTCCATCATGGCAATTGGTGCTTCCAATTTGTTTGCAAATAACATTTATCGGGATCTCATGAATCCAAAGGTAGATGGTAGTCGTTTAACGCTTGTGAACCGGATGATGGTGTTTGTTGTCATCGGACTTGCTTTGCTATTTGGATTATTGTTCCCAACTGCCCTTGTATCACTGCAGCTTTTAGGCGTATCTGGTATGGTACAAATCTTTCCGGCCATCGTTATTAGTTTGTTTTGGAGAAACCAATCAAAAGAAGCAACTATTATCGGGCTCATCATCGGTTTAGTTACTACTTTTACCGTATATGCAACGGGGTATTCTTTCGGAGTCTATGAAGGTTTTTGGGGATTAACTGCAAACGTTCTATCTCTTGTTATTCTCAATCCTTTATTCGTAAAGAAAACAACAAATAAATCAAACCTAGTGATTCAGCATCTATTTGACGAAAAAGAAACTGCACATCTACATGCAGAAAAAGGAGCATAATGCGCATCTTCTATGAAAATTTTGGAGTGATCTAATAAAGTGAAACTTTAATCAGTGAAGAGAGTCTTGTAGCAAACGTAGCGATTGATGTTATCGTTGATCGTTCAACGTGGACATGGGAGAAAAGGTCCTGAAGGTAAAATTGCATAATCGTTTATGGAAGGAGAATCTATCAATTGATAGGTTCTCTTTTTTAATCAAACATTTGTGTAAAAACAAGATAGTTAGGAAAAATCGTGTTTTGTCATACTAATTTTTTAAGGAGATATTTATATGAAATTTTCTCTATAAAGCTCAATAGAGTATTAGGGAATTCGATAATTAGGAAATAATTCTTCACGCTTATTCCTCCAGTTTGTATTGTTTTTAATTCCGTTATATAGAAATTTAACATTCATTTTACAATATCTTCAAAAACAAATGTTAAAATTTAGTGGAAATAAGCAAGGCGAATTAATATGTATAAAGGAGATGCTGAAAGTTGGGGATTTTTGTATCAGAGGTAGAGGCGTTTTTATTCTGTTCTGCAACGGTCACACAGCAAGATTGTACATTTGATTTTGTCGTTCGTAGTACGCCGATAGGACTTTCGATTTGTTTAGTAGAAGATTATGAAGTAGAGTGGTTTCCGATGAGGGTGGAGACATATTTGAAAGTGAATGGAAGCATGTTTCCAGATGAAGAGGAAAAAGAGGAATTTTGCAAACAGTTAAATAGTGAAACGGGCTGGATGTTAGATAAGCAAGGTAATAACCAAGAAGGCATTGTTCAAAGGGCAATGCGAACTGATGAGTATGAGGCGTTTCAAATGGTAGAAAAGAATATTCCGCGTGAGATGAGAAAAGACGTAACAACTCTTCCGTTAGAGTATGATTTGGGCGAAACGAAATCGAGCACTTGGAAGAAACACTGAAACCGCCTTATGTAGGGCGGTTTTTTATGTTTCTTAAAACTTGCTTAAAAGATAAGTTGTTATATTTCTAAAGATTGGTATTTTTGTTACAATATAAGTGATGGTGTAAAACTTTGTAAAGAAAGCGTAATAATGTAAAAGTATAGTTGCAGTTTTCTGAAAGTTTTATATAATCCTAGAAATACTATATAACGATATAGAAGGAGCGAGAATATGTTACCAAATACCGTTCGTACTCCAAACAAAAAGAAGAAATGGATTATCATTGGGGTTATTGCATTAATTGTTGCCATTGTAGCAGTCAATATTTTTATGGTGCAAGGGAAGAAAAAGGGGGCGGCAAAAGGAGACGCTGTTAGCTTTGAGAAAGTAACAGAACGTACACTCAATAATACGAAATTGATTTCTGGGCAAGTAAAACCTGGAAATATTGAGAGCTTCTACGCAGATCCGAGCAAAGGAAAAGTAAAAGATATTGCAGTGAAAGAAGGGCAAGAGGTAGAAAAAGGAACGAAATTATTCTCTTATGATAATGAAGAAATTAACTTACAGTTGAAGCAAGCTGAGCTTGATCAAAAAATGGCAAATATGCGCTATGATCAAGGGAAAAAGAAAATAGATTCATTAAAGAAAGAGATTAAAAAAGCGAAAGATAGCGGTGCTGGCAAAGAAGTAACAGATCCTATGGAAGAGCAAGTAAGTGAATTAGAAATGGGACAAAAAACAATTGATCTTGAGAAAGAAAAAGGACAATTACAATCCCAAGAGTTAAAGAAAAAACAAGGTGAACTCACAATTTATAGCAATTTCGCTGGTGTTGTACAAAAGCTAGATAAAGATGCAGCACAAAGTTCAGCGCAAGCAGTGGGTGGACAAGGAAAATCATTTTTACAAATCGCCTCTAAAGATCCGTTCCAAATTCAAGGGACATTAACAGAACTTCAAAAATCACAAATTCAAAAGGATCAAACATTTACTGCAACAGCAAAAGCGAATAGTAAGAAGAAATGGACAGGGAAAATTACAGAAGTAAGTGAATTCCCAACAAGTGCAGAGATGGCGCAAGCAGCTGGTGCTGAGGGAACACAAAACATGTCTCAGTATACATATAAAGCAAGTCTTGATGGACAAGAAGGTTTATCTCCAGGCTATCACGTATCACTGCAAGTAAGCTTAGAAAATAAGAAGATGATTGCTGTTCCTAGTAAGAGCATTGTAGAAAAAGATGGTGAACCATTTGTTTATGTAGAAGAAAAAGGAAAACTTCGTAAACAAAATGTGAAAAAAGGTTCTACTGACGGAGATTGGACAGAAGTTCTTGAAGGCGTAACAGTGGGGCAAAAGGTGGTTAAAAATCCTTCCGACAATGTATATGACGGAATGGAAGTGAAAGAAAAATGATTACGCTAAACAATATTCATAAAACATATTATCAAGGGAAACTCGCGGTACCGATTTTACATGGTATTAGTTTAACGATTCAAAGCGGTGAGTTTGTTTCTATTATGGGACCGTCTGGTTCTGGGAAATCAACGCTTATGAATATTATCGGTTGTTTAGATCGTCCAACAGAAGGCGAATATATGTTAAACGATGTGAATATCTTAACAGCAGACGAGGCAAAACTAGCTCTTATTCGTAATGAATATATCGGCTTTGTATTTCAGCACTTTAATTTACTGCCGCGTCTATCAGCAGTGGAAAACGTTGAACTTCCGCTTATTTATGGCGGTGTGAAGAAAGCAGAGCGCCGACAAAGAGCTCTTGAGGCACTTGGGAAGGTCGGATTGTCCGATCGTGTGCATCATTTGCCAAGCGAACTTTCAGGTGGGCAAAAGCAGCGTGTGGCGATCGCTCGTTCTATCGCGAATGATCCGACGTTTATTATGGCCGATGAGCCAACTGGTGCCCTTGATACGAAGTCTGGACAGCAAGTTATGGACATTTTCACAAAGTTAAATGAAGAAGGTACGACGATTGTTATGGTTACACATGAAGAGGAAGTTGCGGCATATTCTTCGCGCCGAATCGTGCTAAGAGACGGAAAAATTACAGAAGATAGAAGGTGTGCGGTATGAGTTTACTAGATAGTATCAAAATTGCCCTATCTTCTATTCTAGCTCATAAACTGCGCTCAGCACTTACGATGCTTGGGATTATTATCGGCGTTGGTTCCATTATTACTGTTGTTGCGATTGGGCAGGGCGGGGAAGCGGCACTGAAGTCACAGTTCGTTGGATCTGGTAATAACGTAATTCCAATTCAATATAGTGCAGATATAAATGATCCATTTGGTATGGAAATGATGGAACAGCCGAAGTTAACAGAGGAAGATATTTTTGAAATAAAAAAACTTCCAGAGATTGCGCATGTTCTTACAACGAATTCAAGCATGGAGCCACTCGATATTGAGGATAAAAAAGAGATGGTGAGTATTACAGGGCTAGATAGTGAGTACTTCGCGGTAAATAAAGTAAAAGTATTAAAAGGTCGCTCCTTACAAGAATCAGATATTGCGCAAGGTAATAACGTCGTGATGATCAGTAAGAGTATGGAAGAAAAGGTCTTCAAAAAGGAAAATCCAGTTGGCAAAATTATTGAGATGAAAGGACAGCCGATGCAAATTATCGGTGTCTATAAATCAGATAATGAGTTCATGGGAATGGGGCCATCGGAAGCTTTAATTCCAATTACATTATGGCCAACATTATATGGAAAAGACGAAATCCAAAGTATTTCTGTTCAAGCGAAAAATGTAGATGATTTAGAAAAAGCGGGTAAAAAAGCCGCTGATGTATTAAATAGTCGTAAGCCAAGTGATGCATCTGGTAAATACGAAGTGATGAATTTAAAAGAAATTCAAGAAGGTATTTCAAAAATGACTGGTATTATGACGATGATTATCGGCGGTATCGCAGGTATTTCACTAGTCGTTGGTGGTATTGGGGTTATGAACATTATGCTTGTATCTGTAACAGAGCGTACGCGTGAAATCGGTGTACGTAAGGCACTTGGAGCAACGCGCAGTAAAATCTTGCTGCAATTCTTAATTGAAGCGGTTATGTTAACGCTTCTTGGTGGATTAATCGGAATTGGCCTTGGCTATGGGGGCGCGTATATTGTTTCTTCATTTGCAAAATGGCCACCGCTCGTTTCATGGGAAGTTGTCGTTGGAGGCGTGTTATTCTCGATGACGCTTGGTATTATTTTCGGGTTAATTCCAGCGAACAAAGCAGCGAAATTAGATCCGATTGAAGCACTTCGTTATGAATAGGTTGCTAGTGTAGTAGAGGGGGATTTCCTTCTACTACACATACAAATAGAAAAAAGATATAAACCATTTTTTTTAGATGGGAGAGAGGATCTGCTGGAGGGTAGAAGCGGTTAGAGCCCCTTTTAGCCCATGCAAAATGAAAATAAAGAGAGACAAAGAGTGTAAGTCAATTTTATATTTCATAGCAGCGACTTATATGCCTGCAAATCAAAATGGATGTACATTGTTCTAGTGGGCGGTTCACGGTCTCTAGGAAAGAGGAAGTGAACTGCCCGTTAGAACGGGTGATATAAATACAAGGAGGTTGTTAGAATGGAACCGAATGTTAATACGCAAAAGGCTGATAGAGGGAAACCATCGTTGCTAGGAATGATTACATCTCCAGGTTTGCAGTTTGAGAGAATGAAAACGACTGATAAAGTTTGGGGTATGTTCTTTTTGGTTGCATTGTTACAGGCGCTCGTAAATGGATTAGCTACATATGTGGCGCAATCATCGCCTGAGGTGATTGAACTTCAGGAGAAATTTGGCACAGGACAAGAACAATCTATCGGATATTTAGTTGGTAAAGCGATCGGTTCAGGTTTCATCTGGATCATGATTGGAACTCTTGCTGTGGCAACTGTTTATAAAGTCTTTATGATGTTTTTTGGAAATGATACGCCGTACAAAAAATTGTTAGCCATTGTTGTATATGCGAATATTGCACTTGTAATTGGTGGACTTATTAATTCTATCTTAGGTTTAATTTTGGGCAGTGGGGCAACTGAGTATACAAGTTTGGCACCATTATTTGAACAAGGTACGACAGGATACGCAATCGGTAGTGTAGTGGAAGTATTCTACTTATGGAATATTGTTTTAATTTGGATTGGGTTACAAATTACAGCTGGGTTAGGAAAAGTAAAAGCTGCGGTTCCAATTGTCGTTCTCTTTATTATTAAAGCAGCGTTCTTAAGTTTAATTGTTATCGTATTAGCACAGCTTATGCAAAGTTTCAATGGATAAGGATATGTGCAGAAAACGGCTCGATCAGGGGCCGTTTTTTTATTTTTGTATGTACTTCAAATACTAGTTTTAGAATTTCAAATTTCTCCTAGCTATATTTCAAATTTCCCTATATCGAATTTCAAATAACCTCCCATGAAATTGCCCTTATCTTCTTATATTGTAAAGGTACCGCGGAATAACAAAGAGGTATACCTTTTAGAAAAAGGTACGATATGAAACCGGCTACTTTTACAGAGGCAGTTACGTTGTATGAAAAGATGATTAAAAATCAAATGAAAAAGCTTTGTCTGTACCGGGATTATGAAGAGTATTATCAATGCGGCCTAATTGGACTTTGGAAGGCATATGAAAAATATGAGGAGGAGAAAGGTACTTTTTCAGCGTATGCATTTGTAACAGTGCGCGGCTATTTATTAGAGAAATTAAAGAAAGAAAATAGATTTCAAAAGCGGCATACTTTCGCCTCACAGGAAATTTTGCAAAATGTATGTGGAATAGAAGTGTCGTCAGAAATTCAAGATTTTATGGGTTTGTTAGATGAAGAAGAGAAACATATTATTGTCGAACGTTTTTACGCAGGAAAGAAGATACACGAAATTGCAGAAGAGACGGGTATGACGTATCATCAGGTAAGATGGGTATATCGGCAGGCAATAAAAAAGATGCGAGCTGAGATATAGGAAGCATAAAATGGAGACAAGATCTCTTGTCTCCATGCTATCATTTCTACTAGAAATCATTATGAAAATCATCGAGCATCATCTGAGCGATTAGATTACCAGCTTTTCTCCATTGCTGCTTCATTTTGTAGCAGGAGATGGGGAGAGTTATTGTGTCTCCATTACAAAAATGTAGTATAGCTTGACTATCTTTGCCTTTTGTGATGGTTTTAATACTTTTATAGAAGACCCAGATACAATCCCAAGCGGCAGGTGATTTTGTCGGAATGGTACAAATAAAACAACGATGATTAATAGGAATAGGTGTATTTTGTCGTAAATCCCATTTTTCAATAATGGCTTTTCGTCGACCTTCGTATGTGGAATAATTGTGTGAGATAATTAGTTCTTTTATTATTTCCAATGGTGTTTTTGGCGAGTAGAGAATTCCCTTGGTGGTATGAATTTGAGTACGGTAAAAAGGATCTTTGTAAGGCAACAGCATCATTAAAGTACTAGAAATAGCATGAAGATTAGCTGGAGCGTCCAACTTAAAAGCCTCCTTTAAAAGTATTGGTTTACATATTTTAGTATATAGATGGAATATAAAAATAATTTTAAAATATTGTAAATATTTGTAAAAGTTAATGAGGGATTTTCATTTTTTATAAGTAGCAAGTTTTCTAATTTGCATCGCTTGTACATATATATGAAAATAGAAACAGTTAGGCGGTGATAGAGTATGAAACGGAAGTATATTATTATGGCACTTGTTGTCCTTCTTTTTGTATATTTAGCAAACAGTAACCCGAGTAAAGGGGAATATACCGAATGGGCGGCAAAGCAATTTATGAATCGCAATGATATTAGTAAAAAGTTAACAGAGGTTGAAAAAGAAGATCCAGATGGACTTGTTGGTGAACTTGCAACAATTGGTAAGAAGTTAGCGAAGAAATATGTAGAGCCACAAGTTGACGTGTTGATTAATCATTATACAAAGCGAAATGATTATATTTTCTTCTCGACATATACGACAGAATTTACACTAGGCAAAGAAAACTATAAATATGTTTCAGTTGGGTTCTCTCATATTTTTATTCCGATTGAGATGCCGAAGAAAAAAGACGAAGCTGCAAAGTGATGCAGCTTCGTCTTTTTGGTTTAAGGAGCAAGTGTTACTTCTGATACTTTCTTTTCAACGAGGCGTGCTCCTTTTTTACGAGTGTTCCCGCTAAGTGATAAGAAAATTTCAGAGGAGAGAATTGTGTCCATCACTTGGCTAATGTTTTGTTCATTCACAGGTGTAATTGGATTGTCGATAGAAAAGACGACAGTTTTTCCATCCTCTTTTAAGAAAATCAGCTCGAGTGCTGTCATTGTCAGTTACCTCCTTTTCATTAAAATTTACGGATTCGAAATATCAGATGTGCTTAAAAGTTGAACAGCATGAAGCTTTAATCCTTGTAAGGAAGCAAGAGCCAGTCCCACTTCATGGACTTTTGCTGTATCAGCGTTCGGTTTTACTCGTTTAAACTGTTTGTTTTTTAAGATTGCTTTCCCGTTGTTGTCTGTGCCACCGTTTAGGACAAGGCGTAAGCTTAAATCAGTTACAATCGTTTCGATCGCCATGTTTTTCACCCCCTTTTCGTCTTATATATAGGAGGCAACGGTCATATTTTGGCGTGAAATTTTTTCTTTTTTTTGGTACTCTTAGAAGAATAAGAGAGGAGTTTCTAAAGATGAATCGTAAATGGTTAGTTTGGATTCCCGTTTTACTATGGATGGGGATTATTTTTTATTCTTCAGCACAGCCTTACAAGAAGCAGGATATGCGTTCAGATATTGAGCAGTACGTGAATGTGGAATTTGTGAAAGAACATTTTTCATGGGTATCCATTGATTATGGCGGAGGAACACCAGTTAGTATTGAAAATAAAGGTGTTGGCGGTTTTATTGAGTTTTTCCTTCGAAAGGGAGCTCACTTTATGGTGTTCTTTATGCTTGGATCATTGACATACTATGCATTGCATCGTTCAGGGTATTCGAGGAAGAGGTCTTTTTTATTTGCACTTCTTTTTGTCGCTGGATATGCAACATTCGATGAAATTCACCAATGGTTTACCGGTGACCGTACACCGATGTGGCAAGATTCTGTTTTAGATACGTCGGGCGGATTGACAGGAATTATAATAAGCAATTGGTTTTGGCATAGAAAAAGGAGCTAACCCTTCGGGATAGCTCCTTTTTTTATATATTTTCAGTATGTTGCTTCGGATATCGGCGATTTTTGAGATATATCAGCTGTAACTCGGAATATATCAGCGATTCGGCATAAGATATCGACCATTCGGCAATATGCGACATTTCTTGTTATACACCAAGTAATTCTTTCAATTCGTCTGTTGATAGCTCAGTCATCCAGCTGTCACTTGTGATGATGGCGCTACTTAGCGATTGTTTCCGCTCTAGCATTTCATCGATTTTTTCTTCAAGTGTACCTGTTGTAATGAGTTTATGGACATGTACAAATCGCTTTTGACCGATGCGATAAGCGCGGTCTGTTGCTTGATTTTCTACAGCTGGATTCCACCAACGATCATAGTGAATGACATGGTTTGCGGCAGTTAAATTTAGACCGGTGCCACCAGCTTTTAATGAGAGGATGAAGATGTCATATGTTCCATTTTGGAATTGTTCGATCATCTTATCCCGTTCTGCCTTCGGTACACTACCATTTAGGAAGAGAACACGCTGACCGAATTTCTCTTCTAATATTTTCTGTAGCATATTTCCCATTCCGATATATTGCGTAAAAATTAAGCAGCTTTCATTTTGATCTTTTATATTTTCAATGAGATCCATTAATGTTTGGGTCTTCATGGAACGCTGCACAATATCTTTTGGTTCTTCCTCTTTTAAATAAAGAGCAGGATGATTACAAATTTGCTTTAGCTTACTGAGCATCATTAAAATAAAGCCGCGTCTTTCAATACCTGTTAAGCCTTCAACATTTTGCAGCGTATCTTGTACGAGCTGTTCATATAGTGATGCTTGCTCACCTGTTAGCGGGCAGTATACTTTCTGTTCTTGTTTGTCCGGTAAGTTTAATGCGACTGTTTGGTCTTGCTTTGTTCGGCGCAGTAAGAAAGGTGCGATGAATCTTTGTACTTGCTGGATTTTTGCTTCATCACGGTCTTTTTCAATCGGTGTTACGAAACGGCGCTGAAATTGTCCTAGGCTACCAAGATATCCGTGATTCAAGAAGTCAAAAATAGACCATAGCTCTGCTAATCGGTTTTCTACAGGTGTACCTGTTAAAGCGATTTTGTGATTTGCTTGTAAATTACGAACCGCTCTAGATTGTTTCGTTTGCGGGTTCTTAATATTCTGCGCCTCATCTAAGATGATTACATCCCAGCACTGCGCGTTTAACTCTTCTTCATCAAGTTGTGCTAATGCATAAGAAGTTAGTACAACATCTGCATTTTGAAGGAAGTCTTTAAATGAATCGCCTTTTGAACGGTTGCTTCCATAATGCAGTTGAACCTGTAAATTCGGGGCAAAGCGTTCAAATTCTTTTTGCCAATTTCCAAGAACAGACGTCGGTGCGATGATTAATGCCGGGCCTGTTTGGAGACGCTTTTCTTTTACATATAATAAGTAAGTAATGGTTTGGATACTTTTCCCAAGACCCATATCATCTGCTAGCAAAGCCCCAAACCCGAGTTCTCGTAAATATAAGAGCCACTCTACACCATGGTTTTGGTATGGACGAAGTGTGGCCTTTAAGGAGGATGGTATTGGAACTTTTGGAATGTCTCCGATATGGAGGAGCTTTTGGATGAGTTCCTCGTAATAGCCATCTAGCTCGATTTCAATATCCGTAAATGGATTGTCTTCTTCTACGACTTCTACTTCGGCAGAGTTTGATAAATGTTGCTGCAAGACATCTTTCATTTCAAGCCCATATTTATCTGCGCGTTTCATGAGTTTTTTCATTTCTTCAATAAAGGCAGGATCCAGTCTCATCCATTGTCCATTTAAATTGAAAAGTCGTTTATTTTGTTCGACAAGGTCAAAAAATTCACTTTCTGACAGATCAATCCCATCTGTAGAAACGCGCCAGTCAAAATCAACGAGAGTGTTCATACCAAAGAAGGACTGCGCTTGATTTGTACTTTGCTTCAATTGAACGCGTAACTTCGGTTTCGTTGCTTTTAAATTTTGCCACCAAGACGGTAGTAAGATATCAACGCCGGCTGCTAATAATTCGTTGCTCGCTTCCGTTAAGAAGTTCCATGCTTCTGTTTCATAGAGCTCCGTTCGAAAGTGATCATCTTCACGAAGCCATGGGACTAGCTTGCCGAATCCTTCCTGGGTTTCTTTAATACGTTCTTCATAGCTATGCCATCTTTTTGGTAGTGAATCGATGCCATTATATACATATATTCGGTGAGTTCCGCGCTTTGTCGTAATAATTGTTTCAAGCTTCCACATTTCAAAATCATCTTGTGGTTCTTGGAGGCGAAGACCGATGGTAAATGGAAGATCGTCTTCTATGTAACCAATCTTTCGGAACCAATCTTCTTCATGAAGCGCTGTTTCCAATTGTCTTTTCGTAAAGTCATAGTGTTCATATAACCGTTTTGCATTTTCCCAGCCCTCGCTAGAGCGTGCGTCTTGCCGAATTGTTTCATTAATCGCATGTGAGAAAAGTGATCCAAGCGTTTCATCTTGGATTGAAACATCGATGGCTTTCCATGATGGATTATTACCCCAACGCTTCATATCTGGTACAAAGTTTCCGGTTGTAAAGTGATCCCATAGCTCTTTAGCACTAGGCATAAACGCAGTCACAGGACCGTTAATTTGTAATCCAGCAAAGGAATTCATCGGTTTTTTTGCAATGTATTCTAGCGCTTGGACGTTTGTTAACATGAAACCGCTTCGTCCTTCATGTGAAGCTTCTTTTAAAAAGGTACCAAAGAAGGACGTCGTGTGCCATGTGAAAGCATTTTGTTTCCAATCTGTTATAGGTAAGAGATTGCCGGTTTCATCTTCTCCCCAAAGGAACCACCCTTGACTTACGTGCTGGAGCCGAATTGTTACTTCAGTTTGTATGATCATCGATTAACTTTCCTTTCCGCAGTTCTTCCTGAAGTGCTCTTAGGCGTGAATGTAAGTTAGCGATTTGGACAATGAAAATGTGCCACTCATCTGTTCGTTTGAGCCGTTTATAGAGCATACGCAATTTCTTTAAGTAGCGGACTGCGCGGCGGTATGACTTACGATTCCGTTCTTCAATTGCTTGCACTGCTGCCAGATGATAGAGCGGAAGAGCTGCTTCTGGTGCTTCTTTTTCGATTTCTTTTAGTGGTTCTTTTAGCAATTCAATTGCCTCAAATCCGTATAAAAGATGAAGTTCTGTCCATGCATCATATTGTTTTTTTGCTAGTACGTATTGCTCATAGTTTGTGAAGCTGTATGGCAATAGTTCTTGCAAAATCATCTCAAGACCTGCTTGTTCGTTTGTGTGCGTCGCATATGTTTCGTACATCATGATGAACAAACGAACGATATCTTTTACAAAAAGAGGATCGGCCGGATCATTTATTGTTTTCTTCAATTGTTTATATGTGAAAGACAGCCAATTCTTGGCGCGCTCCCACTGCATGGTACTTAGCAATTCTTCGAGCCAGTCGAAATAAAGGCCGACCACTTGCGATGGTTGTGTTTCGAGCAATTCCATAGCAACGTCATCTTCTTGCTTTAAAAAGAATAGGTGAGAAGAGGCGAGTGCCTTCGAAATTGGATTCATCTTCGCATCAATTCGTGTTTCTTCTTCTTGGATCCAATCTGCTTCTGCTAGCAACTCTCCCCATATATGCCGGTAAATAAAGAATCTCTCCTGTGTATAGGAGTCGGTAGAGAAGAAAATGCTATGCACTTGGCGAGCTGTTTCTTGTAAAATTGGTTCACATTCAGCCGGAACCGATTCTGATTTTAAGTCACGTACAATGGATTCCACTTTATCAACAAATAGACGAACAACATGAATTGGTTGGTGATAGGAATACGTTTTGTTTGTCTCAAATTCCGTGATTTCTTCTAATAACTTTTGAAAGCTAAACAGTGCGCCGTGCAATTTGAACAATTCATGTATGGCAATGACGCGTGGTGCTTTTCGTTCTAATTTCATGTAAAAGTCCGTAAAGATACTCATAAGAAAATACATTTGTTTATATGTGAGCCGTGCTTGTTCTTTTTTAAACGTGCTATATTCAGATTCAAAATATGCGTGCCAACTTTTAAAATCTGTTTCTTCAAATGCTGAAGATTGTAATACTTGTCGTGCTGTTCGAATCGGGGGGAGTGATGGTTTCGTTTTATTTTTAAATAATGTTAATACTTCTCCCACTTGTCCAAAGCTAGAAGCAGCTGATAGCAGAACAGCGAGCATGTGCTCACACTGCGTCGGTGCAAAGCAATCACAATAACTTTCGGCGATATTACGAATCGGAATATGAACGCTATACACATTTCCTTCAGCATCTACTGTACCTGATAACGTATAACCGTCAAAATCAACGTTGTAAACAAAGCCGCTACGATATAAATGGCGAGCAGTGGCAACATGCTCTTGATCGGCTGCTTGCTGCGGATCGAGCCCTTGAACAAACTCACTGGCGATCATCATAATTTCATCTTTCGTAATTGAATGTTGCAGCATAAGTTTTCCTCCGTACAAAGATTTCTTTCCTCTACCATTATAAACAAAAAGATGGGAAAACAGAAAAAATGAATTTGCCTGCACAAAAAATAGAAAAACATGGTAATATTGACTTGGTAAAATATATCATTTTTTATCTAGGGGGAGATTGCGTTTGTCAGATTTACAGACGAAACTAGGTAGCGGTATGAATAAACTGCAAGAGGGAATTGAACAGGGAAAGATGAAACTGCAGGTTGCACAAGAAATTGCACAGTTGAAAAAGGAAATACAAGTGCAGCTCCAAAAGAAGACAGAAGTTTTGTTGGATCTTGGTCAAAAGGTGTATGTTCAGCTTCGAGACTCTGGAGTGAATGAAGCAGAATTAAAGCAATTGGTTACTCCAATCCAAGTATTCGATGTTGCGATTTATCAAGCGCGAAAGCGAATTGTTGAATTGCAAAAGCAGCAAGGAGAGAAAGCGACATGTGAATGTGGTGGTTCTCTATCAATCAATGATAAGTTTTGCGGGTCATGCGGAAAACCAAATCCAATGCTAGCGGTAGAGAGTAGTGAGGAAAAGGTTGCGTGTGTCGCATGTAATGAACACATTGCAAAAAACGCCATCTATTGCCCTGTTTGTGGAATGAAGCAGGGTGGGGAGTGAATAAAATGTACTGTCGCATGTGTGGAAATCAACATGAAGAAGTGAACTACTGTCCTAACGAAGGAAGTATGGCAATGTTGCCCGAGGACAGTGTTGTTCTTGAACAAGACAACTCTAAATATTGCCGTGGTTGTGGGAATGAAAATGCTCAGCAAAATCTGTACTGTCAAAATTGTGGGTATTCTTTATTTACCGTGAAGAAGAAAGATCAAATCGTAAAGTTACCGAGTATGGAAAAAGGCCCTAAAGTAGAATTAGGATTACATAAGAACGGCTTAAGAACCGGTGTAATTGGCGGAGTGATTGCGAGTGTTCTTATGTTACTTGCGGGATGGATTGGAAGTTTTATATTTGCAGCAATGACGCAAGAGTTTCTTCAGAAGTTTGCGCGTGAATTAGATATGCTATCAGGTTTTTATAATGGAGCAACAGCTACACTATTAAACTACCATTTACTTGGATTTTCAGCCGAAGATGCAGATGGAATGATTCTTTCTTTATATTGGCATACTCCATTTTTACTATTATTATTGATTCCATTTATTATTTTAGGCGGAACAGGTATATGGATTGGAAAACAACGTATTGCGAATACAATCGGTGAACAGGTGACAATGGCAGCTACAGTTGGTCTTGTTTATGGTCTATTTTTATTTATTATTAGTTTCATTGCATCTAAATCAATCTCTATTCCGGGGATGGATGCTGTAACAGTATCAGTTGGATATTCTTCCTTTAAAAGTTTAGTGAGTGGGTTTATATGTGGAACGATGTTTAGTTTATTAGGGATGATTGCTCATACAAGCCAAAACAATATGGCCGAAGCATTCCGTGAGCTACTTCCATACGGAACATCACTTTATTACGGAGTAGCAGCAATGATAAAAGGCTTTTTGCTAACAGCTGTTATTTTATGTGTAATTGCTCTCTTTATGAAAGAAGATAGTGTGAAACCATTGAAAGAATTAACATCTACAACATCGCAACGCGTGATGTTATCACTACAAGTAACACCGCAAGTATGGAATATGGCTCATCTTGCACCAGTAGAAGTGAAAAGTCCTGCTTTTGATAAAGGCATTTCACGTAAGAATGCAAAAGGAAAAGACAATGAAATGCAGTTCTCATTTGTATCGGGCATGTCCTTTAATGGAACAGGATTAAAGGATCTTGCGATTGCTGAAGGGGCAAGGCCAGAAGAACTTGCTGGAATAGAAGATGTAAATAATACATTCCATTATGGATTGTTACTGCTTATTATTCCGTTTTTCTTTATGTTTAGAGTGGGACAAAAATTAGCGAGAATACGGGAGGCTAATATATATGTAACACTCGCTGTATGTAGTGGTGCTTACACAGTTATGATGCTCTTAGTAAATATTCTTTCCAAGTTTCAAATTGATATTTCAGGGAATTTGACAAGTATGTTTGGAGTGAGTGGAACGATGCTATCTATGCAAGGGAGCTGGATGTATTTAGCACTCGGTAGCTTTATTCTGACATATGTGGCCGCTTTCGCTGGAATGAAATTGGGAAGGAAGTAGGAGGAAAGTATATTGAAGTTTTGTGGAACATGTAAAAAAACAGTTGCAGATCACTTGAATTTTTGTTCGGAATGCGGAAGTAAAGTAGAAGTAATTGAAGAAAATGTGGCTGCTTCGAAAGTGGATGTGCAAAGAGGGACATATCGTCAGGAAGTACAGCCGAAGAAAAGTAAGAAGAATATCGTGCTTTTCATTATACTTGCATTGTTTGCGGCTGCATTGTTTGGTGCGTATAAATTTGGAGCATATAAATTTTCGAAAGAAAAGCAAATCAATGTATTAATTGATGGCTTCAATAAAAAAGATATAAATACAATTGATTCTCTTATAAAATCGGATGACCCAGGTTTGAAAATTAAAACAGAAGATATTAAATCTTATTTACGTTATTTAAAGGATAACCCTTCGTACAATAAAGAATTGTTATCTTACTTACAAAAGCAAACGGTAGATGCAAAGCTTGTTGATAAAGAAAGCTTTGTGGATGGGCAAATTGTAGAAGATGGGAAAGAATGGTTCTTATATCCGAAATATAAGTTCAGCATTAAGTCGTATTTCATGACGGTCAGCACAACTGCAAAAACTGCAGAAGTATATGTAAATGATAAAAAAGTGACTGACATTTCTAGTGAGAAATCTTCTAAAGAAATCGGGCCTTATTTCCCTGGGACGTATGTAGTAAAAGCAAAAGCGAAAGCCGATCTTACTGAACTGGAAACGGAAAAAGAAGTTGAATTAGCTGGAGAAAAAGAAGGGAAAGTGGATGTGAAATTACCACTTGAAGGCAACTACGTAACAATCTCTTCGGATGAAAATAGTGCGAGTGTCATTGTAAATGGCAAAAAGCGTGGGAAATTAAATTACGGCAGTTATAAACTAGGCCCTGTACCAACAGATGAAACGGTTGAGGTGCATTTAGAAAAACAAACAGAGTTTGGAACTGTGAAATCTGAAAGTGTAAAAATTGGTGATGAAAGCTCTTATTATTTAAAATTCCCAAAAGAAACATCTGATACTGCGATCGGTGACTTCATTCGAAATCATATTTATGACAACGTACGTGCGATCGCTTTAAATGACTTTAGTTTAATTGAAAATAACTATGATAAGAGCGGAAAATCATATAAAGAAGACCGCGATTATCTGCAATATTTAAAGAAAAAAGGAATTACTGAGGATTTATTAAAATTTGAAGTTCGTAACATTGAACGTCAAAGTTCTACGAAATATAAAGTAACGACATATGAAGAATATAATATTCGTTATGGTGATGGATCTGTGAAATTCAAAAGCTTTAGCAATGAACATATTGTTACAGTGAATGCTGATGGGAAAATATTGTATCACTCACTTGGTGCGAATAACACGTTGAAATCAGAAGAAATATCTGGTCCAACACGTTAACATGCGAAAAGACTATCTCTTTAGAAAGAGGTAGTCTTTTTTTGTGTGTATCGATCGTTTGCCTGGAAATATCGACGCTTCTACAAAGTGCGAAAAGCTCGTACGTATGGATCTTGTAGAATTCTTTCTACTAATGGGAGCATTTCTTCTTGAAAGGGTATATCAATTGGAAATGGTTTGTGTGATCCCGGTTTTATGCCGTATTGCACAAACTTATATTGAAGGGATTGATCGTGCTTGAGCACAATCAACTTATAGCGATTGTCATCCTTTTTAAGTGAAAAATCAATTGCGGTCGCATCATATGTTACATCATCTTTGTATATGTATGGCTTTGGTGTGCCGATCCAATCTACTTTTGCATTCAGATTCATATTGTAGCCTCCTTATCGTCATTATATATATACCGATTTCGATTTACCAATATATAAATCACCGCTATGAAGAATCAAAAGAGACCTGCACTCATTTTCTCCCTTAGTTTGAAACATGGCATGGGGCTAAAAAAGCCCTAACCGCATCCATCCAAATAAAAAAGAATCTTTTCAGTTATGTTTATATAAATAAAAGCCAGCTCTCAATATATGAGAACTGGCTGAATTTTTAGCAGTCATTGGTTATTTTAAAATTTTCACTTTAACAGTTTTACGTCCCCATTTGTTAGCAATTGCGTCAGAGCCAACTAGAACGTCGATACGGTTACCTTTAATTGCACCACCAGTGTCACCAGCAATTGCTTCTCCATATCCTTCTACCCATACTTTTGATCCTAATGGAATCACTTTCGGATCAACAGCAATCATCTTCATGTTTGGGTTCGCTGTTAGGTCATGACCCATTGCAGTTAATACACGACCACCATATGTGCCGCCATTTTCACTCGGATGAGCTGTATATGCTGTTGCTACAACTGTTAGCTCACGGCCACCTGCAGGAGCGTTTGTAGTTGCTGCTTTAACAGCTGGCTTAGCAGCTGGTTTTTCTTGTGCCGCTGGAGCTTGTGCCTCTGCTTTAGCAGGAGCAGGCGTTTCTTGTTTTTCAATAACAGGTGCTGTACCTGTTAAGTAAGGAACATGAACGTAAGCCGTTTTTCCGTTATATTCGAATTGTAACCACTCATTTTGTACTTGGCTTGTTGTTTCAATCATATCGTCTTTCTTAAGCGTACCAAGAATTTCTGAGTTTGTGTTCGCTTCAGCACGTACGTTTAATACGTTTGCTGTTACGTAATAGATGCTTTTTGTGAATTCTGCACTTACGAATACGTCTTTACCATTTAATTTGATTTGTGACCATCCGTTTGTTGTATTTGTAACATCTAATTTATGACCATTTAATAATTTTCCTACAACTTTTGATTCAGTAGTTGGGTTCTCTCGTACATTTAATACGTCTGTTGTTACAACAGTTTCTGCTTGTGCAGAAGTAGTGAAAATCCCAAGACCAAAAACTGCTGCTGTTGCTATACCAATTAATTTTTTCATGATAGCCTCCATTGCGTTTGTTTTCGTGTCCTCATTATAGCAACTGTTTTTTTCGGAATTTGGGAAAACACACAATTACAAACCATTCGTAACAAAGCATTAATACTCTGTAATATAGAAAAAAATGATAGAAAACGTTTTTCAATCTATATTTTCAAGAGGTTTAGTAGATATCCCTATGATTTGTAATACGAAGGGTATTTTTCATTGAAGATAATAATATTACACAAATGTTACAAAAGGTTTACTAAGGTGTTACATTCCTTGAGAATTTTACCGAATTATGCCTAAAATAGTTATATAAACATAAACATTTTGTTTGTGCATTTATAAATACGTACAATATCCTGACAAAACAACCGCATAATTGTTACAAAAAGAAAGAGTGGTAATCGATATATTTGCCTTTTTTTAAAATGTAACACACCATTTTTTGGGAAAATATATTCCCATCCGCATCTATCTCGCACGATTTGGCAGTAGCATCTTCATTGTATAATCCAAGCGGTTATATGGAAGATGAACTTGTCCATAAGAATTCTAATTAGTGAAGGCTGATTTTAGAGAAATTGAAGAAAATCACCGTAAGAAACATTTCACTTTATCCGATTTAATTTATCGGAATTAGGGTCATTTTACGAAGAAAAGAAACCTACAAAAGGGGGATTTTATGAGGAAACTGACAAAAACATTTATTGTCTCATTAACATTATGTATTGCATTTACAATTTGGGGGATTATTCCCGAATCTATAATTGGAAAAGGTAGCTTAGGAAATGTAACTACTGTAATTCAAACTGCGTTAGTTAGTAAGTTTGGGTGGTTTTATATTATTTCTGTTTCTATCTTTTTAGGAGTTGCTATCTTTTTAATTGTTTCCAAGTACGGTTCCATTCGTTTAGGTAAAGACGATGATGAACCTGATTATAGTTATATGACGTGGTTCGCTATGCTCTTTAGTGCTGGTATGGGAATCGGTTTGATTTTCTGGGGCGTTGCGGAACCATTAAATCATTTATATGCACCGCCATTTGGAGAAAGTGCCACAGAAGAGAGTGCACGTCTTGCACTTCGCTTTTCATTCTTCCATTGGGGATTGCACCCGTGGGGCTTATATGCACTTGTAGCATTATGCATCGCTTATTTCACATTCCGAAAAGGAAAGCCAAGTACAATTAGTGCAACAGTTGGTCCTTTGTTTAAGAGCGGTGAGCATGGCCGTATTGCGCATATATTTGATGTGTTAGCTGTATTTGCGACAGTATTTGGTGTTGCAACTTCATTAGGGCTTGGAGCGAAGCAAATTGCAGGTGGTGTTAGCTATTTAACATCGATTCCAAACTCATTAACAACGCAGCTAGTTATTATTGGGATTGTAACGGTTCTGTATATGTTATCTGCTCAAACAGGATTAGATAAAGGTATTAAATACTTAAGTAATACAAATATTATTTTAGCCTTTGCACTTATGGCAATTTTATTATTTGCAGGTCCAACGAACTTTATTATGAATTACTTTACTTCTACAATCGGTTCGTACATTCAAGAGTTGCCGAGTATGAGTTTCCGTTTAAGCCCATTAGATGAGGGTGGCAACCAGTGGATTCAATCATGGACGATTTTCTACTGGGCATGGTGGATTGCATGGTCACCATTCGTTGGTACATTCATTGCCCGTGTGTCACGTGGACGTACGATTCGTGAGTTTGTGATTGGTGTGTTACTCGTTCCAACAATTATTGGTGCGCTTTGGTTCTCAGTATTTGGAGGAACTGGCATTCACATGGAGTTGTTTGATGGAGCAAATATTTACGAACAAATTAAGGAAATGGGTACAGAGGTAGGCCTATTTGCTGTGTTAGATCATATGGGTAGTATGGGGCCAGCTTTATCGGTTCTGGCGATTCTATTGATTTCAACATTCTTTATTACATCAGCAGATTCTGCGACATTTGTTCTTGGGATGTTAACGACACATGGTAGCTTAAACCCGCCAAATCGAATTAAATTAGTTTGGGGTCTTGTACAGGCAGCACTAGCAGCAATCTTACTATATGTAGGTGGATTAGAGGCTTTACAAACTGCTTCGATTATCGCAGCATTCCCGTTTGTATTTGTTATTTTCTTTATGATTGCAGCTTTATTTAAAGAATTGCAAAAGGAAGGTCGACATCACCATCAGCATAAATAATAATATAGAAGAAAAGAGCTGATTTTGAATCAGCTCTTTTTTGCGAGGTGTGTGAATTTCTAGTGGTTGTCAGTTATCGCAAGGCGTCGAACCGTCGATATATTGTCAAAGGTCATCCAAATTTTTGTCAAAAATTTGTCGGAAATGTGTTGTCACTTTTTCGTATATGTGCTATATTATTTCCTGTAAGCGATTTCAAATAGTTTTTAAGCGTATTCAAGGGGGACAACTAGAATAATGAAGCGTTACGAAAGAAAGTGGAAGCATATTTGTTTGAAACGTGTGGCACATCGTAATGTGCAAGAAAACACGGAACCAAAGACTGAAGTATCTAAAGAGCAACAAGAGAAGCAATTGGTTTTACAAAAATAGCAGTCACTTTTTCGTATATAAAAGAAAGTAGATCGTTCGTTGGGGGATGGACGTGAAAATTGCTTTCGACTAAGGGGTATTGTCCGATATATAGATTTAAAGTGAGAATAAGCACAGAGCATACGGCGCTCTGTGCTTATTTTTTTAATCAAAGGTTTTTTCATTCTGACCGAGCCGCTTGCGCTTTTATTAGTATCTAGCTGCGGTGGCTAGAATCTCCGGTCGTTTCGCCCCCTCGGACGAAGCAAAAAACGCTTCTCTGTCGGTGGCTCCAACGCCCTGCGATTCTGACCGAGCCACCTCCGCTTTTATTTTTTAAATCTTACCGTTTTGTCCCATCCGATGATTTGTTTTTTACTTTTCGCGCGTAAGTATAGGATGAGACTCCGGATAAATAGGTACGTAAAGAGTTGGGCGTATGTGAAGTACATAATGATGCTGATAAATATGTTCGTTGGCGTGAATGTATTTTCGACGCTTTGTGCACTAAAGAGTTGCGATGTGTATGTGATGTAAGCGACGTACCACATAAATAGTAATGGAATAGTATAGCTGATTTGAAAGAGACCGAGTAAGCCTATAATGAACCATACATTTGAGATGATTAGGAACAGCCAAAAGACAACGTATACTAGTACTTGCTGCAAGGAATGAACGAGTAGTTTTCCTTTAAAGAAGCTGAAGGAGGAAAACATCTTTTCTAAAATATATAAGTTGCCCTGAAGCCAGCGTGTTCGTTGTTTAATGAGAATTTTTAAATGTTCTGGTTCTTGTTCCCATGTAATGGATTCAGGTACGATTGGTAATAGATATCCTTTTTGTGTAATTCGCAATGTGAGTTCTGCATCTTCAGCAATGGCATAAGGATCGTAGCCACCGAGCTCTTCAAGTGTGGAGCGACGAAGGAGCATGTTTGTTCCTGTTAATGAACCAGTTTGGAATAAGAGCCAACGACCAGACTGCATGAGTAACTGGAAAATTTGAAACTCAAGAGAGATCATCCTAGTAAGCCAGTTTCGTTCTTCATTGACAGTGCGAACATGGCCGACAGCACCGACCGCATCTTTTGTCGTTTCTGCGTATTCAACAAGCATGCGCAGCGCATGTGGCTCTGGTTGGTTATCGGCGTCATACACACAAAAATACTCTCCATTTGATATGCTGAGCCCGTAGTTTAATACACGTGATTTTCCTTTCGGCTCTCCAGGTGGTACGCGGATATGTTTTATATGCACATAGGCCTCATCGTATTCATCACCAATTTCTCCAGTTTCATCTTGGGAATTATCATTTAATAAATAAATGGTAAGTTTTCCAGGATACTCGATATTTGCCATCGCAGTTAACGTATCCATAATCACAACGCCTTCATTATGTGCAGGAATCAGTATATCTACGCTCGGGTAATGTTCTAATGTCCGATTCTTTAGCTTGCGATTTCGATGAACAAGTCCAGCAAGTGTTAGTAAGGAATAGTAGACGAGCAAGCCAGAAAATAAGAAAGCTGTAAAAATAAGCACATATTTAATAGAAAAAATGATGCTAATCCAAAAAACAAGTAGGCAAAATAGAAGAAATAGCAGGAGAAGAATAAGTGTCATCATGTTGTTAACACCTGCTCTCCAAATTTTTCTTGTTTGATTATAATTTTTGAAAGAGCATCCTCAGTTAACCATTCTTCCCATTTATTTTCAAGGCGCATCAAAACAATATTTGCACCAGCTTCATTTGTATTTTGGAGTAAAATGACTAATGTATTGTCATCATATTTTCCAACTAAATCAAAATCACTCCGCACTGTATCAAGTAGGAGGGAGGCGACGCGATCCATGACGCTTCGTTTTGTATAGCTACCAAAAGAGGCGAATGAAAAATAGACAAGCATGCCTGTTTCACTCCGCCTTTTCATAGCCGCTTCGAGTAATAAACCACGTCTTTCAAATTCCTGCCTTGTTAATAACTTTGTTTCTCCAATATATTGTTCAAGTGTATGGACTTGTTGTTGCAAGCGTCTATTTTCATGCAAGAGTTTTTTTAACATATAAGTCGATATATAGATAAGAAAGAAATTCACAATTGCTAGGAAATGAACGATGATGTAGGTAAGTTGTGTAGAAGTATCCCATAAATATAACCATGCTTCATAAAATAAATAGAAGACGGAGAGGAGAGTTCCGGCAATAAATAAAGTGAAAGCAAATTTATTTGAAATGAATAGAAATAGTAAGTTGATGAGTACATAAATAATCGTAAAGAAAAAAGCATAAGGAAATGAGCTTATATGAACTGTGGTGAAATAGAATAAAATTTGTGCAATCCATAATATCATAATTTGATTTGGCATTTGTTTCATCACGGACCTCCTAGTACATAGGGTGTTATATGTAATATGTGCTAGAAGGGGTGATATACATTCATAAAAAAAGCTGACCCGAAATTTCGGATCAGCTCGATTTTTATTTATAGGAACATCATACCTGCAACTGCTGCATTTAAGAAGTTCGCTAGCGTACCAGCGATTACTGCTTTAATCCCTAACTGTGCAATTTGTTTACGGCGAGAAGGAGCAAGTGTCCCTGTTACACCTAATTGAATTGCGATAGAAGAGAAGTTTGCAAATCCGCAAATTGCAAATGTTAAAATCATATTTGTTTTATCAGATAGCTCTGACATGTGTGGACCTAAGTTTGCATAAGCAACGAATTCGTTGATTGCAAGTTTTTGTCCGATAAAGCCAGCTGCTTGTATAGCTTCGTTTGGTGAAACACCGATTAGAATAGCAAATGGAGATAAAAGATATCCAAAGATTAAATCAAGACTAAGTTTAATATCGAACCAAGATCCAATCCATCCTAATAGGCCGTTTAATACAGCGATTAACGCAATGAATGCCATTAGCATTGCTGCAACGTTAATAACAAGTTGCATCCCTTCAGAAGCCCCGCGTGCTGCTGCGTCGATAACGTTCGCATCTTCACGTTCTGTAGAAAGCTTTACATCGTTATCTGGTGTTTCTGTTTCTGGCATAATGAGCTTTGCAATTAATAAGCTTGATGGTGCTGCCATAATTGCTGCTGCTAATAAGTGCTCTAGCGGAATTCCCATTGCTGCATAACCGACAAGAACTGATCCGGCAACAGCCGTCATACCGCTTACCATAACTGCGAAGAACTCACTGTTTGTTAAACGTGTTAAGTACGGTTTAATTAAAATTGGTGCTTCTGTTTGTCCTAAGAAAACAGTTGTTACTGCATTTAAGCTCTCTGCTTTAGAAGTTCCAAGAAGTTTACTTAATGCACCACCAACGATACTAACGAACCATTGCATAATACCTAAATAATATAATATTGCTACTAATGAACTAATAAATACAATTGGAAGTAGTGCTTGAATTACAAAAATGAATCCCCAAGGACCATCTTTATCTAATAAGTTACCAGAGACAAATTTAATTCCTTCATAAGAAAAGTTGATTAAGCCTTGAACTCCATCAGAGGCAACCTTTAAGCCAGCTTTTCCAGCATCCCATCGTAATACGATGAAAGAAAACGTAATTTGTAATGCTAGCGCGATTAAAATTGTGCGCCAATTCACAGCTTTGCGGTTGGAAGATAGTAAAAATGCAACTGCTAAAATTCCAATCACGCCGCCAATTCCCCATAAAACATTCATGCAGTGTAAATCTCCTCTCTCATAGTAAAAAAGTATAATTAATAGATGTCTATACTTCTACGAAAATAGCATCTTAAGTAACGTATCACACCGGACATCAGAGGTCAAACGTCTGCCGAAAAGTTTAAATAGAAAGAAAATTCACTAAGAAAACACATATCAATCTTATAGGGATAAAATAGGTTATGTTTTTTAGCGAGAATATATGTATTATTGTAACGTTATGAACTGTTTTTAAGGAATATGGTGTATGAAATAAGAGGATGGAAACATATTTATATACATACAAATTGCAAAATCGATAGAAAACCTTTCTTTTAGGAGAGGGAGAGAGCATTTTGCCGTAGATAGAAGTGGACAGGGCTTTTTTAGCACTATTCCAAGTTAAAACAAGGAGTGCAGATCTTCTTTCGAAGGGACTTATATGTTGAAACATAAATCTATAAAAAAAACCTTCTAGTAATCTAGAAGGTTTTGAAACTATGACTTAAGGTGCTTTTGTATATCCTAAGAAGTGCTTGCTCCAATAAGAATTGCTTAATGATGCGACTGCTACACCTTTATCTCCAGCTTGAATAAATGTTCCGCCACCAAGGTAGATACCCATGTGAGAAGGACCTGGCTTATAAGTGTTTTGGAAATAGATTAAGTCGCCTGGTTGTGGATTTGAAGTTTTTGATAGGCTGCTCCAATATCCTGCAACACTTTGACGGCTAATGTTGTGACCAAATTTATTAAATACGTGGAAAATGTAACCACTGCAGTCAACGCCATTAGCAGAAGTGCCGCCCCATACATATGGTACACCTGCCATTGATTTTGCATATGCAAGAATAGATGATGTATCGCCACTTGTGTTACCTGTATTATTATTATTGTTATTATTATTATTGTTATTATTATTATTGTTGTTATTGTCTACAGCACCATCAACTGGTGTTTTAGATAGGAAACGAGTTCCTACATAGCCAGTGCGACCGTTGTAGTTAATTTTGCTCCATCCATAATGTTCAGAAATAACTTGTACTTTTTGACCTTGTGGAAGAGCACCGATTACGCTGTAATTTGTACCTTCGCCGCTACGTACATTTAATGCAGACACATTAATATAGTATTCGCCAGCAGTTGTTTGTGGTTGCTCAGGTTTTTCAGGTGTCGTTGTACCACCTTTAACGAATTTCACAAATTCACTGCTTACATAACCAGTCTTACCATGGTGATTAATTTTGTACCAGCCATTTTCTACACCAACTACGTTTAATGTTTGACCATTTAATACGCCACCAAGTACACCGTGGTATGTAGCTGGGCCTGTACGAACACGTAATGATGTTGCATTAACAACATAAGTACCGCCAGTTTGAACAGTTGTATTGTTATTTCCTTGCTGATTGTTCCCTTGGTTAACGTTGCTACTAGAGCCACCTTTTGTTACGTAGTCTTTGCTAAGGTAAGCAGTTTGTCCTGCATAGTTAATTTTGAACCAATCTTGAACTTCGCCGACAACTTGTACAACTTGTCCTTTATGAACAGATCCTAAAACTGTATGAGAAGTGCTAGGGCCTGTACGAACGCGAAGAGAAGATACATTGACTGTATAGTTTCCGCTTGCTTCTTGAACATTTGAATTGTTATTAGAAGAACCAGCATTTGAAGAAACGCCAGATACGAACTGTCCACTAACGTAACCAGTTTTGCCGTTATGGTTAATTTTAACCCATCCGTTTTCTTCGCTAATAACTTGCAATGTTTGTCCTTCATATACACGTCCCATAATGGAACTAGAAGTATTTGGGCTTGTACGAACACGTAATATGTCAGCAGTAACTTTGTTCTTGCCACCTGTATTTACGCTTGTTTTCGCACCGTTTTTTGATACGAATTGTCCACTAACGTAACCAGTTTTCCCATTATGGTTAATTTTAAACCAACCGTTTTCTTCGGCGATTACGTTTAATTTTTGGCCCTCATATACGCGAGAAATGATGTCGTGAGAAGTACTAGCTCCTGAGCGAACGTGTAATACGTCAGCAGTAACTGTGTAATTTGAGTTGTTTTGTGGCGCAGCTTGAACAGTTTGTGCAACAGGTTTTTGTGTATTTTCAGGGGCAGCTTGAACGCTATCTAATGTCGGGGCTGCTCCTCCTGCTACAGACACTGCCGCAAGACCGGCAAGATATTTTTTCATGTTTTGTCGATTCCTTTCTGTCTGTAATGTAGTGATGAAATATTTACCAACTGTTAAAAATTCTAAAAGGCATGTCGATTACTGTCAAGGCTTATGCGGGAATCTGAATATGTCAAGAATATTACAAAAAAAAATCAAGGTGCATGTTCCACCTTGATTTTAAATGAAAATACGTATATTAAGAGAATTTTAAGATGAAAACATTTGTGTTTAAGGTAATGGGATATCAGAAGTTGAAAAGCTTTGGACAAATGTTTTTTGTAGTAATTTGGTGATTTTCCCAACTTGACCATTTTGGATGGCGGTGCCATCAAGATGTGTCATCGGAAGTACTTCTACTGTTGTTCCTGTAAAAAAGCATTCATCAGCCTGATAAACATCACGAATGCTGAATAATTCTTCTTGAACAGGAATCTGTAGTTTATGAGCTAAAGAAAGAATATATTGGCGGATAATCCCGTTTAGGATTAGATGATTAGCAGGATGAGTATACAGAGTCCCGTTTTTTACAAGAAAAAAGTTGGAGTGACTTCCTTCCGTAACGATCCCGTTACGAACGAGAAGTGCTTCTTTACAACCTTTTCGTTCCGCTTTTGTACGAGCTAATACGTTTGGCATTAAATTAAGAGACTTAATATCACAGCGGAGCCAACGTACATCAGGCTCTGATATGGCACGTATTCCGTATTCAATCCATAGAGCGGGGCGTTCTTTTTTTGAGATATAAGCATAGATGGTTGGGGTTACATCAAAAGAGAATGTGTGTGTACGATGTTGTACTCCTCGAGAAACTTGTAGGTAGATGGTGCCATCTTCTTGAAATTTATTATTTTCAAGTAATTTGTAAAGTAGTGTAATGAGTTCTGCTTTAGAGAAAGGTAGGGTTAATTCTATTTCATCCATGGAACGGTATAATCGAGTTAAATGTGGATCTAATAAGTGGATGGTTCCTTTATAAATACGAATGACTTCGTAGACACCATCTCCAAATTGCAAGCCACGTTCTTCTAATTGTATGTACGGCTGTTTTTTATTTGTATCAATCATTTTATCGTTCCATAATACGAACCTTTCGTATGCCATTTTACTTCCCATCCTTTCTTAATTGTTTAAATGATGAGCGTTGGGCTCCAATTTATTGTATTTCGCATATACAAATTCGCAAATGGGAAATGAGAATCCTGCTTTTTACAAATAAAAAAAAGCAACATTCATACAGAACGTTGCTTGCAACAATGTTGCATAAGGAGGGTAGCTTGTTTCATAGGGATATTGTCCTGGTATAGCCTAGAAAGGTGACCAGTAAAAAGGTCGGCTTTACTAAGATAATGGATGTTACTTCTCAGTAATATCAAGGGCATTGTTACACAAATGATTCTGGTATTCCCCATGGGGACCTAACGAAAAGCTGTAAAATGATAGGTGGGGAATGGACAGAACATTGTTTATAAATCCTATTATAGAGATGTTTCATGAATTTTATGTAAATATTTGGTGAAGATTGTGTAATTTTATCCTGCTAGTGGCGAGCAGTAAGAATCTCGGCTGTAACTAAAAAAAAGACGCTGAGATTACTCAGCGTCTTTTTTATCTTCTTTAATAGCTGTTTTTACTTCGCCCGTTTTAATTTTGTTGCTTTCAGAGAAGCGAAGTAAGTCTCCCTCAATGAGCTTATCAGACATGCGCAGTTCATTTTGAGCACGATCGATCATTGCTTGAGCTTCTTCTTTTGGTACCTCTACGACTTCGCCAGTTGTACGATCATAGAATGTATTGTTTGTATACATATATTTGTCTGTAACAAAACTACCGTCACGAAGAACAACGAATCCTTTATTATCTGGTGAAAATACGTCATGACCAAAACGAACGTCATTGCTTGAATCCACACCAAGTAAGTTTAGAATTGTTGGTTTAATATCAATTTCACCAGTTGGTTTTGAAATTGTTTTACCTTCTTTTTGACCTGGAACATGAATGAACATAGGTGTTTTTTGTAAATTCATATGATCAAATGCTGTAATTTCTTCTTTACCTAAGAATTGTGCCATTGCACGGTTATGGTTTTCAGAAATACCGTAGTGGTCACCGTAGAATACGATAACAGAGTTATCATAAATACCTTCTGCTTTTAGACGTTCAATAAAGTTTTTCAGTGCTTCGTCTAAGTAACGAGCTGTTACCATGTAACGGTCAAATACGCCGTCACCAGAATTATAAGGTTCGATTAATTTTGTATCATCGTCGTACGTAAATGGATAGTGATTGGTTAAACTAAGGAAACGAGTATAGAATGGTTGTTTCACTTGTTTTAACATATCCACTGATTGATTAAAGTACTCGATATCTTTTAATCCCCAGTTTAATTTTGTTTCTGGAGTAATTTTATAGTCAAGCTCGTTGTAGTAACGATCGTAACCAAGTGCTGGATACATAATGTTACGGTTCCAGAATGTTGCGTTGTTTGCATGGAATACAGCTGTGTAATATCCTTGCTGACGCAGAATTTCTGGAGTCGCAGTATATTCATTATTACCGTGTGTAAAGAATACAGCACCACGGTCTAATGGATATAATGATGTATCTACTAAGAATTCAGCATCCGATGTTTTTCCTTGTCCAGTTTGGTGGAAGAAGTTATCGAAGTAATAACTTTCTTTTGCAAATTGGTTTAAGAAAGGTGTAACTTCCTGATCACCGACTTTTGCACCAATTAAGAATGTTTGTAGGGATTCAAGAGAAACGACGATTACGTTTTTCCCTTTTGCCGCACCAAACATATTTGGATCTGGTTTACTTTGTATTGTTTTTACGTAGTTTTCTGTTTCTTGTAATTTGCTACCATCAGCAAATGCTTTTTGTGAACTTGATTTTGCTTGTAAGCCAAGATCATATACTTGGTGAGCATATAAACCTAAGTTTTTCACGAGCATAACGCGGTCAAATGAACGTGTTAATAGCTCTGGGCGCTCAGTTTCTGCAAGACCTAAGTTTGCGAAGAAAATAGCAACCGTTGATACGAAGTATAAAGAACGCATCGGACGTGATACGCGCTCCGTTTTTGCAAAGTTTTTCTTTTTCTTTAATAGAACCGAAAAGATAATAATATCAGCAAATGCAACGATGATTTTGTAATTGAATAGTTCTTTTACACTGGATCCTAGCTGTCCGAAGTTGGATGTTTGCCCAAGTACCGGTAAAGTAACGAAGTCATTGTAGAATCCGTAGAACATTACGTTACCAACAAGAACGATTGTTAAAAGAAAATCAATTCCAAGTGCTATATAATTACGTTTCTTTCCTTTCGCGAATAATGCAAGGCCCACAAGCAGTAATGATGCTGCCAATGGACTAATGAATAAGATAAATTCTTGCATGAAAGATTCAAGTTTCAAATCAAAGCTCGTACGCGTTATGATGTAAGTCTTTAACCATAAGGCCAAAGCAACAAACAAGGTAAAGCGCACATTTTGAAATTGTGATTTTAAAGATTCCTTCATCCATTTCCACCCTTTCTCTATCAGGCTTGGTCGATTTTGGAGCGAAAAATGCTAAAATAAAAAATACATAGTTTTCTTGGCCATGAGTAGAGTTTTCTATATCCCCCATATACGACTTTAACTATGCATACCCTTTTGGTTTCCTGCCAATTCTTTTGTTGATCCATAAGCGTAACGTCATTTCTGTATTATACAACAAAATTCAATTCTTAGAAACACTATAACATTTTACAGTTTTTGTATTTTTTATTGTTGCTGCCAGAGAAAACTTTAACATTGGTTTATATGCTCGTCAACTAGAAAATATAACAAAGATAATAAAGAATAGTAAGAGAAATAGAACATTTTATGTTGAGAAATATTGAGAATATAAAAACCGCTCTTTTAGTTTGGAAGAGAGGATCCGCCAGAGCGTAGAAGCTGTCAGGTTCTTTCTTAGCCCCAAGCCGCATTTAACACAAAGGGAGAAAAAGAGAGCGGAACCTCTTTTGTTTGCATAGCTGTGATTTATATGGTGGAAAAATGATTACGAACACTTGTTCTTTCCTCTGTTGTCTGTTACAATAAATTTTTATTGATAGGTTATGTGTATATTTGATGAACATTTTATTAACTAATGGAGCTAGTTCCTTATTTTTGAAGGTGCATCTACTTTTTTCGTATAATGAAAAAAACAAAACATGGGGGCTCTTTATATGGAACGAAAATTTTCAGTCGAAGCGTTTTGGAATAAGGTGAAACATGTAGCGAAACAAGCGGGACAATCGGTTATTTATGCGAGTTTATTGCTGTTTTACGTTATGCAAAGACCGGATGTTCCAAAGCGAGTAAAAGCAACTATTATTGGAGCACTTGCTTACTTTATTGCTCCAATTGATGCGATTCCGGATTTTTTAGCTGGAATAGGTTATACGGATGATTTAGGTGCATTAACTGCTGCACTTGTGCAAGCGTCTATGTATGTAAACGAAGATGTAAAAGAAAAAGCACAGATGAAATTAGCGGATTGGTTTGGTTCGGATATAGACACATCGTTTATCGATCAAAAATTAGATCAATAGGTGAGAACTGTCAGAAATGGCAGGGCAAACATTAGCGGGGAAGTGTACTATGCCATCAGGAAAAACACATACGAAAATAAACTTACTCTCTCTTCCGATTGTTTTGTTTATGCTTGTTTCGTATGGACTAACAAATTTTGATTTTTTACTCACTTTTGCGATAGGGTTTTTAATCGGCACGTTTTTCTTAACACCAGATTTGGATACTCATAGTAACGCCTATAACAAATGGGGCTTGCTTCGTATTTTTTGGTATCCATATCAATGTGTGATGCCGCATCGTTCTTTCTTAACACATACGATTATAATTGGTGATCTCATTCGTATATTGTATATGCTTCTCGTCTTCTCTCCATTCCTATACATATTAAATAAAACGGTACTAGACGGAAGATTACTTGAGATTGCAAGGGAACATGATGTTGCTTTAACAACATTTGTAATTGGAGTTATTGCTGCGAGTGCACTCCATATTATAGCGGATCGATTGAACACGCGCCGAAAAAAGCTTATGAGACGAAAGAAAAAAAGAAGAAGAAGGTAGAGCACTTGCGAATTGCAAGTGCTTTTTCTTTTTTGTACTAAACGTGTTCATAAGACTTTTAATCAAACGTTTGTTTAAAGTGAAATACGTCAGAGTGACAGGATTTTCAGTCGTTAATCAAACGTTTGTTTAAAATAATGAGGGGAAATGAAATTGACTTTTTTCCTATTATAGGACTTATCCGGAATTGTGATTTAACAAAAAAATTAGAAAATTAGCTTAAAAAATCTTTTTAAATCAAAAATGATATGATAAAGTAGAAATACAATCATTGAAAACGTTTTCCTAAAACGTTTTTTATTTTAGGCTTAAAGGTATGATGACCGGATAGTCTATTGATAGGATTATAAAGGTTTTAAAACAGGGGATTACAGAAAGGGAGAGGACAATGGGGACATGGACACAAGTTTACGATCCGTTTGGTAACATTTGGATTTCGGCAGCGGTAGCACTTATTCCAATTATCTTTTTTTTCTTGGCGTTAGCAGTGTTTCGTATGAAGGGGTATGTGGCAGGTTTTATTACAGTTGTATTAACAATTTTAGTTGCGTTATTTGCGTATAAAATGCCGTTTACAATGGCGATGGCAGCAACTGGATATGGCTTCCTATACGGGTTATGGCCAATCGCATGGATTATTGTGATGTCGGTATTTTTATATAAAATTTCTGTCAAAACAGGACAGTTTGATGTGATTCGTGCATCGGTACTATCGATTACGAATGACCATCGTTTACTCGTTATTTTAATTGGTTTTTCATTTGGTGCATTTTTGGAAGGGGCAGCTGGATTTGGTGCACCGGTAGCAATTACGGCAGCGCTTCTTGCAGGTCTTGGTTTAAATCCGTTATATGCGGCTGGACTTTGTTTAATTGCAAATACAGCGCCGGTAGCGTTCGGAGCAATGGGAATTCCGATTACAGTTGCGGGGCAAGTAACGGGTATTGATGCTCATAAAATCGGACAAATGGCAGGACATCAATTACCATTCTTATCATTATTTGTTCCGTTCTTTATCGTATTTTTAATGGATGGCTTCAAAGGGGTTAAACAAACATGGCCTGCATTATTTGTAGCAGGTAGTTCATTTGCAATTACACAGTTTATTACAGCTACGTTTTTAGGACCAGAACTTCCGGATATTACATCAGCACTTGTCAGCTTAGTGTGTTTAGCATTATTCCTAAAAGTATGGCAACCGAAAGAAATTTATCAATCTAATCAAGCGAACGCTGAAGTGGCAGCGACAACAACTGCGACATCTATGCCAAAATTAACGGCAGGAAAAGTTGTAAAGGCTTGGTCACCATTTATTATTTTGACAGTGATGGTTGTGATTTGGAGTCAAGGATTCTTCAAAGCGTTATTTGCTCCAGGCGGGGCGTTGGAAAGTCTTGTCTTTAAGTTTCAAATTCCAGGTCTGCACAATTTAGTAATGAAGGCAGAACCAATTGTAAATAAACCAACGCCTTATGATGCAGTATTAAAGTTTGATATTCTATCAGCAACAGGAACAGCGATTTTAATTGCGTGTATTATTTCAATCCTTGTACTTAAAATGAGCGCAAAACAAGCAGTTGAAACATTTAAAGAAACATTACAAGAATTAAAAATGCCAATTCTATCTATCGGTTTCGTATTAGGATTCGCATTCATCGCAAATTATTCTGGTTTATCGTCAACACTCGCGTTAGCATTAGCAGGAACAGGTGGATTATTCCCGTTCTTCTCACCATTCCTTGGCTGGATCGGCGTATTCTTAACAGGATCAGATACGTCGGCAAACGCATTATTCTCCAACCTGCAAGCTATTACAGCGCAGCAAGTTGGCGTATCAGAAGTATTACTTGTTGCGGCAAATACAACAGGCGGTGTAACAGGTAAAATGATTTCTCCGCAATCGATTGCAATAGCTTGTGCGGCAGTAGGATTAGCGGGAAAAGAATCTGATTTATTCCGCTTCACAGTAAAACATAGTCTATTCTTCGTAATCATTGTTGGGATTATGACATATGTACAAGCTTATTATTTAACTTGGATGATACCGTAAATAAGAAAAAGATGCCCGGGCGGGCGCGTGCGGGCATCTTTTTTGAGATATCGGCGATTTTTTAAATATATCGACTGTTTCTCTAAATATATCGGCGGAAACTACTAACATATCGACTATTCGACAAAGGATATCGACCAACATACAAAAAACGACACATAAAAATTAAGATTCATTCGTTTGCATTTTTCTGATTATCGTGTATGATAAGAAAGTATTGAAAATTAAATCAGTGATAAACTAGGGGTGCCCAAGAGAAGCTTGGGCTGAGAGAGAAGTGCGAGAACTTCTTAACCCTCTGGACCTGATCTGGCTCGTACCAGCGTAGGGAAGTTAACGGCTTTACATAACGATGTCTTTATGAGCCAGGTCCTTGTTTTACTATGGACCTGGCTCTTTTTATTTTGGCATGCGCTGGCCACAAGTTTAATCTCGTCCTTGTCACATGTAAAGTGGAGCCGACTGTTTAGCCCTGACGGCTAAAGTTCTTCCGTACAGAAAGTGTTTTTTACTTTCTTGTGCGGAAGGTTTTTAGATGTGAAGGGCTAGGAGGCGAAGCTGGATCACAAGAAAAGCGGAGGCGGCTCGTTCAGAATGAGAGGGGGATGGAGCTTCAGCCGAAGAGGCGCAGTTTGCCTCGGCGGAAGAAGCGAAGCCCCCGCCCATTCTAGCCGCTGAAGTAAGAATCGAATTGTCCAGAAGATGGCCCAAGACTCTGAGCAAGTTAGATTCAACTGAAATGATAAAGGGGAGGAAACACAAATTATGAAGCAATCTGTTTCAGCTAAGCAAATTGAATTGAAGTCGAGTTTACCAGGGAGTAAGAAAGTCTATGTTGATGGTCCGCATGAAGGTATGAAAGTGCCGATGCGTGAGATTGCACAAAGCGATACAAATGGTGTACCAAATCCACCAATTCGTGTTTATGATACAAGTGGTCCATATACAGATCCTGAGTACAAAGTAGAGTTGGAAAAGGGAATTCCAACGCCACGCCGTGGTTGGATTGTTGACCGCGGAGATGTAGAAGAGTATGAAGGACGCGAAATGAAACCGGAAGATGATGGTGTGAAAGTTGCATCTAATCATACACCTGTGTTTCCGCAAATGGATCGTAAACCACTTCGCGCAAAAGAAGGTGCAAACGTAACGCAAATGCACTATGCTCGCAAAGGTATTATTACATCTGAAATGGAATATGTTGCGATTCGTGAAGGGGTAGAGCCAGAGTTTGTTCGTAAAGAGATTGCGGAAGGACGCGCCATTTTACCAGCAAACATTAACCACCCAGAAGCAGAACCGATGATTATCGGACGCAATTTCCACGTGAAAGTAAATGCGAATATTGGGAACTCCGCAGTTTCTTCTTCTATCGCAGAAGAAGTTGAGAAGATGACATGGGCAACACGCTGGGGCGCAGATACAATCATGGATCTATCAACAGGGAAAAATATTCATACAACTCGTGAATGGATTATTCGTAATGCTCCTGTACCAGTTGGAACAGTGCCGATTTATCAAGCGCTAGAAAAAGTAAACGGAATCGCTGAAGACTTAACGTGGGAAGTATACCGTGATACGTTAATCGAACAGGCAGAGCAAGGCGTTGACTACTTTACAATTCACGCTGGCGTGCTACTTCGTTACATTCCAATTACAGCAAAACGTACAACAGGTATTGTTTCACGTGGTGGCTCGATTATGGCGCAGTGGTGTTTATTCCATCATAAAGAAAACTTCCTATATACTCACTTTGAAGAGATTTGTGAAATTATGAAACAGTACGATGTTTCCTTCTCTCTAGGAGATGGATTACGTCCAGGGTCGATTGCGGATGCAAATGATGAAGCGCAATTCTCTGAGCTTGAAACACTTGGAGAATTAACGAAGATTGCTTGGAAGCATGATGTTCAAGTCATGATTGAAGGACCAGGACATGTACCAATGCATTTAATTAAAGAAAATATGGATAAAGAGCTTGAAATTTGCCAAGGAGCACCATTCTATACGCTTGGACCTTTAACGACGGATATCGCACCTGGGTATGACCATATTACATCGGCAATTGGTGCGGCGATGATCGGCTGGTTTGGTACTGCAATGCTTTGCTATGTAACGCCGAAAGAACATTTAGGCTTGCCAAACAAAGATGACGTTCGAGAAGGGGTTATTACGTACAAAATTGCGGCACATGCAGCGGATCTTGCAAAAGGACACAAAACAGCGCAGCAACGTGACGATGCACTTTCAAAAGCTCGTTTTGAATTCCGTTGGCGCGATCAATTTAACTTATCTTTAGATCCTGAACGTGCAATGGACTTCCACGATGAAACATTACCAGCAGAAGGAGCAAAAACAGCTCATTTCTGCTCAATGTGTGGTCCGAAGTTCTGTAGTATGAGAATTTCACACGACATTCGTGAATATGCAAAAGAAAATGATTTAGAAACAACAGAAGCAATTGAAAAAGGTATGAAAGAAAAAGCAGAAGAGTTTAAAGAAGCTGGTAGTCACTTATATCAATAATTGAATTTGAGATTTTTCAGGGAGTTTATTTTCTCTCTCCTTCCTTTGTGTTTGAGATGGGGGAAATATGTACTGCTCCCAAACACCTCTTTACTTGATTGATCACATGTACCTAACTTAAATATAGAAGAAGCCCCCTTTGCTAAGACGGTAGCAAAGGGGGCTATTATTATTTTTCCTTTAGGAATGTTCGATCCTTTAAGAATAAATTCCAGAAGAAAATAAAGCCTGGAAGTAAGATGGCGATGCCGATTGCATAGAGGATGAGCAGCGCATAGAATGTTTCTTTCGTTGTAAAGCTTGTAAATACAGTAACATCCGGGTAAATGATATATGGTAAATGCGCGACGCCATAAGCGTAGCTTGCAAATGCATACTGTGCAACAACTGCTAAAACAGCGATGCGCGGCCAGCCAAGTGAATCGTATTTTTTATTTGTCCACCAAAGGGAAGAATACCCGATTACAAATAAAATAATGGAGACTGTGAACCAAGGGAACTGTTTAATTAATCCTTGCATGAGCCAATGTGTTTCTGGATCCATTACAACAAGGGCGATGATGGCCGTAACGAGTGTTGCTGGACCAAGTATGATGGCATTTCGTCTGTAAACACGGTAGGTATCCTCTGAACGCTGTTCTCTCGCAAAGTCAGCTAAAAAAAGAGAGGACAGAAATAACTCAGAAGTTAATCCGAATAACATATACCAATAAATTACTGGACTCGATAAAAGTTTCCCATATAATAGAACTTCTTTTCCGCCAGAGGTCGTAATATAAGCACCTTCTGTAACAGGTAAAACTGTAATTAATAAGGCCGGAATTAAGAGGCCTGTAATACCAGAAATAGAGCGAAGAACATGTTCATATTTGGGTACAGAATAAGCAAACACCATGAATGTACTGCGAATGGCAACGAGAACTAAAATTAATGTTACCGGCACAAACATGACTGTTGCGAGTGTAAAAGCTGCTTTTGGAAAGAAGCCAAGGAATGCAACAACGACAAAGACGAGAAATGTATTTGTTACTTCCCATGTTGGCGATAAATACCGATTGGCAAGTTTTCCAGCTAGCGTCGAGTGCTTCGCGTATGCCATACCCCAAAATCCAGCCCCAAAATCAATGGAGCCTAAAATGCTGTATACGAAGATAATGGCCCATAAGATAATAATCGCAATACTTGCCTCATGCACGAGGATCTCCTCCTTGCTGCACTAAATCATTTTTTAGCGGATGTCTTTTAAAGAACGTCCGCAGCACGAAAATTGTTAACGCGCCAAGTCCGATATACAAAATGATAAATAAAATGAATAAAGGTCCAACAAAGTCAGCACGTGTTGCAGCATCAACTGTACGTTGCATACCATAAATGGTCCAAGGCTGACGTCCACTACAACTGAAAATCCAACCGAATTCAATACCGAGTATCATAATCGGCCCGCATGCAGCAGTTGCCCATAGCAGCCACTTCGGTAACTTTGCTTCTTTTTTTCGATAGATAAAATACCAATATAAAAGGGCAATGGTTGCTACAGCAAAGGTGAATACGGCTGTACCAACCATTAAGTTGAACAGTGTATGTGTATAAAACGGTGGCCATGTTTCTCTTGGGAATTCATTAAGCCCTTTTACAACGGTATTAGGGTCTAAACCAACGAGTAAGCTGAGCATATTCGGAATTTCGAGTGCATAGTTTAGCTCAAGATTTTCAGGATCAACAACTCCACCAATGGATAGGGGAGCATGTGATGTCGTTTGAAATAAAGCTTCAGCTGATGCGAGTTTTTCAGGAGAATGCTCATGTAAGGCGATGGCTGATTCATGTCCAGAAAGCCACATAGTTGCGCCTGTAATAAAGGTAACAACAAGTCCTAAAAATAGTCCTTTTTTATGATAAGCAATCTCCCTTGCGCTCACATTTCGTTTTAATAATTTAAATCCAGCGATAGAAGCAATGACGGCTGCTCCGGTTGCATAAGCTGTAATGACGACGTGAAAAGAGCTTGTGAAAAAGCTGGGATTAAAGAATGCTTTCCACGGGTCAACGTTAAAAACAGAGCCATCGGGATTCATAGAAAAGCCTGCTGGTGTATTCATCCATGTATTTGCTGAAGTAATTAACACGGCGGATGCAGTTGCACCAAGCATGACAAAAAAAAGTGAGATTAATCTCATGAACGGTGGCAATTTATCTGCTGCGTATACGTAAATAGACATAAACAAAGCTTCTAAGAAGAATGCGAAAATCTCAATCTGAAACGGAACAGAAATCACTTGTCCGACAATTTTGGCGAATCCAGGCCAAAGAAGTGAAATTTGTACACCGACGATTGTTCCAGTAGGAATTGCCACACCAAGAAGGATGGCAAAAGCCTTTGTCCACCTTTTTGCCATAACAGCGTAATCTGAATCCTTCTTCCAGTGATATAATACTTCGCTTATAAAAATCATCAAAGATAGTCCGATTCCAAGGGTTGCAAAAATGATATGGAATGCTAGTGATGACCCAAAGAAAGCCCGTGACAATGTAACAGTATCCATAACTCTACTCCTCTTCATTTTTGCCATTATTTTCTGATTGAACTGGAAAATTTATTCAAAAAAATGCCAAATATATATATGTATTTTAAAAACTTAATATGATATTATGATTTTGGAATATTCAGGAAAAATAACGAAAGAAAGGTGGAAATATTTCATTTGTGTTTTAGAATAAAATCTTTTATAATGCTTATGCGAACGTTAGTTCTATTAAGGGAATTTCATTTGTAGAGGGACAAGCTGAAAGTCCACGGGAAACGGAGGGGATGTTTGTATGTATCCTGAAGTCATTAGAAAAATGGCGTTTTCGAAAGAGCATAAAGATTTGTTATTAAAGTTATACAATAAAGAAATTACACGGCGTGAATATGATCATCTTGTACAATCACTGTACCGCCCCACAAAAGAGGCTAATTAACATGTGCAAAGGATAGAAAATGAGGGACAATCTAAAGGATTGTCTTTTTTTATGTTTCTGTATGTTCTATCTAGATTACGGTTAGTCTTATTATAGAGGTGAGGAAATGTGCGGAAGCGTTTGTATATAGGGATTGCGTGTACTTTATTTATCGTGTTAGGTGGAATTGTTTTTTGGACTGCACTACAAGGCAATCGGACAGAACATTTTATTATGAGACATATGATGAACGAGAATGAGACGCTCGCAACATATCGAATAGCTGATTCGAAAGTAGGAACGAATGAGGCAATTGGACGTGAAGCGTTATCAGAATCAGCAGGGTTATGGCTACAATATACGCTTGATATAGACAATCAATCATTGTTTGATGAACAAGTAAAGGTGATCCAAAATTATTTTGTACATCCCGCTTATATTGTTTTATGGAAGATTTCTGAAACAGGGGACAGACAGGCAGCTACGAATGCTCTTATTGATGACCTTCGTATTATCGAACAGCTATATCGTGCCTATGATATGTATAAAGAAGAGCGGTATAAATATTTTGCGGATCAATTGAGTGATGCTGTACTTCGTTATAATAAGAAAGGAAAAAACTATGTTGATTATTATGATGCAGATAATGGAATGCAAAACAACATATTAACGACGTCTTACATAAATCCAAGGGCATTCTCTTATATGAAAAAGTACGGAAAAATTTCAGAAGCGCAGTATCAGGGAGTGATTCAATTTTTAGCGGATTATCCAAGGCAGGGCTGGGCATTTCCGAAAGAATATAAAGAAGATGGCACGTTCACATATGAAAAACAGGTGAATGTAATTGATCAATCGTATGTTGCTTATCATCGTAGTTTAGGAGGAATTTCTTCAGAAGCATATTTAGATTTTATTAAAAAGGCATTCCGCAAAGATGGAAAGCTATATGGTCGCTATAATTTAGAAACAGGGAAACCAGTAGTAGATTTTGAATCACCAGCAGCATATGGGCTAACGATTCTATATGTGTTACAAACGGGAGATATAAAATTTGCTAAGGAATTGTACGAGCGCATGAGTGAATTTCGGAATGACAATGTATTCAGCAGATTTTATGGTGGATATGTAACTGGGAAAGAGAACAATACACATATTTTTGATAATGTATTGCCGTTGTTAGCTGAGACAAAATTGAAAATGGATAAGCGATAAAGTGAAACTTTAATCAGCCCTCACCAATCGGGCCTTTACGGGCAGTAATACTCCCACCTAACTTTTTTGCTCCCGCCGAATTTTGAGGTGAGAGTATTACTGCCCTAAAGTAGCGGGATAAAACTATAGTGGGAAGATTAGAGTGATTACGTTCAAGAAAAGAGAAATCTGTATGCTATATGATAATCTGTTTGTCGAAGTAAGTTGAAACAAAGGAACAAGGTGGTAAGAAAGAATCTTATCAAAGATCGGGAGAGTTAATCAAAGTAATGATTGATGAGCAACATGAAGAAGTTGGAAGTAGAAAACAACAAAAGCGGCTGGGTAATTCTTGCAATAGGACTTGTGGTTTTCAGGAAGAAACCAGCAAAAAACTAAGGTTATAGAGAAATATAGTGATATAATGTGAAAAGAGGAAGAGTAAATGCTTCCTCTTTTTCGACATTTTAGCATATTTAAAGAGGTATTTTATGAAGCGTAATATCATTTTTGGATGTATTTTTTTAGTAGGCCTTAGTATTTTTTTATACCCGACTGTAAGTAATTGGCTCGCGACAAGAGCGCACTATTCTCAAGTTAGCACGTATGATAAAAAAGTAATGGCGCTTAAGAAGGAAGAGATTGAACGCCGAGAAAGAGAAGCAAAGGAATATAATGAAAAGCTTCAAAAAGAGAATCAAACCGTTACAGATCCGTTTAGTGAAAATAAAAATGATGATTCAAGGTCATATGTAGATGTTTTAAATTTAGGAGAAGTAATGGGGTATGTTGAGATACCCAAAATTGATGTGAAGCTTCCGATTTATCATGGAACCTCAGAAGCGGTTTTAAGCCGAGGGATCGGTCATATAGAAAAATCATCTTTACCTGTTGGGGGAGAAGGAACGCATACGATTTTAACAGGTCATCGCGGATTACCTTCTGCCGTTTTGTTTACGGATTTGGATAAGCTAAAAGAGTCCGATGTTTTTTATATACATGCATTGGATAAAGTTCTTGCTTATAAAATTGATCAAGTTAAAGTTGTGCTACCAAATGAAATAGATGATTTAGCAATTGTGAAAGAGCAAGATTATGCCACCTTAATTACATGTACGCCGTACGGGGTGAATACACATAGGCTATTAATTAGAGGGCACCGCGTTCCTTATGATGAGAAGGAAAAGAAAAAAGAAGAGAGTGCTAAGCCGTTTATGATAGATAAAAGGATGGCAGCAGCTTCTGCAGTGATTGCAAGTGGGGTTTTATTTGCTATTTATAAGAGAAGAAAGAAAAAGAAGCAAGCTTCTGAATAGAGAGAAGCTTGCTTCTTTTATTTTTTACTTCTTAATAATGGTAACAACGGAATAAGCGTTGGCCATTTTAAGAAAGGCGCGGGAGAAGGACCTGCAATCCATGTATGGAGTGGAATCGTGCTACATATAACCATTATGATGATAGAGAATATTGCTGTTAGAAGAAATAGCAATAGACTATATACAATTGTATTGGCTTGTATTGTAAATAGAGATAATAATTTCGTAATTAGTTGTAAAAAGAAAAAATGTGCTAAATAGGCTCCGTACGTATAGCTTCCGATAAAACGTAATGTTTTATATAACGCTCCTCGTCGCTGAACAATCATGATTGATAGTGCGTATAGTATTAAAATTTCACATACAATGTACAAAAACATGGATGGCTTTAAATAAGTAGATACAGTAAGGTGAATGGAATCTACACCATAAAAGCTAAATAGTTCATAGTTGATGAATAGGAAGAGAATAAAAAATAAGATTGTTATAAGTGGCATATGCTTCATGACGAATAAACGCCAAGCTGGCAGTGCTACCGCTGCAATTCCTCCCATGACAAAGTAGAATGAATAGAATAGGAATGAACGATCTGTATAATGTAAAATAGCTGAGCTTGTTAGTCGTTCTCCGTTGAAAATATAGTGAGAAGAATACCACATTAACAGAAAATATATGATAGAAAAAGCAGTCATATATTTGTAGATGTCATGCTGATTATGTGTTCGTTTTTGAAACCAATAAAATAAAGTACATAGCAAGGGGAACAGCAAGTGAATTTGAAACATCATAATGACATACCAAAGGTGAAGTGCAGCTGTTCCAAGCAATAGGTTTTTTATTCCGCTTTGCACGGTAACGGACTCCGTTGTTGTAAATAAGTAAATGATAGACCAGAATAAGTAAGGTGCAAGTAGATGTGCCGTTTTTTCGTATATGTATTCTTTATATACCAGTTGTTTTGTATACTGCCGAATTAAATGAAATCCAACGATAAAGATGAATGCTGGCGCTGAAAATTTTGCGAGGTTGAATAGCATTCCAATAATGAGAGATTGTTCGAGTAGAGTATTTCCTTGGTTCATTGTATATAGTAAAGAACTTTGTAAAACAACAGCAAGAAACGCAATGCTTTGCAATACTTTAAATTCTGGGGCATTTTGTGTCATGATCTCCATCTCCTTTTCCATACATGATTATAGTACGAAGGAGAGGGAAGGATTGTGGAAACTTTGTGAAAGTTGTAACAAATTTGTGACGGAGGATGTTGAAGAAGATGGATTAGTGAGATAGATTAGTGAGATAGATTAGTGAGATAGATTAGTGAGATAGATTAGTGAGATAGATTAGTGAGATAGATTAGTGAGATGGATTAGTGAGATGGATTAGTGAGATGGAGAATTAGTAAATGAAATTATATCGGCGTTTCGACAAAGGATATCGACCTTCCGACAAACAACGAAAAAAACAGGGGCTTGTCTGAATGAACTGCCCCTGTTTTTTCTTATTATTTATTATGCAAATTTACTTTTAACCCAGTTCTTACCTTCAACAAGGCGAGCTGTCATTACGGCACAAGCGTTATCTGCTGTTACGTTTAACATCGTTGCTGGCGGGTCAATGATTGTACTAATAGCTGCGATAATTGGTAATGCTTCTGGTGGGAAGCCATATAGAGAAACGATTAACATTTCACCAATCATACCGCCGCCAGGAATTGCGCCCATCACCGTTCCAACTAATAGAGAAACAACAAGAGCGATTGCTAATGTTTTTGGACTTGAGAATTCCATATTGAAAATCCCGAATAGGAAAGCAATTTTTAAAACGCCACCTAAAACAGATCCGTCTTTATGAAGTGTAGAACCAAGAAGGACAACTGTTTCACGAACGTCAGAAGAGATGCCCATTTTTTTCGTTGCTTCTAAGTTTGCTGGAATACTTGCGGCACTACTACAAGTTGCAAGTGATGTAACTGTAGGAGAGACCATGTTTTTCCAAAAGATTTGTACACCTTGTTTGCGTCCTGCAAGGTACGCATAGAATGTAAAGAAGACAAAGAAATATACAAGAGAAGCTGGATAGTATACCATTGCTGCTCTGAAATATGTTCCAAGAAGCTGTGGTCCAAATTCCCCAACTAAGGCTGCGAAGTAAGCAGCTAATCCAATTGGAGCATAGTACATAATGAAAGAAACAACTTTCATTGAAATTTCTGCACCAGATTGTAAGAAAGTAGCGAATGGTTTTCCTTTTTCGCCAACTGCTGAAGTTGCGATTCCCATTAAAATAGAGAAGAAAATAAGAGCTAGCATATTTTCACGAGATAGTAACTTCGAGAAATCTGATACTGTAAGGATGCCAACTATTTGATCAGCAACGCTAATGCTTTTTTCAGCCTTATCAGGTTGTGTTAACTCTAATACAACACCTTGTGCGGGCGGGAATACTTTCACGACAATAATCATAAAAATTGCAGCAATAATACTTGTAAATAAGAAAGTTCCTGCCATACTAGACATAATTTTTCCGAAACGTTTTAATCCATCCATATTGGCAATAGATGAAGCAATGCTAAAGAACACAAGAGGTACAACAATCGTAAACATTAAGTTTAAGAAAATGTCACCAAGCGGTTTTAAAGCAACTGCATCGGTACCCATGAAATAACCAATGAAACCACCAATTAGGATGGAAGATAATAAAATAATTGGAAAGCGATAAGCCTTCATCATATATCTCCTCCTATCTATATAAATCCAAATTAAAAAACGAACATCAAACCATTCTTTTTAGATGGGAGAGTGCATCCGGCCGTGCATAGAAGCGGTCAGTGCCTTTTTTAGCCACATGCCAAGTGAGAACAAAAGGAGAAAACAAGTGGAGATCTTCTTTTGTTTTCATAGCCGCAACTTAGGTGCTTGAAAATCAAAATGAATATATATGTTGGGAAATCAAGTTGGATTTATATAATGTAAAAAATCATACTGAATTATTATAGCGATTTGTGGGGCAGTTTACTAGGAAAATACGGATAGATGGAATAGCGTGAAAACGGAGAAATTTTTGTTTTTATGTGTGGTATACGGTATGAAATCTAAACATATGTATTTGTAATCTAGTAGATACCTAGGTTCATTCCATAAGGAAGGGAAGTGCAATGAATATTTTGCTGCGTGGCGGGAATATCTACGAGTTTACTTGTAACGAAAATGGAAAAGACCGAAGGTGTTAGGGTATCCAGTTAGTGCAACATTTAATATAATGTCTTTAATAGCTACTTTTGGAATCGCTTACAGATTAGGAGAACGATATAAAGTAGACGCATTAGCAGCGGTTATTATTGTCCGTGTACTTTGGGCATGCGGAATTCATGGGGCTGCAATTGTAGGCGGTGTTATGAGCCCGGTTTGGTTATCACTTATGGATCAAAACCGTATTGCTTTTCAGGCGGGAAAAGATATACCTAATACGATAACAGAGCAATTCTTCGATTTATGGATCTATACCGGTGGCTCTGGCGCTACGCTTGCGCTCGTTGTAGCGATGCTATTATTTGCACGGAGTCAGCAATTAAAAAGTTTAAGCCGGTTATCAATTGAGCCAGGTATTTTTAATATTAATGAAATGGTCACGTTTGGAATGCCGATTGTACAGAATCCACTTTTGCTCATTCCATTTATACTTGTTCCAGTCGTTATGACATTTGTTTCTTATTTCGCAATGGAATGGGGGCTTGTTGCTCGGCCAAGCGGTGCGGCAGTACCGTGGACAACGCCAACTCTTTTTAGTGGATATTTTAGATCAGGTGGGAAAGTTTCAGGTGTTGCCTTGCAAATTGTTAACTTTATACTTGCATTCTTGATTTATTACCGTTCTTGAAAATGTGGGATAAACAAAAAGTAGCCGAAGTAAAAGGGGGAGTAGGGAATTAAGATGGATATATTAGAGACGCAAGCTTTTCATTTAATTTTACATGGGGGAAATGCGAGAAGCAGTGCGATGGAGGCCATTGATTATGCAAAGCGCGGAGAATTTCAAGAAGCGGAGGCAAAATTACAAGAGGCCTTGCAAGAACTGCAAGAGGCACATCGTTTACAAACAGATTTAATACAGAGGGAAGCTGGCGGGGAAAAAACAGAGATTACACTGCTCATGGTTCATGCGCAAGATCATTTAATGAATGCGATTACGGTAAAGGAATTAGCGAGTGAATTTGTAGCGTTATATAAAAAAATGTCAGCGAAAGAATGAGACCTTGCGTATGCAAGGTTTTTTATGTTTCAAAAAGAGTCAGTTATGACAAAAACAACACTACTTATGCACCAATCCATTTATTTTTTTGAAATATATGTAAAAATAAAGGTGTAAGGGAGGTGGGAGGCAGTGAAAATTCACCTTGAATTAAATCCATCACAAGATGAAATAGAGATTATTGTTAAAGCAAAAGAAGTGACAGATGAAGTTCAGCATCTTTTAAAAAGGATAGAAGGGGGGAATGTGAAGCAGATTGTTGGAATGTCGAAGCAGCAATATTATTTGTTAGAGCTAAAAGATATTTATTGGTTTTATGCAGAGGATCGAAAGGTAATGGCGCAAACGACGAAAGGAATTCTTGAAGTGAAATCACGTTTGTATGAGTTAGAAACAAAGTTACAGGGTGATCGCTTTGTACGATTTTCAAAGTCGATACTTGCTAACCTGCAGCATGTAACAAGCTTTGAAATGTCTTTTAGCGGCAGTATGTGTGCCCACTTTTCAAATGGGATGAAAGAATACGTTTCAAGAAAATATGTACCGCGTATTAAAGAAGCTTTAAATATAGGAGGAGGTTAGGGAAATGGTTACATTGTTTGATAGAATAGGTGCCAAAGTGATCGCAGGAATGGCGATGGCGATGATATATAGTTTATTGTTTTTAGGAATTGGTTATACAAATGGAATGGATGTATTACAGACAAAGACATTGCTTACTCACCTTGTGGCATCAAATATTGTGGGGATGATTTTCTCATTTGCCTCCTTTGTGTTTGAGAGAGAAGAGTGGAGCATTTTAAGACAAACAATCATTCACTTTATCATCTTACTAGGAACATTCTTACCGATTGCAATTTGGATTGGATGGGTTCCAAATCATCTCGTTCCGATTCTTATTTGCATAAGTAGCTTTATCGTTATTTACTTCATTATATGGTTTACGATGACAATATATTGGAAGAAAAAAATTGAGGGATTAAATAAGCAGTTGAAATAGAGGGATCGAAGCGAAGTAAGCAGTCTAGTGAAAAAAAGAGAGCAGGAACGTCTTTATGTATGGATGCCTACCTACCATCAGTGTTACTTCACTGATGGTATTATTATGATTCAAAGAAATTCCTCTTCATCGTTCATTCATATTAGCTATTTCCCTTATATCACGAACAAATTTGTTTTTTTATGGATTTTTCATGTGGAAAAATAAAATTTATTTATAAAAATATTTTTTTGTTTTTACACACAACTAGACAACTAAACACTAATCTATTTTCATACAGTTATGTGTTATAAGCGTGTTGTTTTATAACACACAATACATATTTTGGGTAACACACTCTTTGAAAGCGGTAACACACAATAGAAACACAGAAAAAAGCGTTAATTTTAGGCGGTTTAAAAAGTTGGCACGCTAATTGCATTAATAAAAGGCGTAAAGAAAAATAAATAACAAAAATAGTTTACATGCATAGGGGGACTTATTAATGAATATTTTACTTTGTTGTTCAGCAGGAATGTCTACAAGTTTACTAGTTACAAAAATGGAAGCAGCTGCAAAGGCTCGCGGGTTAGAAGGAAAGATTTGGGCTGTATCTGGGGATGCAGTGAAAAACAACATTGATGAAGCAGATGTATTATTACTAGGACCACAAGTTCGTTACATGCTTTCTTCTTTGAAAACGCTTGCGGATGAGAAAAATGTTGGAATCGATGTTATTAATCCAATGCACTACGGCATGATGAATGGAGAAGCAGTTTTAGATCACGCATTAACACTTAAAAAATAATTAGGGAGGGAAAGAAAATGCAAAAGTTTATTGCATTTATGGAAAAATATATTGTTCCAGTCGCTGGTAAAATCGGGTCACAACGTCATTTAGCTGCGATTCGTGATGGCTTTATTGCAGTTATGCCACTTATTTTAGTTGGTGCACTGGCATCACTAATTAATGGTTTTCCATCTGAAGCTTTCCAAGATTTCATGAAAGGTTTGTTTGGTGAAACGTGGAAACAAGTTGGCGGTGGAATGTGGACTGGTTCTTTCGCAATTCTAGCACTAATCATAGCATTTACAACAAGTTATAATTTAGCAAAATCTTACGGCGTTGATGGTTTGTCAGCAGGTATTATTTCATTTGGTGCGTTAATTATTCTTACGCCAACAACACCGAAAGAAGGCGGATTGAACTTAGCTTGGACAGGTGCACAAGGGTTATTCGTAGCAATTATCGTGGCACTCCTTGTTACTGAAGTATTCCGTTTCTTTGTACAAAGAGAAATTACCTTTAAAATGCCCGATGGAGTACCACCGGCAGTTTTAAGATCTTTCGCAGCTTTAGTTCCTGCATTTGTTATCTTAACAGCAGTTGCAGGTATTCAATTAGCGGTGAAATTAGCTGGTACAAGTGTTCATGAGTTTATCTTTAATACGATTCAACTACCATTGCAAAGTTTAGCAGGGACATTACCAAGTGCAATTGTCATTGTATTCCTTGTTCATCTTCTTTGGTTCTTCGGTTTACATGGTCCAAATATCGTTGGTGGTATTATTGAGCCATTATACTTACCGGCATTAGAGAAAAATATTAATTTATTCAAAGGTGGCACATCTGCATTTGATGTTCCAAACATTGTTACAAAACCATTCTTTGATACTTTCGTATATCTTGGTGGTTCTGGTGCAACATTAGCGTTCTTAGTAGTGGTATTACTTGTAGCAAAAAGTGCACAATTACGCGGTGTATCTCGCTTATCAATTGGACCAGGTGCATTCAATATTAACGAACCAGCAATCTTTGGTACACCAATTATTTTAAATCCAATTTTATTCTTACCGTTTATCCTAACACCAATTGTATTAGTAATTACTTCTTATACAGCTATATCTATTGGCTGGGTACCAAAAACAGTTGTGATGATTCCATGGGCAACACCACCAATCATTAGTGGTTATCTTGTAACAGGTGGACATATTTCAGGTGCAATTCTACAGTTATTCAACTTTGTAATTGCAATGGTCATTTACTATCCATTCGTTGTATTATGTGACCGTTCTATCGTTAAAACTGAAAAAGCTGCAGCACAAGGAAATAATCAATCTGTACCTATGTAATATATGATTGTTCTCACGGGTGAAAAGATCCCGTGAGAACAATAACTTTATATCTTGTTCAGAAAGATGGCATACATCTAGAAGAACACCAAAACCAATTTAAGAAAATAATATTTTTATAGACACGTTCAAACTGAAGAGGTATTTCAGGTCGGTTGAACTATATAGAGAGGGCGGTAATTATGATGACTACAGCAGAACAAATTCCATTCCAATTAATTTTACACAGCGGTAACGCAAGAAGCTACGCGATGGAAGCTTTGCAATATGCAAAACAGGGGAAATTAGAAGAAGCAGATGAAGCGATGACAAAAGCGAAAGAAGCGATTAATGAAGCACATCATTTCCAAACAGAGCTCATACAATCAGAAGCAAGAGGAGAAAAAACAGAAATTAGTGTTCTTTTAATTCATGCACAAGACCATTTAATGAATTCAATGACTGTGAAAGAATTAGCAGCGGAATTTATCGATCTTTATAAAAAGCTTGATGCGAAAGGGGAATAAGGTATGAGCGGAATTAAAATTGCTACAATCGGCGGTGGATCTAGTTATACACCAGAGTTAATTGAAGGATTTATTAAGCGCTATGATGAACTACCAGTTCGTGAAATTTGGTTAGTAGATATTGAAGCTGGAAAAGAAAAGTTAGAAATTGTTGGTAACTTAGCAAAACGTATGGTCAAAAAAGCTGGTTTACCAATTGATATTCATTTAACACTTGATCGTCGCGCGGCACTTAAGGATGCTGAATTTGTAACAACACAGCTTCGCGTTGGTTTATTAGAGGCACGCGCGAAAGATGAAGCAATTCCATTAAAATATGATGTGATTGGTCAGGAAACGAATGGTCCTGGTGGTTTATTCAAGGCATTGAGAACGATTCCTGTTATTTTGGATATTTGTAAAGACATGGAGGAGCTTTGTCCGAACGCTTGGCTGATTAACTTTGCAAATCCAGCTGGTATGGTAACAGAGGCTGTACTTCGTTATACAAGTATCAAAAAAGTAGTGGGATTATGTAACGTTCCAATTGGTATTCGTATGGGACTTGCAAAGCTACTTGAAGTAGATGCAAGCCGTGTACATGTTGACTTTGCTGGTTTAAATCATATGGTCTACGGATTAGATGTGTATTTAGATGGAGTAAGTGTGATGGACCGTGTATTAGAACTTGTAACAGATCCAGAAAAGCAAATCACGATGGAAAACATCGCTGCGCTTGATTGGGAGCCAGATTTCATTCGCGGACTTCGTGCAATTCCATGTCCATATCATCGCTACTACTATAAAACACGTGAAATGCTAGAAGAAGAAAAACAAGCTTCTATTGAAAAAGGCACACGTGCAGAAGTGGTGAAACAATTAGAAGATGACTTATTTGAATTATACAAAGATCCGAATTTAGATATTAAGCCACCGCAATTAGAAAAACGCGGAGGAGCGTACTACAGTGATGCAGCATGTAGTTTAATTACGTCTATTTATAATAATAAAGGTGATATTCAACCTGTTAATACAAGAAACAACGGTACAATTGCAAGCTTGCCGCATGATTCGGCTGTTGAAGTAAACTGTATCATTACGAAGGATGGTCCAAAGCCGATTGCGGTAGGTGATTTACCGGTTCCTGTTCGCGGTTTAGTTCAGCAAATTAAATCATTTGAGCGTACGTCAATTGAAGCTGCTGTTACAGGTGATTATCATAAAGCGCTGCTTGCTATGACAATTAACCCACTTGTACCATCAGATAAAGTAGCAAAACAAATTTTAGATGAAATGTTGGAAGCGCATAAAGAATATCTTCCGCAGTTCTTCAAAAAGGTAGAGAAATAAAAAGCGGCGCTTATAAAGCCCGCTTTTTTCAATTTATATAAATATAAATTGAAAAAACAACATAAAACCTTTTTTAGGGGGAAGAGAGGATCCGCGATGCATAGAAGCGGCCAGTGCTTTTTTAGCCCCATGCCAAGTTAAAACAAAAAGAGAAAATGAGTGTAGGTCATATTTTGATTTTCATAGCAGCGGAGTATATGTTAGTAAATCAAGATGGATATATAGTAGGAGGGAAAATCATGATTCGATTAATTGTAAATGCAGATGATTTTGGACTTACAGAAGGTACCAATTACGGCATTATTGAAGGCCATGTAAATGGGATTGTGAATTCTACGACGATGATGATGAACATGCCAGGAACGGAGCATGCAGTACGCTTAGCGAAAGAATATAAGACATTAGGAGTAGGAGTGCATCTTGTCTTAACGGCGGGAAAACCTCTTCTTACAGAGGTTCCGTCTCTTGTAAGTGAAGATGGATTGTTTCATAAGCAAAGTGTAGTAAGAGAAGGAAACATAAACCCTGAAGAGGTTGAAAGAGAATGGACCGCTCAAATTGAAAAGTTTCTATCTTATAGATTAACACCAACGCATTTCGATAGCCATCATCATGTGCATGGTTTACAGATTTTGCACGATGTTTTGAAGCGATTGTCAGAAAAATATAATGTACCAATCCGTCGCTGTGCTGAAGAGAGGGCAGTGTGTCCATTTTCTGATGTGTTTTATAGTGACTTCTATAGCAATGGTGTGCAGGAAGATTATTTTATTAAATTAAAAGAGCGTGTGCAGGATGGAAAAATAGTAGAGGTAATGGCGCACCCTGCTTACATTGATCCAGAGCTTGTGAAGCGTTCTTCCTATGTAATGGATCGTGTGAAGGAACTACAGATTTTAACGGAAAGTGTTTTACCAGAAGGAATAGAACTTGTGAGATTTTAATGTATAGGAAGATTTAAAAAACTTTCTTTTTGGATGGAAGAGAGGATCTGCTCATGGATAGGGGCGGTCAGATCCTTTTCCTGCCTCATGCCAAGTTAAAATGAAAAGAGCAAGTGAGAGGGAATCTTTTTTTGGCTGTATAGCCGTGACTTGTGCGCTTGAAAATCAAAATGGATGTATATAGTACAAAAAGACGGTTTAGTAAAACCGTCTTTTTGTATGGCTAGATAATAGAAAGGATATAGCCGCTTAAAGCGCCAAGAACAACAACGATCCATGGTGGTGCTTTCCAAAATGCTAATAGGCAAAAGAGGAGAGAAGCGACGACAAAGTCAGCCGTACTTATGATGGAGCTTGTCCAAATTGGGTTGTAAAAAGCAGCTAGTAAAATACCAACAACAGCAGCATTAATACCAAGTAGTGCACCTTGTACATAAGACAAGCGTCTAACTTGATCCCAAAATGGCAGTACGCCAATGACAAGTAAGAATGCCGGGAGAAAAATAGCAATTGTCGCAAGAGTAGCTCCTAGTGTCCCGCCTAGTATAGTTCCTATATAAGAAGCGAATGTAAAGAGGGGACCTGGAACAGCTTGTGTTAAGCCGTATCCTGCTAGAAACTGCTCTTTTGTCATCATGCCATTTAATACAAATTCATTTTCAAGAAGAGGAAGAACGACGTGTCCTCCGCCAAATACAAGTGAGCCAGAGCGATAGAAACTATCAAACAGGGCAATCCAGTGCGAGAATGGTCGTAATATTGGTAGTAAGAATAATAAACTGAAAAATAGTAAGAGACATATGGTACCTGCTATACGCGAAACAGGAATATGCGTTTTGTTAACAGGTGGAATTTCATGTTTACGATATAAGAACCAGCCAATAAGGCCAGCGAGTAGAATGAGCGTAACTTGCGTCCAAGCACTTGGAAATAGTAATGCAAGTGCCGCTGTAGTAATGGCAATGGTTGCTCGGTTTCGGTCTGGTGTTAGTTTCTGCGCCATTCCCCATATTGCATGAGCGACAATCGCGACTGCTACAAGTTTTAATCCATGAATCCATCCAGCATTTTCTACATGGAATTGTTGGAGTAGTGAAGCGAAAAAGACAAGAACAAGAACGGATGGGAGTGTAAAGCCTGCCCAGGCAACGATAGCACCAAGGAATCCTCCGCGGGATAAACCGATGCCAATTCCAACTTGGCTACTTGCAGGACCGGGGAGAAATTGACAGAGTGCCACTAAATCGCCATAACTGCGTTCATCCATCCATTTTCTTTTTTTGACATATTCGTGATGGAAGTAACCAAGGTGAGCGACAGGCCCTCCAAAAGAAGTAAGTCCTAGTTTAAGTGATACGAGAAAAATTTCTACAATTGTTTTCAAGAGAACCTCCCAAAAAAATTTTTATTCTACATGCATTATACAAGGAGCACCTAGGCAAAAGGAATGGTTATGATGTAATGTTTTTGTAAAGATGTACACAGGGGAATTAGATATCTCATAAAAAGCACGCCTGAAAGAGTCATAATTGCTCGTGTCCCGGCAATAAATTAGTTAAAGAGATACCAGAGCTATTCGAGTTGAAATTCATATAAGGAGAAGGTTGCTAGTATGACAAAACATTTCGTTGCTAAGCTGAAAGGTGGTAATGAGTTACCTCCTGTAAAAACAAAGGCTTATGGGGTCGCAGAGCTTATTTTTAATGATACTTTTACAAAACTACATTATAGGGTCATATTGAAAAATATTGAAAAAATAACATCTTGTCAAATCCATTTAGGGAAAGGGAATCAGGATGGACCAGTGGTTTTATTCTTATATGGACCTGTAAAGCATGGAATTAGCGTGAATGAAGGAACGATAACAGGTGTGGTGTCTACGAAAGATTTAGAAGAAGGACCTTTGCAAGGGAAGACGTTTGAGAATCTTGTGCAGGCAATTGACGAAGTAAATGCATATGTAAATGTTCATACGAGGACATTTACAAAGGGAGAAATCCGTGGGAAGATAAAAGAATATAGCCGATCTATGAGCCGGTAAATAAACATGCCCGTGAATAGTAATATTCACGGGCATGTTTACTTTATTCTTTTTTTTCTGGTTGATTCTTTATGAAGAAGTCCATCACATAAAAAACTTCATCGTCTGGAATCTGCACGTCAAATGTGTTTTCAATTGGTTGCAATGCTTTTTTGACCTTCATATACATCCAGTATTCATCTTGTCTACGCGCTTCTTTGTCAGGATAAGGGAGTAGCTTTTCTCCTTTTTGAAGCCGGTCAACCATACAGCTCATATGCAAAATAACTCCCATTAAACTATCAGGGTTTAACTGCAAGGAGATGAGCTCTTGAATAGTATTTAATGCGTACCGGATTGTTTTGATCATGAGAGCCCCATCATTACGCTGCATTTGTTGCCCGAGAATATCAGCCATTTTTGCATATGTTTCTTCATACGTAATTAATTCTTGGATCGGCTGAATGGCTTTATAGTTTACGATGTCTTGGAAATGATATGTTAAACATGGTACCTGTACATCAAAGTTTGTGACAATACAAATCATATTGCGTTCTTTTTTTATATTTTCGATCATTTTTGTTAAATCTTTTTCATGAACGATACTAATTGGAATAATTTCTATTAAATTTTTATCGAATCGTAAATAGTTTTCAAGCATTTTTTGAATAGCTAGCGCGCTTCCTTCTCCTGTTAAACAAGCTGTTAAAATGACTGATTTCATTGGAGCGAGCGGCTTTTTCTTTTCTTCTTGTACGTTCAGGTAAAACGGTGTTAAGTTTTTCACCGTTTCATATAACGCATCTAATGAGTAGCCAAGCTGCGCTTTTCTTGCTGCTTCTAATACGTGTGGTGTACTTGTCATAGAGAGAACACGTACAGGGATATGAAATTCCGTCTCCAGTATATCCCCGATATAAGCAAGTGAACCCATATCGACGAGTAAGAGAAGACCATTTATATGTTCTAGCGTTTTCATGTACACTTTTACTCGTTCTAAGAAATCTTTCGGTGATTCATGAAGCGGCATATCAATTCCTGTTACTTCATCAATACCGAGAAGTTCATTCGCAACATTTGCCATTTCTGTTGCGATACCATTGCCGTGAGCTAAAATCAATACTTTTACTTCTGTTTGGGAAGCAGGAATAGGATCGACGACGAAAAACATCGTTAAAAATCCAGCTTCATCAATTGGCATTGTGATTTGCAGTTCTTCTTCTAAAAGTTGAATACACTGCATAGCGACTGAGAAGGCTTCTTTATATTTCGTGCGAATTTGATTGAGTTGTGGGTGATGAATTTGTTTCCCGCTCTGCAGTCGTTGTAGAGTTGTCTGTACATGTAAACTTAAAGCAAGAAAGACTTTTTCATCGAATGTCTTAGATAAATGTTTTTCTGCTAGTTCAGCTATTTTTTCGCACACAGAAACAATATTACGATCGACAATTTTAAAGACGTTTTCATGATTTGTCTTTTTTGATATTTGATTAAAATAATGAACGAAAAAGCTTTGGATATCATTGTCTATTAATAACTCTAATTCTTCTTCTTCAATCCCGCGTGCCTGAAGTTCTTCATATTTGTGATCGATGTAATCATAAATGGAAGAACGTGTATCTTCTGTTTTATGTCTACTCCATCCTTCATCACTCGTAAATACAAATGTTTCGTTTGGCACTTGATACAAATGCCGGCTTTTTCTTTCGATAAATAAGCCTTCCTTCATGTACCATGGCAAATCAGTGCTAGAAACGCGTACGTAATCCCTTTTCTTTGTAACGAAGTCAGAATAGGCCTTTGCACAGGCAATTTGTACATCTGTTTTTAATTGTCCAATGTTATTTGGACATTGATAAAAGACGAATGCGCGCATTGCATTTGGGCTGACATGAATTTCTTTTCGCAGACGAATCGCTTCATTCGTAAAAAAGAGCTGCAATAAAGCAAAGCGTTCCTGATGTGTTCTCTCACGAAGTGGTGGGAGCGTTACGGTCATCGGAATTCGTCTTGTAAATGTTTTGAGTAAAAAAGAGTTCGGTTCTTCTGTTGTTGCAGTAATAATTAATACTTGTGCTCGGCGCTCGTTCTCTGTCTCTCCAAGGCGACGATACACACCGCGATCAATAAATGTGAATAGCATTTCCTGACCTTCTGGAGGAAGGCGGTGCACTTCATCCAAAAAGAGAATTCCTTCATGGGCTTTTTCGATTAATCCTTTTTGGTCACTTGCACCAGTGTAAGCACCCTTTTTGATCCCGAAAAGTTGTCCAAGCAGGAGCTGTGGATTATTTGCGTAATCTGCACAGTTAAAAACGATAAATGGTGCATCTTTTGGCAGCTGATTGACTTCAATCGCGTATTCATGCATTAAAGAAGCAAACATAGATTTCCCGACACCTGTTTCTCCAAGTAGTAATGTATGCATACCATTTGGAGGGTAGAGTACAGCAGCCTTTGCTTTTTCAATTGCAATTTTGAGGCTTGTGTTTTCTCTTGCAAAGGCATTGAGCGAAGTGTCATTTTGTGAAGGCGTTTCCATACGAGAGTTAGCTCCTAAATAGAAACGGACAGGGCGTGTTCCTGTTTTAGATAAACGACCATCTTTCACAAGTTTATTTAAATCGCTGCTTACATTTGCACGGTCTAGCTGTAGAAGTGTAGCGAGTTCAGATGCTGTTACACCTTCTGAGTAATTCCCCTTTTGCATTGCATTATAAATGAGGTCCATTCGTTTCATTTTCTTCACCTCGAAACTTCATCACTATTTAAAATTTTACACAAAAATGAGAAGTGTGGGAAGAGGAAAGTATAAACAGCCCTAGTATTATACTAAAGCTGTTACAATCTTGTGTCTTTCCAGAAGTTTACTTCTAAATGGGAAGAAGGATTATAAGGAAGAAGTGTATATCCTTTTGCTTTAAGATAGTCAATTACCTTTGGAAGAATTTTCACTGTGACACTAGAATCATGCATTAAAATAACTTCCACTTGTTCGTCGCTTTGGTTCATGACTCGCTCTAGTATAGCAGAAGGATTATGATAACTTTTCCAGTCATATGTATCGATTGTCCAATCCCACATTTTGTACCGAGCAGAAACAAGCGCATCGCGATAATTCTTTTTTAAATAAGGCATACTACCGTATGGAACGCGCACGAGGTGTGTATCCAAATTTGTGGTGCGGCGGACAATGGAACGGGTTTGTTCCATTTCGGCAATTAAAGCGATTGGATCACCAGTATATAAACGTTTCACGTCATGGGACATGCTATGTAAGCCAATATAATGCCCTTCCTTAATTAAACGTTTCATTGTTTGGGGGTAATGTGAAGCCTTTCCACCAATTACAAAGAAGGTTGCTTTTCCTTGTTTTTGTTTTAAAATGTTTAAAATTTGTGATGTGTATTTATTCGGTCCATCATCAAATGTTAAGTATGCAATTTTTTGCGGAAGAGCCGCGTCCTGAATCATAGAGTCATGTATAAGTGGGGAGTTAGCGGCTGCTTCAGTATAAGATATCGAACATGTAGTAATACTTAGGAATATAATCATCCATTGAAACATTTGCTTTATCACAATACTCACCCTCAGTCTAACAGTGATGGAGAAGGAGTTAAGATTGTAGTCTCATTATCCTCTTTATATGTATATCTTTCTCCAATAGAAGAACTCTCAAACAAACTATATTTTGGAAATGAAAAATAGCACCCTTTCTTAAAAAAGAAAGAGTGCTATTTGAATATTTTTTGCTAAAAAAGGCTATACTACAGTTATTCTTCGCGTTTTTTCACTTTTTTATAGAAGGAAATAATTGGTTTGTAACGTTCGTGCACAAGACCGATTACTTCTGCTACGATTTCAGTGAAGAAGATTAAAGCGAATAGAAGAATAATGGATAACCATAACGTTGCACTAGAGAAAATAATCGCATTTACGCTAAAGAAAATACCGAATGCGTAAATGATAAGTACCGTCGTGCGATGAGAGAAACCCATTGCTAATAGACGATGATGTAAGTGTGATTTATCTGGTGCAGAAATTGGTTTTTTATTCACAACTCGTCTAATAATCGCAAACAGTGTGTCGAATATAGGTACACCTAAAATAATAATGGGAACAAGGAAACTAAATAACGTTACGCTTTTGTATAATCCGAGTAACGAGATAACAGAAATACAATATCCTAAGAATAATGCTCCTGTATCCCCCATGAAAATCTTAGCTGGATGGAAGTTATAGAATAAAAATCCAAGTGTACTTGCAAGGGCAATGAGAGCAAGCGGTAGAATAATGACAGCGCCAGTACCAATCGGACTAGTAAAGGCCATATATGCTAACGTTGCAAGGACAATGGATGAAATTCCAGCAGATAGTCCATCTAATCCATCAATTAAGTTAATCGCATTTGTAATACCTACAATCCAGAATATTGTAATTGGATATGCAAGTATTCCCAGTTCAGTATCGCCTAAGAATGGAATATAAAGAACCTGTACTAATAATTGACTCTTTGCGATGAGTGCAGCAACTAGTAGTTGTCCACCGAATTTTACTTTTGCTGATAATTCATACATGTCATCTAAAATACCGATAATGACAATGATGACAGCACCTAAACTAATTGATAGCATTCTTTGTTCATACAATCCACTAACAAAGAATCCAACGGCTACACCAATAAAAATTGCCAGTCCACCTAGACGAGGCATGATTTTTTGGTGTACTTTACGTGCGTTTGGCTTATCAGTCGCTCCAATTCTAAATGCTAATTTAATGACTAAAGGAGTAACGACCAATACGGTAATGAAAGATGCCAAAATGGCATAAATCACTTGTGAGTCCATTAATACCCCACCTTTTATATTTTAACGTAGTTTTTTGATTATTTGTCTGAAAATTATGATGTTTGTTTGCAGGCTCATAACATATGGTATCACAAAAAGATTAGAATTCAATCTTTTTTTCTATTCACTGTAATTGGAAACAGATAAAATATATGACAAATTCATCCTAAACGTAATGTCGTGCAAGGAGGTTATAATATATTTTATCATTCACTTATATCGCAGGGTTTTGAAACTAAAGTACAGAATGATGACATATATAAGTCTGTTCCTAGTAGGGATGGTAGGATTTGACCAATTTTCTTTATTATAAGTGTTACACGTTAAAATACGTACGTTTCGCGTTAAAATATGGAAACGTTAAATGTGCCAGTAATAAAGTGGTTTGTAAAGAAACGTGTCTAAATGGAGAGCGTTATTTTACAAAATCTTAAAAAAGAATAGAGCAGACGTCTCATATAATAGGGAGTAAGAGCTCATATCATATTTCATTTCGCTTTGTCCCGCATTAACGGGCAGTAATACTCCCACCTTAAAATTCGACGAAAGCAAAGAAGGTAGGTGGGAGTATTACTGCCCGTAACAGCCCGATTGGTGAGGGCTGATTAAAGTTTCACTTTATATCAGAAAAAGAGTAACTGAAAGACATTGCCTTATATTCATTTTTAGAATGAAAGGAGGAAGCACAGGAGTGTTGTCATTCACAAAAAATGTACATTTCTTGTCTTGCTACTTTCATACAGTATTTTCACAAAATGTTAAGGGTCCTGTGCGGAAAATCTAATGAAAATTACGGTAATAGGTACCGGATATGTTGGATTAATTACTGGAGTGGGATTAGCGACATTGGGCCATGATGTTATTTGTTTTGATATAGACCAAGGGAAAATCGCACGAATGAAGCAAGGAGAAATGCCAATTTATGAACCTGGCCTAGAACAATTAGTAGATGCAGCGGTCCAAGAAAGGCGGCTAGTATTTACATCAAATCCAATAGAAGCATTTAAACATGTAGATTTCATATTTGTTGCAGTTGGCACACCGTCTTTAACGGATGGAACGGCAGACTTAACATATATTCGTAATAGTTGTTATGAAATTGGTATATATACAAATTCAGATGTGATCATAATTACAAAAAGTACGGTTCCGGTTGGTACGAACAATCAAATGAAAGAATGGATTCAAGAGAAGCTGCAAGGACGACATATTATACATATCGTATCCAATCCAGAGTTTTTGCGGGAAGGTTCTGGTATACATGACTTTTTCCATGGTGATCGAATCGTGATAGGGGCGGAGACAAAAGAAATTGCACAAAAGGTAAAGAAGTTATACAGTAAGCTGCTAATTGAAACGTTTGTTACAGATATCCGCAGTGCTGAAATGATTAAATATGCTTCAAATGCTTTTTTGGCTACGAAAATTAGTTTTATAAATGAAATTTCTAATATATGTGAGAAGGTAGGCGCAGATGTGTTAGAGGTAGCAGGTGGTATGGGAATGGATCAGCGAATTGGTTCTCAATTCTTACAAGCAGGTATTGGTTATGGTGGTTCATGTTTCCCAAAAGATACAAATGCTCTCGTCCAAATTGCAGGTAATGTTGCACATGATTTTCGGTTGTTAAAAGCAGTAATTGAAGTGAACAACAAACAACAAATGTTACTTGTTCGGAAAGCAAGAAGTGTAATGGATATGAGAGGCAAGCGGATTGCAGTGTTAGGGGTGGCTTTTAAGCCGAGTACAGATGATATTAGAGAGGCACCGTCTCTTCCCATTATAAAGGAGTTAATAGAGATGGGGGCAAACGTAATTGCATATGATCCACAAGCTATTTTGCATGTGCAGCAGTTGTTTGGAGATGAAATAAAATACACAACGGATCTAGATGAGGCAGTCACAGGGGCAGAAGCAGTGTTTATCGTAACTGATTGGGAATGCATACGTACGTATCCACTAGAAAGGTATGTGAAACTTATGCGTGAACCTATTTTAGTTGATGGGAGAAATTGTTATACTGGGGAGGATATTAAGAAACATAGAATGGATTACTATTCCATTGGAAGAAAGAGCGTTTGTAATAGAAGAGTTTCTACCGTCTATTAAGAAAGCTTTCTTTTGTCCTTTTGTGTTCTCATATATAATGGTGAGTGTAACAATACTATATAAATCCATATTGATTTGCTGGCATATAAATCGCTGCTATGAAAACAAAAGAAGATCTCCACTCGTTTTTTTAGTTTTCACTTGGCATGGGTAAAAAGAGGATCTGACCGCTTCTATGCATAGACGGAAGCTCTCTCCCATCTAAAAGGGAAGGTTTTGTGTTAGTTTTCAACTTGAATTGTATATAAATCCATGTTGATTTTCCGGCATAAAAGTCGCGGCTATGAAAATAAAAAGAGACTTCCACTCGTGTTCTCCATTTGTTTTCACTCGGCATGGGGCTAAAAGAGGATCTGACCGCTACTATGCATGGCTGGACGCTCTCTTCCCACCAAAAAAGGAAGGTTTGTATCGGTTTTTTTAACTTGTATTTATATAGCATATATTGTAACTAGTGAAAGAAAAGAGGCAGTGAAATGACTGAACGTTTAAAAGTAATGACAATTTTCGGAACACGTCCAGAAGCGATTAAAATGGCACCTCTTGTGTTAGAGTTGCAAAAACATCCTGAGCAAATTGAATCCATTGTGACAGTGACAGCGCAGCATCGTCAAATGCTAGATCAAGTATTAGATATCTTTGGAATTACGCCGGATTTTGATTTAAATATTATGAAAGACCGTCAAACATTAATTGATATTACAACACGTGGCCTAGAGGGTTTAGATAAAGTAATGAAGGAAGCAAAGCCAGATATCGTTCTTGTACACGGTGATACAACAACTACTTTTATTGCGAGCCTTGCTGCTTTCTATAATCAAATTCCAATCGGCCATGTTGAAGCTGGACTTCGTACATGGGATAAATATTCTCCATATCCGGAAGAAATGAACCGTCAATTAACAGGTGTGATGGCAGATCTTCATTTCTCTCCTACAGCGAAATCAGCAACGAACTTGCAACAAGAAAATAAAAATGAATCTCGTATTTTTGTAACAGGAAACACAGCAATTGATGCTCTAAAAACGACAGTAAAAGAAGAGTATAGTCATCCGGTACTAGAGAAACTTGGAAATGACCGACTTGTACTTATGACAGCGCATCGTCGTGAAAATTTAGGTGAACCAATGCGCAATATGTTCCGTGCAATTAAACGCCTTGTTGAAAAATACGAAGATGTACAAGTTGTATATCCAGTTCATATGAATCCTGTTGTACGTGAAACAGCTAACGATATTTTAGGAGAACATAACCGCATTCATTTAATTGAACCGCTAGATGTAATTGATTTCCACAATGTTGCAGCGCGTTCGTACTTAATGCTAACAGATTCTGGTGGTGTACAAGAGGAAGCACCTTCTCTTGGTGTACCGGTTCTTGTTCTTCGAGATACAACGGAACGTCCGGAAGGTATTGAAGCAGGAACTTTAAAATTAGCAGGTACAGACGAAGAAACAATCTTTACACTTGCAGATGAATTATTATCTAACAAAGAAGCGCATGACAAAATGGCGCAAGCATCTAACCCTTATGGTGACGGTCTTGCTTCAGAGCGTATTGTAGAAGCAATTTTACAATATTTTAATAAAAAGTAAGTAAAAAAAAGAGCCGCTCCTCATATCTAATGATAGAGAGTGGCTCTTTTTTGTGCAGTCTTTAATTTTGCTGATGATTTCGCATTAACCATTCCGCATTCGCGTTCGTAGACGGAGGAGGCTCTTGTTCTTTTGTCTTAGTAGATGAGTTTGTGGACTCTGTATTAGAGTTAGAACTTGAATTGGTTGTAGAATTTGCGTTTGTATTATCTTGTCCTAAGTTTTTCAAAATTTCATTACGAACAGTTTGAAGGTTCATCTCATCTGGAATAAAGTAATAAATATCGTTTAGTTTTTTATCCTCACCTTCTAATTTGAGCGTCTGGATGTTCGAAGGATCAAATCCAGATAATTTATTGTATAAGGCAAGTCCATCAGACACAGGTACATCAGTTTTTACATATTTTCCAACAACTTCTGCCAAGTCTTTAATTTTAAAGACTGTGGAAGCAGAATTTAATTTATGGACAACTGCAGCAAGTACTTGTCGTTGCCTTGTGGCGCGGCCGTAATCTCCATTTGGATCTTGCTTTCGCATGCGGACATAAGCCAATGCTTCTTCCCCATTTAACTCTTGCTGTCCTTGTTTAAATTGAATCAGCTTATAGTAATCTATATCAGACCGTTCTTCGAAATCGAAAGGAACATCGACGGTAATGCCACCAACAGCATCAACAATACCTTTAAAGCCTTTGAAATCGATTTTAATATAATGGTCAACAGGAACATGTAAAAAGTTTTCGACCGTTTCTAATGCCATTTTTTCTCCGCCGTAAGCATGTGCTGCGTTAATTTTGTCTTTTTTATTTTTTCCAGCGATCGTAACGCGTGAGTCACGTGGAATACTCATGATAGAAACATTTTTTGTTTTTGGGTTAATTGTTGCGAACATAAGCGAATCTGTTCGTCCGTTTTGTCCATCAGTCGCATAATCTTCAATTCCCATAATAAGGACGCTGAAAGGTTCTTTTGTGATTTCTACATCTTCCGCACGCAATTTTGATTTATCACGAGTGAAGCCACTATACATCTCCATGAGAGAAGAATAGGAATTAAACATGTAGAGTCCTACGCTGCCGATTAGTCCTATAAAAATGAGATAGATGAAAAATCTACGTCTACGCTTCTTTTTAATTCTTCTCTTCTGGAGATGATGATAACGCTCTTCCATACATAATCTCCTTTAAAATTATATGTTATTGTTGCCCAATGTCTTGTTCTAAATACAACATGTTGTCTTCTTTTATTGTACATTTCCCATTTGTTAATTCAATCATCCAGTCAGTAAAAATTTGTTTTTGATTTTCTTCTACATAAGTATCGAATGTAACATTTTCTAAGTAATGTATATCTTTAATCGCGTAGGCTGAGTGACGTAATTCATTTTCAACTTTACCGAGCAGCGTATAATCAACTTCTGTCTTTATAATGCGCATTAGTTTTCGCTCTACAATTCCGACGTGATTAAGACCTTCGCTTGTACATTTTCCATATGCGCGAATTAAACCGCCAGCACCAAGTTTGATACCGCCAAAATAACGTGTGACGACAACAACTGTATCTTTTAGCCCGCGCTTTTTTAATACCTCTAAAATAGGAACACCAGCGGTTCCGCTCGGTTCACCGTCATCATTTGCCTTTTGAATTTGATCGTGTTCACCAATTAAATAGGCAGAGCAGTTATGTGTTGCGTTCCAGTGTTGTTTTTTTATTTTTTGAATAAATTCTTGTGCTTCTTCTTCTGTTTTCGCTCGGCTCACGTAGCAAATAAACCGTGACTTTTGAATGACAATTTCGTGTTCACCGTAGCCTTTGATTGTTAAATATTGTAATAGCAATGGTATACGCCCCTATCTTCCAAAATGACTAGTACTTTTTATTGTAAAAGGGCTAGTTTTCAGATTCAAACATTTTTTGTAGAAATATAGCAAATTATATTATAAACATAACGTTTTTATTGTAATTTACCCAAGTGTTGATTATAATCTTAAATCGGCATTTTTCATACATTAATGCACCTTTTCCTATTTTCGTGTAAAATTAGGAAATAAAAACTTTTTTATAAGGCAGGTACGAAAATGAGAACAGCTATTGTTACGGATAGTACAGCATATATACCGAAGCATATTCGTGAAGAACTCAATATACATATGATTCCGTTAAATGTAATTTTTGGGACGAACTCTTATCAAGAAGAAGCAGAAATTACAGCGAATGATTTTTATGTGAAAGTACGTGAACATGAAGAACTTCCGAAGACTTCTCAACCAGCAATTGGGAAATTTGTGGAGCTATTTGAAGAATTGGCAAAAGAATATGATGCGGTTATTAGTATCCACCTTTCAAGTGGAATTAGTGGTACGTATCAAACGGCAACAACAGCAGGGCAAATGGTTCAAGGGATTGACGTATATACGTATGATTCTGAAATTAGTTGTGAAGTACAAGGTTTTTATGTGCGTGAAGGTGCGAAAATGGCGAGCGAAGGAAAAGCGCCAGAAGAAATTTTAGCCCGGTTTGATGAAATGAAACAAACAATAGATGCTTATTTTGTTGTGGATGACTTGCATCATTTACAACGTGGTGGTCGTTTAAATAGCGCACAAGCATTTATCGGTAGCTTATTACAAGTAAAGCCAGTGTTATATTTTAGAGACAAAGTGATTATTCCGTTTGAAAAAATTCGCACGCGCAAAAAGGCATTAAAGCGTATCGTTGAAATCTTTGATGAACATGCGAGTAAAGGTATGCCAATGGAAGCTGTTATCATTCACGCAAATCGTGAAGAGGAAGCGAAAGAGTGGCAGCAAGAGCTAGAGGAAAAGTACCCTCATGTTACAATCCGCATCAGTTATTTTGGTGCTGTAATTGGAACGCATTTAGGAGAGGGATCACTAGGTCTAGGTTGGTATACAAAATAATAAAAGTGTAAAAGCTCTCTTTTTGTAGAGAGTTTTTTTACGGATATACGTATGCATGTTTGACAAGTTAATATTTGGAAGTGATAAAATGGTACATAACCTAAAATGAGGAAAGTTTTATTGCTTACTTTTTATAAGAAACTATTTTATAATAAAGGAGAGGTGAAACATATGGAGCATAATTCTTGTTTATGTCCAAAGTTTGAATCGGCTTTTACACTGCTTAGTAAAAAGTGGACGGGTTTAATTATTAAATCTTTGTTAGAAGAGCCGAAACGATTTAGAGAAATTGCGGATATTATCCCAAATATGAGTGATCGTATGTTGTCAGAGCGTTTAAAGGAATTAGAGAGTGAAGGTGTAGTTGTTCGTAATGTTTATCCAGAAGTACCTGTTAGAATCGAATACGGATTAACAGATAAAGGGAAAGCATTAGAAAGCGTTATGAATGAAGTCCAAAACTGGGCTGAAAAATGGGTGAAATAATAGAGTATTTTCTTATGAAAAAACACAAGAAACCTTTCTTGTGTTTTTTTCTTTTTGTAACAAATCTATGACAATTGGCTAGAAAAATAGTGTGATTTTCTTAAGATTCTACAAGAAAGTACAGGATTAGATGAAGGGTGTCAGGAAATTACAAACACAATATTACATTTATTTTACAAAAGCGTAACATTGGTAAAATATCCCCTGAAATATGGTATAAATTTTAATAGATTATATACGGAAAATAAAATAAAGGAAAGCGGTGTAAAAAACAAAATGAAAAAGCTAAAAATGGCATCTTGCGCATTGGCTGCAGGATTTATGATGTTTTCAGTAGTAACACCAAGTGTGTTTGCGGAAAAGATTGAGGACGTAAAAACAGAAATTAACGCACAAAATGACACTTTACATAAACAACAACAAGAACGTGATGAGCTTCAAAAACAAATGAATGAATTAAATAAAACAGTTCAAGGTTTAGATAAGTCTGTTCAAGAAAACGCTGCAAAGCTTGACGAAACAACGAAAAAAGTTGAAGAAGCACAAGCGTTAATCGAGAAGAAAAATCAAAATATTGCAGAATTACAAACGAAAATTGCAAAACGTGAAGATTTATTAAGAAAGCGTTTAGTAGCGCTTCAAGAGCAACCAAATACGAACGTTGTAACAGAAGTTGTTGTAAACTCTAAAAACATTGCAGATTTAGTAGATCGTTTAACTTCTGTTTCTAAAATTCTTGAATCTGATGAAGATATCATGAAAACACAACAAGAAGATCAAGCAACTGTGAAAAAAGACGTTGAAACGGTAAAAGCAAAACAAAAAGAATTAAAAGAAGCACAAGCAAAAATCGAAACTGCCAAGAAAGAACTTGACGCTGAAAAAGCGAAAAAACAAGAAGCAGTAAACGACTTAAGCGGTAAGATGGATACAGTTGTAAACAACATGACTAGCACGGAAAGTCAATTAAAAGAGCTTGAGTTACAAGCGTTACAATTACAACGTATAGCTGAGCAAGAAGCACAAGAAAAAGCGGCTCAAGAGGCAGCTGCGAAGAAACAAGCTGAAGAAGCACAGAAACAACAAGCAGCTCAAGCAGCGCCAGCACAAGAAGCTGCTGCACCAGCTAAAGAAGAAACTAAGAAAGAAGAGCCTAAAAAAGAGCAACCAAAAAAAGAAGAGCCTAAAAAAGAAGAAACTAATAAGGTTGTTAATCCGACACCAGCACCAGGTGTAGTAGGGAAAGCGAAAAGCTTTATTGGAGTTCCTTATGTATGGGGCGGCGCATCTCCAAGTGGTTTTGACTGCAGTGGATTCATTTCATATGTGTTTGGTGTAGGTAGACAAACAGCTGAAGGTTTCTATAACTCAGCGCAAAAAGTTGATAACCCACAACCAGGAGATTTAGTATTCTTTGCAAACACATATAAAAAAGGTATCTCTCACATCGGTATCGTTGTTGGTGATGGTACAATGGTTCATGCTGGAGACAAAGGTATTGCGGTTTCTAGCTTGAGCAGTCCTTATAACCAAGCGCATTTTGCTGGTTACGGTAGATTATAAGATTTTTAACTAAATAAAACACGTGTATAAAGTCGATAGCTTACTATTTTAAAAGTAGGTTATCGGCTTTTTTGGTTTTTTACGAGATAAAGAAAAGGGATTATAGTAAAGCTGTATAAGTGCAAAAATGGATAGGAGAGAGAATCCAGCGATGCATAGAAACGGACAGAGCCTTTTTGAGCTCCATGCCAAGTTTGAAACAAAAAGAGAAAATGAGAGCAGGTCCGCTTGTGTTAGAGGTAGCCGTGATTTATCTGTTTAAAAATCAAAATGGATTTATCCCGTATTAACGGGAGTAGGACCTCCCACCTCAAGGTTCAAAGAGAAATGAGGAGGATAGGTGGGGGCGGGCTACCAGTAAAAATTCGATTGGTGAGGGCTGATTAAAGTTTCACTTTATAGAGGAGGGGGTAACCATACTAGCAGGAAGACAAATGCTACTAGAAGAGCTTTCGTTGTCAAAGGATGAACTAGATCGTTTGAAAAGACAGGGAGATATTTCTTTGGTAAAAGGGGTAATCAACAAATCTTCGCGCTATGTATGCCAGCGCTGTGGGAATTCAGAACAACGATTATTTGCATCATTTTTATGTAAAAGGTGCAATGAGATGTGTACGTATTGCCGAAAATGTATCACGATGGGGCGAGTGGGAGAATGTACAGTTCTCGTTCGTGGTATTCGGAATGTAGAGTGGGAGAGTTTGCTGAACTCTTTATGTTGGGAGGGTAAATTATCACCAGGACAGGACCGAGCAGTTAATGGAGTAATAGAGGCAGTGCGGCGAAAAGAATCTTTTTTTATTTGGGCAGTATGCGGAGCTGGTAAGACAGAGATGCTTTTTTATGGTATCGAAGAGGCGCTTAAAAAAGGAGAACGAGTTTGTATTGCAACGCCGCGGACTGATGTGGTGTTAGAGCTAGCTCCTCGCCTGCAAACTGTTTTTCCGGATGTGCCGATTGCTGCGCTATATGGTGGTAGTTTGGACCGTGAAAAGGAAGCGAGACTTATCATTTCTACAACGCATCAACTGCTTCGTTATTATAAGACCTTCGATGTTATGATTGTTGATGAAATTGATGCTTTTCCATATGCGATGGACAAGATGTTGCATTATGCGGTAGAGCAAGCGAGTAAAGATCATGCTGCGCAAATTTATTTAACGGCCACTCCGCCAGAAGCATGGAAACGTAAGTTATGGAGCGGGAAACAAAAAGGTGTAATCATTCCAGGGCGCTATCACCGTCATCCTTTGCCAGTCCCAAGGTTTCAGTGGTGCGGCAATTGGAAAAAGGCGTTAAAGAGAAAAGAAATTCCGTCTGTTGTTTTGAAATGGTTAAAGTATCATCTCCTCAAACAATCTCCTATTTTTCTATTTGTTCCCCACGTATGTTATATCGATGAAGTAAGTACATTATTAAAAGCATTAGATATTCGAATTGAAGGCGTTCATGCAGAGGATTCAAAGCGAAAAGAAAAGGTGGCGGCTTTTCGAAAAGGGAATATTCCGCTATTAGTTACGACAACGATTTTGGAGCGTGGTGTGACGGTAGAGAATTTGCAAGTTGCTGTGTTAGGAGCGGAAGAAGTCGTTTTTTCAGAAAGTGCACTTGTACAAATTGCTGGTAGGGCAGGGAGAAGTCATCACAGGCCAGATGGCGATATCTTTTATTTTCATTATGGAAAAACAGAAGCGATGATACGTGCGAAAAAGCATATTCAATCTATGAATAAAAGGGCGAAGCAAGAAGGGTTGATAGATTAATGCATTGTCTACTTTGTGATGATTCTATTTCCGAGAGTGTTAGCTGGTATTCTTTTTTTATTCAGTCTGAAAAGCGGTGCATATGTGAGAGGTGTGAACGAAAACTTTCCTATATTATAGGAGAAATTTGCGAGGATTGCGGCAGGCCTTTTGCGTCTCTTTCGGAGGAATATAGGGAGGGTAACCTTTGCAAAGATTGTGTAAGATGGAAGGAAGAGATGAAGTTTCTACCTATAAAAAATCGATCTGTGTACGTCTATAATGATTGGATGAAGGAAGTGTTAGCTCGGTTTAAATTTCGAGGGGACGCTAAGCTTGTTGAAGTTTTTCGGACGGAATTTATAGCTGTATTTCATAAGTATTTTTCAGATTGCCATGGAGTTATTCCGATTCCGCTGAGTAAGGAGAGGGAATATGAGCGTGGTTTTAATCAAGCGGAATTATTAGCATCTTGTTTACCAATCGGTATTTTACAAACATCTTTCAGTAGAAAAGATACGGAAAAACAAAGTAAAAAAAAGCGTATAGAGAGGCTTTCAGTAGCAAATCCCTTTTACTTTCAAAAGGAAGAAACGTTTGCTGGTCAGCATCTGTTACTCATTGATGATGTGTATACGACAGGTATTACGTTGAGGCAAGCTGCAGAGTGCTTGTATGATGCAGGGGCTCAAACAGTTTCGAGCCTCACTCTTTGCCGGGGGTAATATATAAATCCAAATGAAAAAACCAACATCAAACCATTCTTTTAGGTGAGCGAGAGCGTCCGGCCATGCATAGAAGCGGTCAGTGCCTTTTTTCGCCCCATGCCGTGTGAAAACAAAAAGAGGAAATAAGTGGAGAACTGTTTTTGTTTTCATAACCGCAGCTAATATATTGAAAAATCAAGATGGATTTATATATATACATGTCGAAAGATACAATAAAAAGACGACAAGACTTCTTTGACTTGATATGTTGTCATTCGTTATAGTCAAAATATGGGGTAAATGCCCTTATTTTTAGAGTGAAGGGAATGGAAAGAACATGCAAGGAAGAGTGAAATGGTTTAATGCAGAAAAGGGATTTGGCTTTATCGAACGTGAAGATGGTGATGATGTTTTTGTTCATTTTTCTGCAATTCAACAAGATGGGTATAAGTCGTTAGAAGAGGGGCAACAAGTGGAATTTGACATTGTAGATGGTGCACGTGGACCGCAAGCAGCGAATGTTGTGAAATTATAATTTTGAATGAATCGTTTTGTGAGAAACATAGAGTTGCGTATGCGGTAACGGTTTATATATATAGATATTAAATTGGATCTTCCAACATATAAATTACGGCTATAAAGAACAGAAGGAGGCTTCCACTTGTTGTCTCCTTTTGTTTTTTACATGGCATAGGTATAAAAAGGAACGAACCGCTTCTCCCCGTACCTAAAAGAAATGGTTTTATATCAGTTTTTCAAACTACGGAAAGCGTTGTCAAAAAGTTGTTTCTTTTCTGTAACGAATTGTACATACTTATATTCGTTATTTACGATGTAAATAGGATAAAATGTAAATAGAAACGATGCATCTTTTCTTTTCAACAAAAAACGATAAAAAATTGCAATTTCGCTAACTTTTTAAATAAAGTTAGAAGGAGTTTTTAAGCCGGTGTCGAAACTGTATACATAGGCTTGAAAGGAGGAATTCATCTATGAAATTCAACATTCGTGGTGAAAATATTGAAGTAACTCCAGCATTAAAGGAATATGTAGAGAAAAAACTGAGCAAATTAGAGCGTTATTTTGATACATTTCCAGAGATTAAAGTTAATTTAAAAGTATACTCTGACAAGCAACGTGTCGAGGTAACAATTCCATTTACAGATTTATTACTTCGTGCAGAAGAAACTCATAGCGATATGTACGCTGCAATTGACTTAGTAGTTGATAAAATTGAGCGACAAATTCGTAAACATAAAACAAAAGTAAATCGTAAATTACGTGAAAAAGGTTCTCCGAAAACTGCATTCATCCTTACAGAACCAGCGGCAACTCTGGAAGAAGTAAAAGAGGATGAATTAGAACTGGTACGTACAAAACGATTTGACTTAAAACCAATGGACGTTGAAGAAGCCATTTTACAAATGGATATGTTAGGACATAACTTCTTCGTCTTCACAAATGCCGATACAAATGAAACTAATGTTGTATATGGCCGTAAAGATGGAAAATATGGTTTAATTGAAACAAAATAATAAGTAGAAAACGCAGCTGTAAAAGGCTGCGTTTTTTTATTTTTTACTCCGTTATGATGGGAAAGGGCTACCCTAGTTTATAATTGAGTGAGAATCAAAGCAGTCTATAAAATTCTTATTGAGCAAAGTTTCAGCTAATTTTGACCACGCGTTTGGTCGGTTGTTGTCATAGTTATAAAACAAGTGTTACAATTATCATTAGGTTTATACTTTTTTGTTTTTTAATTAGGAGAAAAAATAGTAGAAAATAAATTAGCGTTTTATAACGACTGATTAGTGAACTGTAATATAGAGCACGATCAGAAGTTTTATTTTAATAAAAGAGGAGCGTATTTCCTATGATCGGTATTTTAAAAAAGGTGTTTGATGCAAACCAGCGCCAAATTAAACGTATGCAGAAGATTGTGGATCAAATAGAAGCGTTAGAATCGTCGATTCAACCGTTAACTGACGAACAATTAAAAGGGAAAACAATTGAATTTAAAGAGCGTCTTACAAAAGGCGAAACAGTAGACGATTTATTACCAGAGGCTTTTGCGGTTGTTCGTGAAGCAGCAACACGCGTTCTTGATATGCGCCCTTATCCTGTGCAATTAATGGGTGGTATTGCCTTACATGAAGGGAATATATCTGAGATGAAAACAGGGGAAGGTAAAACGTTAACTTCTACTTTACCAGTTTATTTGAACGCTTTAACAGGTAAAGGTGTTCATGTTGTTACAGTCAATGAATACTTAGCACAGCGTGATGCGGGTGAAATGGGACAACTACATGAGTTCCTTGGCTTAACAGTAGGAATTAACTTAAATAGTATGTCACGTGAGGAAAAGCAAGCTGCTTATGCTGCTGACATTACATATAGTACAAACAACGAGCTTGGTTTTGACTATTTGCGCGATAACATGGTGCTATATAAGGAGCAACGTGTTCAACGTCCGCTTCATTTTGCGATTATTGATGAAGTCGATTCCATCTTAGTCGATGAAGCGCGTACGCCGCTTATCATTTCTGGACAAGCACAAAAATCAACAGAACTATATATGTTTGCAAATGCGTTTGTTCGTACGTTAGAAAATGAGAAAGATTATTCTTTTGACGTGAAAACGAAAAATGTCATGTTAACAGAAGACGGTATTACGAAAGCAGAGAAAGCTTTCCATATTGAAAACTTATTCGACTTAAAACATGTTGCACTTCTTCACCATATTAATCAGGCGCTTCGTGCACACGTTGTTATGCACCGCGATACAGATTATGTTGTACAAGATGGTGAAATCGTAATTGTAGACCAATTCACTGGTCGTCTTATGAAAGGTCGTCGTTATAGTGAAGGTTTACACCAAGCAATTGAAGCAAAAGAAGGCGTAGAAATTCAAAATGAAAGTATGACGCTTGCGACAATTACATTCCAAAACTACTTCCGTATGTACGAAAAGTTATCAGGTATGACGGGTACTGCGAAAACAGAAGAAGAGGAATTCCGTAACATTTACAATATGAATGTTATTGTAATCCCGACAAACAGACCGATTGTTCGTGATGACCGTGCTGATTTAATTTTTAAAACGATGGAAGGTAAATTCAACGCAGTTGTTGAGGACATTGTGAAACGCCATAAACAAGGACAACCAGTTCTTGTTGGTACAGTTGCGATTGAAACGTCTGAACTTATTTCAAACATGTTAACACGCAAAGGGGTACGTCATAACGTCTTGAATGCGAAAAACCATGCGCGTGAAGCGGATATTATTACAGAAGCAGGATTTAAAGGCTCTGTAACGATTGCGACGAACATGGCTGGTCGTGGTACAGACATTAAACTAGGCGAAGGTGTAAAAGAAGCTGGTGGCCTAGCGGTTATCGGTACAGAACGCCATGAAAGCCGTCGTATTGATAATCAGTTACGTGGTCGTGCTGGTCGTCAAGGAGACCCTGGTGTGACGCAGTTCTACTTATCAATGGAAGATGAACTAATGCGCCGCTTCGGTTCTGATAATATGAAAACAATGATGGATCGCCTTGGTATGGATGATTCACAACCAATTGAAAGTAAAATGGTTTCTCGTGCTGTAGAATCTGCGCAAAAACGTGTAGAAGGAAACAACTACGATGCACGTAAACAACTTCTGCAATATGACGATGTACTTCGCCAACAACGTGAAGTTATTTATAAACAGCGTCAAGAGGTAATGGAATCTGAAAACTTACGAGGCATTATCGAAGGGATGATGAAATCTACTGTAGAACGTGCCGTTGCTCTTCATACACAAGAGGAAATTGAAGAAGATTGGAACATTAAAGGTCTAATTGACTACTTAAATACAAACCTTCTTGAAGAAGGGGATGTAAAAGAAGAGGAATTACGTCGTCTTGCGCCGGAAGAAATGAGCGAACCAATCATTGCCAAGTTGATGGAGCGCTATGATGAAAGAGAAAAACTTCTGCCTGAAGAACAAATGCGTGAATTTGAAAAGGTTGTTGTATTCCGCGTTGTAGATACGAAATGGATGGATCATATCGATGCGATGGATCACCTTCGCGAAGGTATTCATTTACGTGCTTACGGTCAAATTGACCCACTTCGTGAATACCAAATGGAAGGATTCTCAATGTTTGAATCAATGATTGCTGCTATTGAAGAAGAGATTTCTCGTTACATTATGAAAGCAGAAATCGAACAAAACCTAGAGCGTCAAGAAGTAGCGCAAGGTGAGGCAGTTCATCCGAAAGATGATGGTGAAGGAGCGAAAAAGAAACCAGTCGTAAAAGGTGACCAAATCGGACGTAACGACCTATGCAAATGTGGCAGTGGTAAAAAATATAAAAACTGCTGTGGTATTGGGAAATAAAGAAAAGTGGCGCCGACTGTTCAGCCCCGTTGGCTAAGGTTCTTTCGCACAGAAAGTGATTTGTACTTTCTTGTGTGGAAGGTTCTTAGACATGAGGGGCTAGGAGGCAGAACTGGATCAAAGGAAAAGCGGAAGCAGCTCGTTTAGAATGTGAGGGGGATGGAGCTCCTGACAGAGAGGTGTTTTTTGCCTCGTAGGAAGAAGATAAGCCCCCGAGTATTCTAGCTGCTGTGAAACCAGTAAAGTTTCACGTCCAATATGGAAAAATTTCAGGAATATCCATATAATAAAAAGGGACAAACTCTCTCTGTAACAAGCGGAGGGAGTTTCCCTTGTTTTATATAAAAGCGAAAGCAATTACATAGAGGTGAAGAGCATGGAATTAGTAGAAATTAGGCAAGAATTAGAGAAAATGGCTAAGAGATTAGCGGCTTTTAGGGGGTCTCTTTGACCTTCCTGCAAAGGAAAAGCGCATTGCAGAATTAGAGGAAACAATGATGGGCGCTGGTTTTTGGGATGACCAACAAGGTGCGCAAACAGTAATTAATGAAGCGAATGCACTGAAAGATATGGTTGGAAAGTTTCGCCAGTTAGATGAAACGTTTGAAAACTTAGAAGTGACACACGAGCTTTTAAAAGAAGAATACGATGAGGATTTACATGAAGAGCTAGAATCTGAAGTGAAATCTTTAGTTCAAGAAATGAATGAGTATGAGCTTCAGTTATTATTAAGTGATCCTTATGATAAGAATAATGCTATTTTAGAACTGCATCCAGGTGCAGGTGGAACAGAGTCACAAGACTGGGGTTCTATGTTATTACGTATGTATACAAGATGGGCTGAAAAGCGTGGATTTAAAGTAGAGACAGTTGACTATTTGCCAGGTGATGAAGCTGGAATCAAGAGTGTAACGTTATTAATTAAAGGTCATAACGCTTATGGCTACTTGAAAGCGGAGAAAGGTGTACATCGTCTTGTACGTATTTCACCATTCGATTCTTCAGGTCGCCGTCATACATCATTCGTATCTTGTGAAGTTGTACCTGAATTCAATGATGAAGTTGAAATTGAAGTGCGTACAGAAGATTTAAAAATAGATACGTATCGCGCAAGTGGTGCAGGTGGACAGCACGTTAATACGACAGATTCAGCCGTTCGTATTACACATATACCGACAAATACGATTGTAACTTGTCAATCAGAACGTTCACAAATCAAAAACCGTGAGCATGCGATGAAAATGTTGAAGGCGAAACTATACCAAAAGAAATTAGAAGAACAGCAAGCAGAGTTAGATGAAATCCGTGGTGAACAAAAAGAAATTGGCTGGGGTAGTCAAATTCGTTCTTACGTATTCCACCCATACTCTCTAGTGAAAGATCATCGTACAAATACGGAAGTTGGTAATGTACAAGCAGTTATGGATGGAGAAATTGATCCATTTATTGATGCGTATTTGCGCTCTCGTATTTCTTAAGAAAAAAGCCAACGGACTGTTGGCCTATCGGTGAGGAGATAGAGGGGATAAAGAGGTATATAACCCTGTCTATAGTGGTAGAAGAAGGAGGAAGAGAAGTTGGGTGACAACTTCTCTTTTTGATGAGCTTGGGTTTATCATACAAGGTCGCATATTGTTTTGTAAAAAGAAGAAAATAAAAGAACTGAGCTGTAATTGATGAGGAAATTGCATAAGATTTTTTTATTCTGTTTTTTAGAAAAGGGTTCTTTACAGTAATTTGTATCTGTTCACAGAATTGAAACAATTGCTGGAAGCTTTGTATCAGTAGGTTTCTCATCATTTTTGTAAGAAATATCCTCTATAGGTTGGTTTTTCTGTGAGAGGATAATTATTATAATGGCTAGTGAGAGCTGTATGAAAGTATAGCTGCATCCATAATGAGAAGGACATCAATAACGGGGAGCGATATAAGTGAAAAAGAAATTGTTGGCTATTGCATTAGGAACAACATTAGTTTTTGCTGTAGGAGCGTGCGGGAAGAAAGAGGAAAGTAAGTCTTCTAATCAATCAGCGAGTACGGATAGTGCCGAACAAATTTACAAAAAAAGCTGTGCAGGTTGCCATGCTAATGATTTATCAGGTGCAACCGGACCAGATTTACGAACAGTAGGTGGCAAATATGATGCGGCGGATATTGAAAAAATTATTGAAAAGGGCCGTGGCATGATGTCTCCAGGAATTATTCAAGGCGAGGATGCTAAAAAAGTATCAGAATGGCTAGCAGAACATAAATAAGAAAAGCGGAAGCGGCTCGCTCAAAATCGCAGGATGTTGGAACTCCCGGCAGAGAGGCGTTTTTTGCCTCGTCTGAGGGAGTGAAACAGCCGGAGATTTTAGCCGCAGTAGCTAGACAAAAGAAAAGCGGAAGCTGCTCGCTCAGAATAGGAGGGGGATGGAGCTTCAGACGAAGAGGTGCATTTTGCCTCGTAGGAAGAAGTGAAGTCACCTCTCATTTCACCTGGATTTTGTACTCATTTTATGAAAAGCTAGATTATAAGTTTATATTTTAATAGAGAATATTTATAAAATATTATAAATTGTTATATGGTAGTTAGGGATGAATCTTTTATTGGTAAAAAAGAATTGTTAGATAGCGCTTTTTCTTGTTTCTTTTATGCTGTAACATAACTGTAACAAAATTGTATCCGAATTGGAAACCGAATGATGTTACAATGTAGTTTGTAGAATTTTGCTGAAACATGTACATAAGCAGCAGTGATAGACTGGAAATGTTCTCACTGTTCTTTGAAACAACAGAAATACATCTATAGATTTGTAGTACAACAGAGGGCAAGTAAGAGTGGAATCTTTTGCTTTCATGTTCAGATAGACAGAGAAAGTATGTCGAAAAAAATCATTAAGTATTGGGTGATAAATAATGATAAAAATGACGAATGTTTATAAGGAGTATCCAAATGGTATGAAAGCCATCGATGGGCTCACAGTTAACATTAAGCAAGGTGAATTTGTATACGTAGTTGGACCGAGTGGAGCCGGGAAATCTACATTTATTAAGATGATGTATCGTGAAGAAAAACCAACAACAGGATCTATCAATGTGAATGGACTTGTAATTGAAACGTTAGCAGAGCGAGATGTACCATATTTTCGTCGTCAGTTAGGCGTAATTTTCCAAGACTTTAAATTGCTACCTAAATTAACGGTATATGAGAATGTAGCGTTTGCTTTAGAAGTAATTGAAGAAGAACCTGATGCAATTCGTGAGCGTGTTACTGAAGTATTAGGTCTTGTAGGCCTTGAAGATCGTGCAGATGCACTTCCAAATGAGCTTTCTGGTGGAGAACAACAGCGTGTAGCGATTGCAAGAGCGATTGTAAACAAGCCGAAAGTTGTAATTGCCGATGAGCCGACAGGGAACTTAGATATCGAGACAGCACTTGATATTATGAATATTTTTAAACGTATTAACGAACGTGGGACAACGATTGTTATGGCAACACATAACGCAGATATCGTAAACACAATTCGTCATCGTGTAATTGCGATTGAAGGCGGAAAAATTGTTCGAGATGAGATTGAGGGAGGATACGGATATGAAGACTAAAACCCTTAGTCGACATTTACGAGAAGGTGTAAAAAATCTATCCCGTAATGGATGGATGACATTTGCTTCTGTAAGTGCGGTAACAGTTACATTATTACTTGTAGGTGTCTTTTTAACAGCGATTATGAATATGAACCACTTCGCAACGAAAGTGGAGCAAGATGTAGAAATTCGTATACACATTGATCCAGCAGCGAAAGAGGCGGATCAAAAGAAATTGGAAGAAGATCTGGGCAAAATTGCTAAAGTAGATTCTGTTAAATATTCTTCTAAAGAAGAAGAGTTAAAACGTTTGATTAAAAGCTTAGGTGACAGCGGAAAAACGTTCGAGTTGTTTGAGCAAGATAATCCACTTAAAAACGTATTTATTGTAAAAGCAAAAGAGCCAACAGATACAGCTACAATTGCGAAAAAAGTTGAAAAAATGCAGTTTGTAAGTACAGTTCAATATGGTAAAGGCCAAGTTGAAAAGTTATTTGATACAGTGAAAACAGGTCGTAATATTGGGATTGTGTTAATTGCAGGTCTATTATTCACAGCGATGTTCTTAATCTCTAACACAATCAAAATTACAATTTATGCACGAAGCACAGAGATTGAAATTATGAAACTTGTTGGAGCGACAAACTGGTTTATCCGTTGGCCGTTCTTACTAGAAGGTTTATTCTTAGGGGTACTCGGTTCAATTCTCCCGATTATCGTGATTTTATCTACTTATAATTCGCTTCAAGGTATGTTTAACCAAAAACTTGGGGGAACGATTTTCGAACTTCTTCCATACAGTCCGTTTGTATTCCAACTGTCCGGTTTATTAGTGTTAATTGGTGCATTAATCGGTATGTGGGGAAGTGTAATGTCAATTCGTCGCTTCTTAAAAGTATAAAAAGTTGCAAACATAATTCGTACAAGCTTATCATATAGTAGAAATAGGTAAAGGCATCACACAATGTGTGATGCCTTTTGCTACACCACCTGTGTGTTTTGGAAAGGGGAATTCCGCATTGAAACGTAGAGTTGCGATTATTGGAATGGTTGTTGCATTTTTAATTGGTGCTGGCGGAATGTTTGCAGGCATGTATATGTTTGGAATCAATCCATCGTATATGGCGCAAACAATTTCAAATGATAATACCGGCACGAAGCAAGGGGATTTAGCTAAAATTAATGAAGCGTATGCATTGATTGATTCGCGTTATGTGGAAGACGTGAAGGACGGCAAGCTTGTAGAGGGTGCGATACAAGGAATGTTGTCTACGCTGAAAGACCCTTATTCCACGTATATGGATAAAGAAACAGCGAAACAATTTGAGCAATCACTTGATCCGGAGCTCGAAGGTATTGGTGCTGAGGTGAACAAAACGGACGGGAAACTGATCATTGTCTCTCCAATTAAAGGATCACCGGCAGAAAAAGCAGGCATTAAACCAAATGATCAAATTCTATCAGTAGATGGAAACAGTGTAAAAGATTTATCACGTGAAGAAGCAGTCTTAAAGATTCGTGGTAAGAAAGGAACGACCGTTGCTATTGAAATCAAAAGGCCTGGTGTGACGGATCCACTCGAATTTAAAATTAAACGTGAAAAGATTCCGATTTTTACTGTATTTAGTTCTGTAAAGGAAGAGAAGGGGAAAAATATTGGTTATATTCAAATTACATCTTTCTCTGAAAATACAGCGAAGGAATTTAAAGATCAATTAAAAGAACTTGAAAAGAAAGATATAACAGGCCTTGTCGTTGATGTGCGTGGTAACCCTGGGGGTTACTTAAATAGCGTACAAGATATTTTAGGATTAATCATGACAGACAAAAAGCCAATGATGCAAGTTGAACAACGAAATGGTGAGAAAAAGAAATTTTCAACTACATTAAAAGAGAGAAAACCATATCCAATTTCAGTATTAATTGATAAAGGAAGTGCATCAGCCTCAGAAATTTTAGCGGGTGCATTACAAGAAGGAGAAGGATATGATTTAGTTGGTGAAAAAACATTTGGAAAAGGCACTGTTCAGCAAGCTGTTCCATTTAAAGATGGTAGCAATATTAAGCTGACAATGTTTAAATGGCTTACACCGGATGGCAATTGGATTCATAAAAAAGGAATTGCCCCAACGGTAGAAGTGAAACAACCAGATTATTATCATGCAACGCCAATTCAAATTGAGAAAACACTTTCTTATAATGCGAATGATGTACAGGTGAAGCATGCGCAAGAGATGCTGAAAAGTTTAGGATATGTACCTGGACGAGAAGATGGATACTTTAGTAAAGAAACAGAGTCGGCTTTAAAAGCATTCCAAAATGCAAATGAAATGGAAGCGACAGGAAAGCTTGATAAAAAGACAGCTGAAGCGATTCAAAATAAAATTATCGAAAAAATCCGCTCTGGCGAAAATGACTTGCAACTGCAGGCTGCATTAAAATTAATGGCAAAGTAGGAAGAAATACAGGCATGTTATTGCCTGTATTTTTTTGTATGTGTTTACCGCGCTATTTGCGGACAGTAACATTCCCACCTCAAAATTCAGCAAAAGCATTGTCCAGCTCTAGCGGCTAGAATCTCCGGTCGTTTCGCCCCCTCGGACGAGCAAAAAGTGCCTCTCTGTCGGGGGCGCGGGCGTCCTGCGATTCTGAGCGAGCCGCTTCCGCTTTTCTAAAGGAGTTAGGTGGGAAGGAGAAAACTCCACTGATTAAAGTTTCACTTTATGATAAGATAAAAAGAAAGAATGATATAAATGGTGGTGAAGCAGTTCGTGGAGGCGTGGTCTTTTGAGATAATGCGAGCAGTTGGGCGTTTTTTCTTACACCCTGCTGTCTATGTGTTTTTGATAAGTAGCATCTTTGTTGGATATTTACGTATATTACGAGAACGAAAAGATTTTTCTTTTAAAGTATATGATGTTTGGTTTGAACTACGAACATCCTTATTTGCAGGTGTTGGATATGGATTCATTGTATCCATCATAACAGTTGGAGCCGGGCTGGTTATGTCGCAAGCAAGCATATGGATGATTTTAATTTGGACACTCGTATTTGGACTAGCTGCTGGGTATAGATATTTATCTGCTGCTTATACATTTAGCGTGGCGATTGTAGCAGCTTTATTATCTTCTAAGCTCCCAATCTCTTTCTTACAGTTTGGAGAAGGAGAAGAAAGTACGATTGTATCACTTGCCATTTTACTTGGCTTGATGTTAGTAGTAGAAGGGTTATTAATTTCGAAAAATGCAGTGCGATATTCAACGCCAAAAATGCGAAAAGGAAAGCGCGGTTTAAATATTGGATTACATGAATCAAAGCGTTTATGGCTTGTGCCAATTTTTATTCTTGTGCCGGGAGATGCTGTCGTGCAATTTGTTTCGTGGTGGCCAGTCGTTTCTGTTGGTTCACAAACGTACTCCTTATTCCTTGTTCCGTTTTTAATTGGTTTTATGCGAACAATTAGAAGTGAGGAGCCAACGGAAGCATTGCTGTTTACGGGAAGGCGCATATTTGGACTGGCAACTCTTGTTCTTATTTTAGGTGTAGTTAGTTATTGGTGGCCTGTTTTAGCGATTATTGCAATGGGAGTTGCAATGCTTGGTCGCTTTACTATTTCAATGCGAGAGCGAATTGCTGATGAAACGCGTCCAGCGTACTTTGCAGCGCGCGATGATGGATTGGTTGTATTAGGAACAATTCCGAATACAGTCGGTGCAGAAATGGATCTGAAGCCTGGAGAGGTTATTACGAAAGTAAACGGTGTGATTCCTAAAAGTACAGAAGAGTTTTATGATGCGCTTCAGTCTAAGACAACAGGGGCGTTTTGTAAGTTAGAAGTACTAGATACAAACGGTGAGCTTCGCCTTGCTCAAACTGCATTATATGCAGGTGGACATCATGAATTAGGTATTGTATTTGTAGAGCAAGATCATAAGTGGGATACAGAAGCAGTGTAAATGAAAAGACCTTCATCGATGAAGGTCTTTTCATTTAGAATAAGAGATTTGTAAACAGATAGCTTGAATAATTACTTGATAATGGTTATCATTTAGGGAGGGCTTTGTTATGATGCAAAGTCTTTTTATTTTGAATGAGGGAGGAACTGTATGCTACGTCGATTTTTTTCTTACTATAAGCCATACAAAGGCTTATTCGTACTCGATTTTTCCTGTGCTGTCATCGCGGGCCTGCTGGAACTTGGGTTTCCGCTTATTGTGAATCAGTTCATTGATAAATTATTGCCAGGACAAGATTGGACACTTATTTTATGGGCTTGCATAGGGCTATTCGCAATATATATGTTAAACGCAGGACTACAATATGTTGTTACATATTGGGGACATATGCTTGGCGTTAATATTGAAACAGATATGCGTCAAAAATTATTTGATCATATTCAAAAGCTATCATTCCGATTTTTTGATAATAACAAGACAGGTCATTTAATTTCACGTCTTACAAATGATTTAATGGAAATTGGTGAAATTGCCCATCATGGACCAGAGGATTTATTTATTGCGATTATGACTTTAGTTGGGGCCTTTTCATTTATGATGATCATTAACTGGAAGTTAGCTCTTCTTACGTTTTTGGTTATTCCATTCTTACTATGGTTAGCACTTTATTTCAACCGCAAGATGACAGGGACGTTTAGACGATTATTCTCAGATGTTGCTGACTTTAATGCGTGTATCGAAAATAATGTTGGTGGAATTCGTGTTGTCCAAGCATTTGGAAACGAAAAGTTTGAGAAGGAGCAGTTTGCGGTAAACAATGCTCGTTTTCGTACAACAAAGCTGATGGCATATAAAATCATGGCTTTAAATTCATCGATTAGTTATATGTTGATGCGTCTTGTGACATTGTTTGTTTTAATTTGTGGGACTTGGTTTGTTCTGCAAGGAGAATTAACATACGGAGGATTTATTGGGTTTGTATTACTAACGAATATTTTCTTCCGTCCAATTGAAAAGATTAATGCGGTGATTGAAAGCTATCCAAAAGGAATTGCAGGTTTTAAAAGATATGTAGAACTTCTTGAAACAGAACCTGACATTGTAGATTCTAAGGATGCGATAGAAGTAAGACAAGTACATGGTGATATTGAATATAAGAACATCACTTTCGGATATGACAAACAAGAGCCGATCTTAAAAAATATTGACTTGAAAATTAATGCAGGAGAGACGGTTGCTTTTGTTGGCCCATCCGGTGCTGGAAAGACAACTTTGTGCAGTTTATTGCCACGCTTCTATGAGCTGGCAGGTGGTTCTATCACAATTGACGGTATTGATACAAAAGACATGACGTTATCGTCACTCCGTAAGCAAATTGGAATTGTGCAGCAGGATGTGTTCTTATTCTCTGGAACGATTCGAGAGAACATTGCTTATGGAAACTTACAAGCTTCAGAAGCTGAGATTTGGAAAGCGGTCAAGCGTGCACAATTAGAGGATTTAATTTACTCGCAGCAAGATGGATTAGATACTGTCATTGGTGAGCGGGGTGTGAAACTTTCAGGAGGACAAAAACAACGTTTAGCAATTGCTCGTATGTTCCTGAAAAATCCACCAATATTAATCTTAGATGAAGCAACTTCTGCGCTCGATACAGAAACGGAACTTGCGATTCAGAAATCACTTGCTGAATTATCAGTTGGCCGCACGACATTAGTAATCGCTCATAGACTTGCAACAATTAAAAATGCAGATCGTATCGTCGTTGTAAACAAAGATGGTATCGCTGAGCAAGGTTCACATGAACAACTAATCGAACAAGGCGGAGGATATAGCAGATTATACGAAGCACAGTTTAATTCTTAAGAAGTGGAACATTGCGTTCATTGTCACAAATAAACGGACTTTGTATATGTAATTTAAATGAAATTAGCGTACCATATAAGTAGGTAACAAAAAGATACATATATAGGAGGCTGTAAAAAAATGATTGTAACAACAACTTCTACTATTCAGGGGAAAGAAATTATCGAGTATATTGATATTGTAAACGGCGAGGCAATTATGGGGGCAAATATCGTTCGCGATTTATTCGCTTCTGTTCGTGACGTTGTTGGTGGCCGTTCCGGTGCATATGAAAGTAAATTAAAAGAAGCACGTGATATTGCGATGGAAGAGATGAAATCTCTTGCGAAGCAAAAAGGTGCAAATGCGATTGTTGGCATTGATGTAGACTATGAAGTAGTTCGCGAAGGAATGTTAATGGTTGCGGTTAGTGGAACTGCTGTCCGTGTATAATGTAAAGCCGTGCTTGGTGCACGGCTTTTTTTGTATGGTTGTGTGTGTCGAAAGTTGTAGACCCGCCGATATTCTGCGTCGAAACGTTGATATATTCGAAAAATCGCTGATATATTTGAAGTTACGTTCGATATATTTCGAGAATCGCCGATATCTTGTGTTAAATCGCCGATATTTCTTGGGAAATGGCGAGAGCCTCGTCGATATATAGGGAAGACATTATAGTACTTCCTTGCAACTCCGAATTTTCTTCAATAACCTTTCATATTCTTACTCAAGAAGTGCAACGTCATTGTAGCGATTTGGCATGGAACTGCGTCCGATAAATTCCGTTAGTTTTGTTTGTAATCGCAATATTTGTCAAACCAATTATTGGTCGTTATTTTTAAAGTGTTCGTTATATAGTTTTACTTTTGCTAATGCTTCTTTATCCTTTGAAATTTCACGGGGCGCGTTGGCATCACCGATAATATAGCCTTCAAACGAAGAGCCGACAAAATCAAATATATACTGAAACTGTGCGATAAGCGGCAATGCTTTTAACTTTGGATTATCTCCTCCAACAATGACCACGTACATCTTTTTGTCTTTCATCTCTTCTTTAAAATGAAGGGATGTGTCACGTAAGCTTTGTGACCAACGATCAACGAAGTTTTTCATATACCCGCTCATGCCATACCAATATAGAGGTGTAGCGAAGATAATCGTGTCATGCTCTAGCATTTTTTCAATTAGGTGTTGATAATCATCATTTACAGGTTGAAATCCGTCAGCGTCATGACGTTGGTCTGTAATAGGGTGGACAGTATAATCTCGTAAGTAGACTTGCTCAGTATTGATGCCGTTAATCATCATATGTGTGAAGGCTTCTGTATTTCCATTTGGACGAGAACTTCCATGTATAACGAACATATAATCATCCCTTTTCTTTCGCTTGTTTTAGGAGTGAAACATGCTTTTGTAAATTCGTTTGGATAGTAGAGAGTAGCGAAATTTGCTTTGTTACTTCGGCTAGTTTTTCTTCATAAAGTGTAAGGATGCTACTGCATGGATTTTCGTATAAATGTGGTTCAATTTCTAAACAACGCAGCATTCGTGCAGTTTCTTCTAAGTTTAAGCCGAGTTGTAAGTACATTTGAATGAGTTTGACTTTTTCGATAGCTGTTTCGTTAAAATCACGATAACCATTTGCAAGGCGTTTAGAAGGTAATAAACCTTTTTCTTCATAATGTCTCAGTGAGCGTTCGCTTGCGCCAGTTCGCCTTGATAGTTCTCCAATTCGCACTCTGCTTCACCCCTTTCATATGTATTGTAAACCTTCACACTAATGTGAAGGTCAACTTTGTTTTTGTGCAAATAATTGAACATGATCTAAAAACACTTGAATGGCTTTAGAGTGGATAAAGTATTTACCGCGTACGATAGAGAAAGGACGGATGAGTTTTTCAGTTGGAACTTCGACATGGAATAGTTCGCCTGTTTGTAGTTCTTTCCTTACAGTCCAGTCAGAAAGGATGGCGATGCCAAGCCCGGCAGCAACAGCCTCTTTCACACTTTGAATGCTGCTAAAGGTAAAGAAGCGCTTCATTTTTAAATGATGATGATGGATAAAGCGATCGCTATAGGCACGTGTGCCAGAGCCAACTTCTCTCAGAACCCATACTTGATCTTGAAGGGAATCTTCGTTGATTGTATGTATGCTCAGAAGGTGGTGATTTGGTGGAACAACAAGTTTCATTTCATCTTCCATAAAGGTCTCTACATCTATATCAGTGTATATGACTTGACCTTCTACTAAGCCGATATCGATTTGGCCCGAACGAAGGCTTTGGAGAACTTCTTCTGTATTGGAGATGAGCGTATGTACTTCTACGAGTGGATTTTCATTGGCATAGCGCGCCAATATTTTCGGAAGTAAGTATTCACCAATCGTAAAGCTTGCGCCGATGCGAAGCGTTCCTGTAACAACATTATGTAGTTCGTTAATTTCTTGTTTTGCTTCTTCATAAAGAGATAGCATTTGCTTTGCATGGATATATAAAATGTTACCGGCCTCTGTCACTTGGACATGCTTTGGGGACCTCTGAATAAGAGTATTACCAAATTCGTTTTCTAAATTACGAATATGCATGCTGACGCCGGGCTGCGAAAGATTGAGTAGTTCTGCCGCGCGAGAGAAATGCTTTTGTTCTACGACAGTCACAAATATTTTTAAGATATCGACGTTCATTGTGTCCTCTCCTTTTTTTGTTTTTGGATAGCGGCAGAATGGCAAAGAGCGCCTTGTGTGCGGAAAACCTTAGCTGGTTAGAGCTGGGCGAGCCGCTTCCGCTTTTCTAGTTTATCATAAGTTTTTCTGATGATTGAGATTGAATATTGGTATTAAACTTATCATTGAAACCCTTCTATAATGTAAATATAAAGAACATGCATGTTCCAATATGATTATTGGAGTGGTACGAAGTGGAACAAACACTTGTTATACAAAAGAAGAAGCGTCTCGGTTTTTCGCAAGGGATTGGAATTACGTTATTAATTGCCATTGCTGCGAAATATTTAGCGACGCTTCCGTTTTTAAATATTATGGGGCAATTAGTGATCGCTATTCTAATTGGGATGATTTGGAGAGCGATAATTAGTTTACCTTATGAAGCAACCCTAGGAACAAATTTCGCCAGTAAGAAGTTACTTCGCTTCGGAATTATTTTACTTGGAATGCGTTTGAATCTAGTTGATATTGCAAAGGCTGGGCCAAAAGTGTTAGTTATTGCAGCGATCGTTATTGTATTTACACTTGTTGTTGTATACGCACTAACACGTTTTTTTAAAGTAGATAAGACGCTTGGGATTTTAACGGCGTGCGGTACAGCGATTTGCGGCGCGGCTGCAGTCGTGGCAATTGCGCCGCAGGTGAAAGCAAAGGATGATGAAACGGCAGTTGGAGCAGCGATTATTGCTATTTTAGGTACGATTTTTACTCTCATTTATACGCTATTATATCCGATTCTCGGTTTATCTCCTTACGGTTACGGTGTATTTTCTGGAGCAACGCTGCATGAGATCGCCCACGTCATCGCTGCGGCCGCACCAGGTGGGAGCGCATCTGTTGATATTGCGGTTATTGTAAAATTAACGCGCGTTGCGATGCTTGTACCGGTAGCGATTTTAATTGGTTTATGGTTTAAGCGTAGTGAAGGGAATGGGCAAAAAGGCTCTTGGCGTGATATTCCAATTCCATGGTTTATTTTAGGATTCTTGGCAATGAGTGCATTTCATTCATTAGGTATTATCCCTGAGGCAATTGCAGGATATATTGTAAGTATTGCTTATATGCTCATTGCGATGGCAATGGCTGGTCTTGGTTTAAATGTAGAGTTTACGACGTTCCGTAAATTGGGAAGTAGAGCGTTTGTAGCAGGATTAGTAGGGTCTGTTTGCCTTTCTATTCTTGGGTATATTCTTGTATATGCGTTAGGGTTTATGTAAGGGAGAAGAAGGAGACATAGTTGATATGTCTCTTTTTATTTTGTAAAGATATCTTTACTCATTTCTGGAAAATATTTATAATTAAAGTAAAGATATCTTTACTTTTAAAGGTGGAGCCTATGGGTGTAAAAAATAGAATTAAAGAACTAAGAAAGCAAAATTACATAACGCAAATTGAAATGGCGCAAGCGATGCAAGTGACGAGGCAAACGATTGTGGCAATTGAAAATCATCGTTATAACCCGAGTTTGGAATTGTCTCTGAAGATTGCGAAGTATTTTGAGATGAGGGTAGAGGAGATATTTACATTGGAATAAAGGAGTGAAAAGAGAATGAGAATGCAAGATGAGTATGAAAGACATCAATCGAATAAAGCTTTTAAATATTTAGGATTGTTTTATGCAATCAGTTTAGCGGTATGGGGTATGTATAATTTGATTGTTTACGGGAGTGCGGGGACGCCATTTATTCTTTTTGTGATTGGACAGTTTATATACTTTTTTGTGAACTATTGGCCGAAGTGGCAGTTTAGAAAAGTAGAAGAGAGTGAGTAGCGAGGTAAGTTTTACAAATAGATAAATAAAGGGGAAAAAGAATGGGATTAGCGGTTTTATGTGTGGTAGCGGCGTTATTTGCATTTATATGGGGTATGCAAAATTTTGTTCACAATCCAGTGCCGAGTATGCTTGTTGTGATTGGAGTTGTTGGATTATCGTATTATTTACTAGTATCAGCGCACTATCATAAAACAGCAACAAGCGTTTTAGTTGGTGTGATTGTTTTGACATGTGGACGTACAATTCAAAAAATATTATTCCCGTAAAAGCTGGTTCATTCATGTAATCAGCTTTTTTGCATTTTTTTACAAAAACACTTGAAAGTTACGTTACGTCATCTTTTACAATGAAAGAGGAAAGGGTGATGGGAATGATTTCGATTCAAGAACTTACAAAGGAAACAGGAGTTACAGTAAGAACGCTCCGTTATTATGATCAAATTGATTTGCTGAAACCGAGTGGGAAAACAGAAGGTGGACACCGTCTATATAGTGAAACTGATGTCATTCGGTTGCAACAAATTTTGTTTTTAAAAGAAATGGGCTTCTCGCTAAAAGAGATTATGAATATGCTAATGACAGATGAATTAAGTTTGAAAGAATCGTTGGCAAAACAGCTTAAATTTGTACAAGAAGAGCAGAAAAAATTTAATCGGATGGAAAAGATTTTGCAGGCTGTCGTGTATTCAGCAGAACTTGAAGGAGAGCTGGATTGGAAAATCATGTTTGAACTGATTCAACTTTCAAAACAGTCTCCTCGTATACGCGAAATGTTTCAAAAAAAGATATTTTCAGAGGAAGAACAAAAATTGCTGGGCAATTTGCCAAATATGAGTGAGGAAGATGAAAATGTTCGAGAATGGGTGGATGTATTCAAGGAATTACGCATCTTTATGAAAGAAGGAAAAGCTGCATCTCATGATGAAGTACAAGAGGCTACAAAAAGGTTAATGGAGAAGTGTATGGAGATGGCAAATGGCGATGAAGCATTTCTAGATAAATTGTGGGAAGTAAGAAAGTCAAAAGAAGATTCACAGAAGATGAATATGTATCCAATTGAAGAAGAGCTTCTAACGTATATGGATGAGGCTTTTCGTATATATGATGAGAGGGAGCGGGCGAAATGAGTTTACTTGCAGAATATCGTTGGTATTTCTTAATTGGAGCGGAAGTTGTATTTTGGGTATCAGCTATTGGATTTTTTTTACTACGTTATGGGTTTCGATTACGGAAAGCAAGTTTTATCATGGGAATTGTATTGCTGATTAATGAAGTATTTATTTTGACTTTAGGAGTTATTGACTATTATCACACAGGGAAGTTTTCTAATTTTCAAATTATAACCTTAGTGATATTACTTTACGCACTCTTTTATGGAAAAAAAGATTTGAAAAAATTAGATATACGCGTGCAGAAGCTTGTTGCTAAATGGCGAAATGAACCGATGCCTATTATTGAGGAGCCATTAGAAGTTACGGGCCGGGCTCATACGAAGCAGGAGCTTTGGGAGTGGATTTTACATCTTGTTTTGTTTACTGCCGTTCATATTGTATTTTTCTTTATGTATGGACTTGTTCCGGTTGAACAGTGGGGCGATTGGCTTGAAAAAGGTATTGTTTTAAATAAGGCGGCAAGTCGTATAAGTCAGATATGGGGCATTGTCCTTCTTATTGATACGATTATTACATTTTCCTATGTGTTTTTTCCGAAGAAGGAGAAAGGGAAAGAGAAGTCACTTTTATAAAATAAGAGTGACTTTTTTATTTGATAAAAGGTTGTGCTAGTAGTTATAAAGAATCTTTTACAGTGTATATAAATAACTTGAATAGGGGAGGGTGACGATCAGGAAAAGAACGAGTTTGATATATCTTTTTATAGTAAGTTTAGTAGCATGTTCACAGTCTAACAGTAAGATCGATGAGAAAAATGATGTGATTGCAAAAGGGCATGAAATTTCTAATTTACATAAGTTCGAGAAGTTCGTTACAAATGTTGAAAAAGGGGACAGAGATAAAATAAGGATTGTGAATTATACAGATGAAGGAGACCCAATCTTCCAAACGTTAGAATACGATGGAAAAGCAATTAGCTATTCTTTAGATAGTTCCTATGATAAATTTGCAGGTAAAGATGAGAGAATTTACTCTGATACTTGTAAAAAGGTAATAAAAGATATTCGTGAAGATATAAGGTATACGCTACATGATTGTAAGAAAGAGATTGATCATAATGGGTATCACTTGTTCAGTTTGCCAATAAAATAAATGAAATTAAAAAGGAAGGAACTTATATGAAGAGGGCTCCTTCCTTTTTCTATGTATATATTGTCGAAAACTTTACCGAATATCTGTTCGTTTTCTTGGTTTTTTTATGGGCATTCGTGGTAAAATGGGAATACAGATTTTTTACGAGGAGGTCGGTTTTTTGGAACATCAATTTGAAATTGTCTCTGAATACTCCCCGCAAGGTGATCAGCCAAGAGCGATAGAGCAGCTTGTAGCAGGGATTAAAAATGGTAAGAAACATCAAGTGTTGCTTGGAGCGACAGGAACGGGTAAGACATTTACGATTTCGAATGTGATTAAAGAAGTGAAGAAGCCAACACTTGTAATGGCTCATAATAAAACGTTAGCGGGACAGTTGTATAGTGAGCTCAAGGATTTCTTTCCGAATAACGCGGTTGAGTATTTTGTGAGTTACTACGATTATTATCAACCGGAAGCGTATGTACCACAAACCGATACGTTTATTGAGAAAGATGCACAAATTAATGATGAGATTGATAAATTGCGCCACTCCGCAACATCAGCTTTATTTGAACGTGATGATGTCATTATTGTGGCAAGTGTTTCTTGTATTTATGGTTTAGGTTCACCAGAAGAATATCGTGAACTTGTTGTTTCTTTGCGCGTTGGTATGGAGAAGGATCGTAATCAGTTGCTTCGTGAACTTGTTGATGTACAGTACGGCCGTAATGATATTGATTTCCAGCGTGGAACATTTCGTGTACGTGGGGATGTAGTTGAGATTTTCCCAGCATCACTTGATGAACATTGCATTCGAATTGAGTTTTTTGGAGATGAGATTGATCGAATTCGTGAAGTGAATGCCTTAACAGGTGAAGTATTAGCAGAACGTGAACATGTAGCAATCTTCCCGGCATCTCACTTCGTTACACGTGAAGAAAAAATGAAAGTTGCCATTGAAAATATCGAAAAAGAATTAGAAGAACGTTTAAAAGAATTAAATGATAACGGTAAATTACTAGAAGCGCAGCGGATAGAGCAGCGAACTCGTTACGATTTAGAAATGATGCGTGAGATGGGATTTTGTTCGGGGATTGAGAACTACTCCCGTCATTTGACGCTCCGTCCAGCGGGTTCAACGCCTTACACATTAATAGATTACTTCCCTGATGATTTCTTAATTGTTATGGATGAGTCACATGTAACGGTGCCGCAAGTAAGAGCGATGTATAACGGGGATCAGGCACGTAAACAAGTGCTTGTTGACCATGGGTTCCGTCTGCCGTCAGCTATGGATAATAGACCGCTTATGTTTGAAGAGTTTGAAGAGAAAACGAATCAAGTTGTGTACGTATCAGCCACACCGGGTCCATATGAACTAGAGCATACACCGGAAGTTGTGGAGCAAATTATCCGTCCGACGGGGCTTTTAGATCCGCAAATTGATGTAAGGCCAATTGAAGGACAAATTGATGATTTACTAGGAGAAATACAAGACCGAATTGCGAAAAATGAGCGTGTATTAATTACAACATTAACAAAGAAAATGTCAGAGGATTTAACAGATTACTTAAAAGATGTTGGGATTAAAGTGAACTATCTCCATTCTGAAATTAAAACGCTAGAGCGGATTGAGATTATTCGTGATCTTCGCCTTGGTAAGTTCGATGTGCTTGTCGGTATTAACTTATTACGAGAAGGACTCGATATTCCGGAAGTGTCACTCGTAGCGATTTTAGACGCGGATAAAGAAGGTTTCTTACGTTCAGAGCGATCTTTAATTCAAACGATTGGTCGTGCAGCGCGTAATGAAAATGGTCATGTAATCATGTACGCAGATCGGATCACGAAATCGATGAATATTGCAATTGAAGAGACAAAGCGCCGTCGTCAAAAGCAAGAAGCTTACAATGAGAAGCATGGTATTACGCCGAAAACAATTCAGAAAGAAGTGCGTGATGTAATTCGTGCAACAACAGCGGCAGAAGAAACAGAAGTATACGAAACAACGCCGGCTAAGAAAATGACGAAGAAAGAACGTGAAAAAACAATCGCGAAGATGGAAGCAGAAATGAAGGAAGCGGCAAAAGCACTAGACTTTGAGCGTGCAGCTGAGCTGAGAGATTTACTGCTAGAATTAAAAGCGGAAGGGTGAAAATAGTGAGCAAAGATTTTATCGTTGTAAAAGGTGCGAGAGCGCATAACTTAAAAAATATTGATGTAACCATTCCGAGAAATCAGCTCGTTGTTGTGACAGGTTTGTCTGGTTCAGGAAAATCATCATTAGCATTCGATACAATTTATGCGGAAGGGCAGCGCAGGTACGTGGAGTCTTTATCCGCGTATGCACGCCAGTTTTTAGGGCAAATGGATAAACCGGATGTGGATACAATTGAAGGTTTATCTCCTGCCATTTCAATCGATCAAAAAACGACGAGTCGTAACCCGCGTTCAACGGTCGGAACCGTGACGGAGATTTATGACTATTTACGTCTATTATTTGCACGTATTGGGACGCCAATCTGTCCGAATCATGGGATTGAAATTACATCACAAACGGTAGAACAGATGGTAGACCGTGTTTTGGAATACCCAGAGCGTACAAAATTACAAGTGTTAGCGCCGATTGTTTCAGGACGTAAAGGTGCACACGTGAAAGTATTAGAAGATATAAAGAAACAGGGGTATGTCCGTGTTCGTGTTGATGGAGAAATGCTTGATGTTTCTGAAGAGATTACGTTAGATAAGAATAAAAAGCATTCCATTGAAGTCGTAATTGACCGTATCGTTGTGAAAGACGGGATTGCGAGCCGTCTTGCCGACTCCCTTGAAAGTGCACTCAAACTTGGCGGTGGCCGTGTATTAATTGATGTGATTGGAGAAGAGGAACTGTTATTTAGTGAGCATCACGCTTGTCCGCATTGCGGTTTCTCAATCGGAGAGTTAGAGCCTCGTATGTTCTCTTTCAATAGTCCATTTGGAGCTTGTCCGTCTTGTGATGGGCTCGGTTCGAAATTAGAAGTAGATTTAGAACTTGTGATTCCAAACTGGGAGTTATCGTTAAATGGTCATGCGATTGCTCCTTGGGAACCGACTAGTTCGCAATATTATCCGCAATTATTGCAATCGGTGTGTAATCATTACGGCATTGATATGGATATGCCTGTAAAGGATATACCGAAAGATTTATTTGATAAAGTGTTGTATGGAAGTGGAGAAGAGAAGGTTTATTTCCGTTATGTGAATGACTTTGGTCAAGTGAAAGAGAGTGAGATTTTATTTGAAGGAGTTATTCCAAATATTGAACGTCGCTACCGTGAAACGAGCTCCGATTATATTCGTGAGCAAATGGAAAAGTATATGGCAGAACAAGCATGTCCGAAATGTAAGGGCGGTCGCTTAAAGCCAGAAAGCTTAGCTGTTTTTGTTGGCGGGAAAACAATTTCTGATGTAACAAAGTACTCTGTGCAAGAAGTGTATGATTTCTTCGATGTCATTGAACTAACAGAAAAACAGGAAAAGATTGCACGTTTAATTTTACGTGAAATTAAAGAGCGGGTAAGTTTCTTAATTAACGTAGGACTTGATTATTTAACATTAAGCCGTGCGGCGGGAACATTATCAGGCGGTGAAGCACAGCGTATTCGTCTGGCAACACAAATTGGTTCTCGTTTAACGGGTGTATTATATATTCTTGACGAACCTTCTATCGGCTTACATCAACGTGATAATGACCGTCTAATCCGTACATTGCAGGAAATGCGCGATTTAGGAAATACACTAATCGTTGTTGAGCATGATGAAGATACAATGATGGCTGCCGATTACTTACTTGATATCGGTCCTGGTGCAGGGATTCATGGTGGGCAAGTTGTATCAGCTGGATCACCAGATGAAGTGATGAATGATGATGATTCATTAACAGGACAATATTTAAGTGGTAAGAAGTTTATTCCGGTTCCACTTGAAAGACGGAAAGGGGACGGACGAAAAGTTGAGATTATTGGTGCAAAAGAAAATAACTTAAAAAATGCGAAGATGTCATTCCCCCTTGGTACATTTGTAGCAGTAACAGGTGTATCCGGTTCTGGAAAAAGTACAATGGTCAATGAAGTTTTATATAAATCGTTAGCGCAAAAATTATATAAAGCGAAAAGTAAGCCAGGCGCACATAAGGACATTAAAGGCCTTGAACATTTAGATAAAGTTATTGATATTGATCAATCACCAATTGGACGAACACCACGTTCAAACCCTGCAACATATACAGGTGTGTTTGATGATATTCGCGATGTGTTTGCACAAACGAATGAAGCGAAGGTACGTGGATATCAAAAAGGACGCTTTAGCTTTAACGTAAAAGGTGGCCGCTGTGAAGCTTGTCGTGGTGATGGCATTATAAAAATTGAAATGCACTTTTTACCAGATGTATATGTTCCATGTGAAGTATGTCATGGAAAACGTTATAATCGTGAAACGCTAGAAGTGAAATATAAAGATAAGAACATTTCTGAAGTACTAGGAATGACGATTGAAGATGGGGTAGAATTCTTTGCGAATATCCCGAAAATTAAACGGAAGTTACAGACGCTTGTAGATGTAGGACTAGGCTATATGAAATTAGGCCAGCCAGCTACGACATTATCGGGTGGTGAAGCGCAGCGTGTGAAACTTGCCTCTGAATTACATCGCCGTTCTACAGGACGTACGTTATATATTTTAGATGAGCCGACAACAGGTTTACATGCACATGATATTGCACGACTTCTAGAAGTACTGCAGCGTCTTGTTGAAAGTGGGGAAACTGTGCTTGTCATTGAGCATAATTTAGATGTGATTAAAACGGCTGATTATATTGTTGACCTTGGTCCAGAAGGTGGAGACAAGGGCGGACAAATCGTTGCTTCAGGGACTCCGGAGCAAGTTGTAAAAGAAGAGCGTTCGTATACAGGGAAGTATTTAAAAGGCATTTTAGAGCGTGATACAGCTCGTATGAAAGAGAAAATGAAAGAAGTTGAAGTAGGGAGCTAAGCCGATTTGGCTGGCTCCTTGTTTTAGTTTTGGGAAAGAACCAGTTTTAGCTTGATAGGTATACAAGTATGAAGAATGGAATAAGCTTTTATATGATTTTATTTTGTTTTTGCGCAATATAAGTGGTGGTTATGCATGGGTGGACGCTCTCTTCCCACAAAAAAAGAAAGGTATTATGTCGTTTTTTCAATTCATATATAAATGATTCTGATTTTTAGCATACAAATCACGGCTGCGAAGTCAAAAAAGAGACTTCTGCTCATTTCCTCCTTCTGTTTTCACATGGCATGGGGCTAAAAAAGGCCCTGACCGCTGCTATGCATGGCTGGATGCTCTATTCTTACTAAAAAAGAAAGGTTTTGTATCGTTTTTTAAATGGTCACTTGGCGTTTCCTAGCCATTAGCGTATGATTAAGTATATATGTCAAAAGGATGTGTAAGAAAATGAGATGGATTCTATCACTTCTTGTGAATAGCGTCGTGTTAATTGTTGTATCAGGTCTTCTGAAGGGAATTGCACCAGACGCATTTTACATAGAAAATATACAAACAGCAATTATTGCGAGCATTATTTTAGCGATTTTAAATGTGTTTGTAAAACCGTTATTAATTTTAATTACGTTGCCGATTACGGTACTGACATTTGGATTCTTCCTAATCGTGATTAATGCAATTACGTTAAAAATAACAGATTCATTATTAGGTGATGCTTTTAATATATCGGGATTTGGTGTAGCAATTATTGCGGCAATTTGTATTTCTATTTTTAATATGCTGATTGATAAAGTGATTGTAGAGCCATTATCTGAAAAGAAATAGAAAAGTGACAAAAAGAAAAACATTTCATGAACTCCATGAAATGTTTTTTTTTATTTAATAGAAACCACATTTCTTGTTTACAGAAAAAAATGGTACAATATCGGATAGAATGGAATTTTACATCAAATGAGACTGAACCCGCAGCGGAGTGGAGGTTTACATATGCCGAAAGTAAGGACAAAAGATTTAATTGAACAATTTCAATTAGAGTTAGTAAGTGGTGAAGAAGGGATTCACCGTCCAATTGATACAAGTGATTTATCGCGACCTGGAATTGAAATGGCAGGATTCTTTACATATTATCCAGCTGATCGCGTCCAGCTTCTTGGAAAAACGGAGCTTACCTTCTGTGAGACGTTAACAAGTGAGCAAAAACAAGAAAGAATGAAAGTTCTTTGTACAGAAGAGACACCTTGTATTATTGTAACGCGTAGTCAAGATGTGCCAGAGGAATTATTGCAAGCATCACGTGAATCTGGCGTGCCGCTTTTACGTTCTGCTCAAACGACGACAAGATTATCAAGTCGTTTAACAAACTATTTAGAGAGTAAGTTGGCACCAACAACTGCTGTTCATGGTGTATTAGTAGATATTTACGGTGTTGGTGTTTTAATTACAGGTCAAAGTGGTGTCGGAAAAAGTGAGACAGCGCTTGAACTTGTAAAACGTGGTCATCGTTTAGTTGCAGATGATAGCGTTGAGATTCGTCAAGAAGATGAAGATACATTAGTCGGAAGTTCACCAGATTTAATTGAGCATTTATTAGAAATTCGTGGTTTAGGTATTATTAATGTTATGACGTTATTTGGTGCAGGTGCTGTACGGAATTATAAGCGTATTACACTAGTGATTAACCTTGAGATTTGGGATCAAAAGAAAAACTATGATCGTTTAGGTCTTGATGAAGAAAAAATGAAGATTATAGATACAGAACTTACGAAGATTACACTTCCGGTTCGTCCTGGTCGAAACTTGGCTGTTATTATTGAAGTGGCAGCGATGAACTTCAGGTTAAAACGAATGGGAGTCAATGCAGCGCAACAATTTTCAGAGCGCTTAATGAGTGCGATTGAACTAGGGAATCAGGAGTAATTTAGGAGAAGGAGGTCATCCATATGCTGTTAGGGTCTGTACCACAGCTAGACCGCGTAGCAATTCAACTTGGACCATTCCCAGTGTATTGGTATGGGATTATTATCGGTACGGGTGTTTTGCTTGGACTTTGGCTTGCTACTCGCGAAGGTGAACGATTAGGTATTCCGAAAGATACATTTGTCGATCTAGTTTTATTTGCGGTACCGATTGCGATTATTTGTGCGAGAGCATACTACGTTATTTTTGAATGGGAATATTATGTGCAAAACCCGAGTCAGATTATTAATATTCGTCAAGGTGGCTTGGCAATTCATGGCGGCTTAATCGGGGCGGTTATTACGGGGATTTTCTTTGCGAAAAGACGTGGCGTTTCCTTCTGGAAGTTAGCTGATATTGCAGCGCCAAGTATTCTACTTGGACAAGCAATTGGACGATGGGGAAACTTTATGAACCAAGAGGCTCATGGCCGTGAAGTAACAAGACAGTTTTTAGAGGGTTTACATTTACCGGATTTTATTGTGAATCAAATGTATATTGATGGTGTGTATTATCATCCAACGTTCTTATATGAATCATTATGGAATTTTGCGGGTGTAATTCTATTATTGTTATTACGCAAAGCGAATTTACGTCGTGGTGAATTATTCTTTACGTATTTAATTTGGTATTCAATTGGCCGTTTCTTTGTAGAAGGCTTACGTACAGATAGCTTAATGTTAGGACCGCTTCGTATTGCACAAGTGATGTCCATTGGGCTTGTTGTTATTTCGATCATTTTCATTATTGTGAGACGTAAAATGGGGCAAGCTGATAAAAGATATTTAGAAAACTAGAAAAAAGTAGCATCTTGTATGAGATGCTGCTTCTTTCATATTCAGGCAGGAAAGGACCTTAGCATATGAAAATAAATACAGTGTTATTTGATTTAGATGGAACATTAATTAATACAAATGAACTTATTATTTCTTCTTTTTTACACACGTTAAACAAGTACTATCCAGATCAGTATAAGCGCGAAGATGTATTGTCATTTATCGGTCCATCTTTGCATGAGACATTCGGTTCAATGGATGAGAGCAAGGTAGAAGAGATGATCCAATGTTATCGTCAATTTAACCATGAGCATCATGATGAACTAGTGGAAGAATATGAAACTGTTTATGAGACGGTCCAAGAGCTAAAGAAGCAAGGATACAAAATTGGAATTGTAACAACGAAGGCAAGACAAACAGTAGAAATGGGTTTAAAACTTTCTAAATTAAATGAGTTCTTTGATGTTGTTGTTACAATTGATGATGTACAGCATGTGAAACCACATCCAGAACCAATTCAAAAGGCGCTAAAGTTACTACATGCAAATCCAGAAGAAACGTTAATGGTTGGTGATAACCATCATGATATAGTGGGCGGACAAAACGCAGGTACGAAAACCGCGGCAGTTGCCTGGACGATTAAAGGTAGAGAGTACTTAGAGTCATATAAGCCGGATTATGTATTAGATAAAATGAGTGACTTGCTATCCATTTTGTCTGAATAGTAGGTAAGGGGAGAGAGTAAAGTGCGACGGACAACGCGCTACCCTGTTTCAGGAGCAAATTCACTATGGAATGTATATAAGACAGTATCCTTCTTTAAGGTAATGAAAAATTTTATTGTCATTCAAATTGCACGTTATACACCATTTTTACGAATGAAAATTTGGCTGTATCGCACATTTTTACGAATGAAAGTAGGAAAGCAAACATCATTTGCGCTTATGGCAATGCCGGATATTATGTTTCCAGAAAAGATTACAATTGGAACGAATTCAATAATTGGCTATAACACAACGATTTTAGCTCACGAATATTTAATTCATGAATATCGCCTCGGGGAAGTTATTATAGGGAATGAAGTAATGATTGGAGCAAATTCAACTATATTGCCAGGTGTAAAGATTGGGGACGGCGCCATTGTTTCAGCAGGTACACTTGTTCACCGTGATGTACCAAGTGGTGCTTTTGTAGGTGGAAATCCGATGCGTATCATTTATACGCAGAAAGAAATGACAGAGAAGAGAAGGGCGTTGTTAAAAATGTAACATTTCTCTTCTCTTTTTATGAATAAAAAGGAAATAATTGATTATAATATACTGTTTTGTTTTTTACGGAATCGTTTATACTTATAAATAGAAAATGTATGAGCGAAGAAAACAAAAAACTGGAGGATATATGGGGAAAAATCAACGGATGTATAAGGAGAACGGACAAGTTATCTCTTTTAATCAATTAGCTGATTTCTTTTATAAAAAAGGAATGAAAGCTTATCAAAGTCATAAATTGCAAGATGCAGTTAAATATTTTCGAAGAGCGGCACAAAGTGAGAAAGAGCCGTTTATTTTATGTCAATTAGCGACGGTATTATCTGAAGTCGGTGAGTATCAAGAATCAAACCAAATTTTCTTGAAATTGATTCGTTCGAATTCTGATATTGAGCAGTGCTATTATTTTATCGCGAATAATTACGCATATCTCGGTTTGTTTCAGCAAGCAAAGAAGTATGCGGAGAAATATTTAGAGATCGCAACGGAAAAGGAATTTGTAGAAGATACGTTAGAATTACTTGAGATTATGGAAGAAGAATCGCTGGATACGGAAGAGATTGAAGATGAAGATGAATTAATTGTTATGCAGGAAGAGGCAAATCGCTATATTCGTAACGGACAATTGGAGGAAGCGATTGCTACGCTTGAAGTTGTAACGAAGGATTATCCAGAATTTTGGTCGGGTTATAATAACTTAGCAATTGCGCATTTCCAATCGGGAAATGTAGATCAGGCACTAAAGTTAACAGAAATGATTTTAGAGAAAAATCCTGGTAATATGCATGCGCTTTGTAATACGCTTATTTTTCTATATTCAATTGGAGAGCATAAACAAGTAGAAGCGTTAGCGGGGCAACTAGAATCAGTATATCCGATGTCATTTGAGCATCGACTGAAGCTAGGAACAACATTGGCGAGCATTGGTCACTTTGCATCAGCATATAAATGGTTGAGGTTATTAAAGCGTCAAGGTTATGAAGGAGATGTCAGCTTTTACTATTGGTTTGCATACTCTGCTTATATGATACAAGATCAACATACAGCGGAAAAAATGTGGCAATCTGTTGTAGAATTGCACCCTGATAAAAAAGGGAAAGAGCCGTGGAATGCCCTGCATTTAGCTGATGAAGGACAGAATGTTTTGTTTGAAGAGCTGCGGAAATCTTTTAGTCAAAGTGAAACGTTAGAAGAGAAAATGCTAGCACTGTATTTAATGAATGAACTCACAACACCAGAGAAAATTGGCTTTTTCTTTGAGGTGGCTCAGGAAAAAAATGGTGTGCCGATCGTTTCGCAACTGGCAAAATATTTCTTTTTAATGAGTAGTCATAAGAGTATTCCAGGCGAGTTACAACCGTTTGAACAATGCGTTAGGATTTCGGATGCCTTATATAACTATACAAATAAAGAAGATGAATTGATTGAAGAATGCTTGCATTTTTGGTTTTGTACATTTATACGTTTATATACATCTGGGACGGTCTTTACGAATGTGTTTGGGTGGTCTGCGGCAATCGAATATATTGTGCGCGGCCAGCAGAGAAATAAAATGACACAGGCCGAACTTGGAAATATATATAATGTATCTGTAGCAACTGTGAGAAAATATGTGCAAGTAGTAAAGCGGACTCATGCATAGGCAAATCATTGGGAAAAAACAGGTGCTAACAGTATAATGAGGGTAAGTCATGGTAGGAATGAATAGGAGTGAATAGTGTGTCAGAAGAAAAAATTTATGATGTCATTATTATTGGTGCTGGACCAGCTGGAATGACAGCTGCAGTGTATACGTCTCGTGCAAATTTAAGCACGCTTATGCTTGAACGCGGTATTCCAGGCGGACAAATGGCAAATACAGAAGATGTAGAAAACTATCCAGGTTATGAATCCATTTTAGGACCTGATTTATCAAATAAAATGTTCGAGCATGCGAAGAAATTCGGTGCTGAATATGCATATGGTGATGTGAAAGAAGTCATCGATGGTAAAGAATATAAAACGGTTGTAGCTGGTAAAAAAGAATATAAAACACGCGCAATTATCGTTGCAAGTGGTGCAGAGTACAAAAAAATCGGTGTACCAGGTGAAAAAGAACTTGGTGGCCGTGGTGTATCATACTGTGCAGTATGCGACGGCGCATTCTTTAAAGGAAAAGAACTTGTTGTTATTGGTGGCGGAGACTCTGCTGTTGAAGAAGGTGTGTATTTAACACGCTTTGCATCAAAAGTAACTATCGTTCATCGTCGTGATGCGCTTCGTGCACAAAAAATCCTACAAGACCGTGCTTTCCAAAATGAAAAAGTAGATTTCATTTGGAACCATACTGTAAAAGAGATTAACGAAGAGAATGGTAAAGTAGGCAGTGTAACACTTGTAGATGTAAACAGTGGTGAAGAGCAAGAATTCAAAGCTGACGGTGTCTTCATTTACATCGGTATGTTACCACTATCAAAACCATTTACTGAACTTGGTATTACAAATGAAAATGGTTATATCGAAACAAACGAACGCATGGAAACGAAAGTTCCTGGTATTTTCGCAGCTGGTGATGTTCGCGAAAAAATGCTTCGTCAAATTGTAACAGCAACTGGCGATGGTAGTATCGCAGCACAAAGTGCACAACACTACGTAGAAGAGCTGTTAGAGGAATTAAAAACTGTAACAGAAAAATAAGGGATGTAATTCCCTTTTGAGAAGAAGGCTACTTTTATGAATGGTAGCTTTCTTTTTTATTTTCTTCCTAAAATGTAAAATGTTTGTCAAAAATTCTTTGGATTACAAGATTTCTTATTGTTATACTAGAGTTTACGAGAAAAATGACTATAAGAAATGAGGAGTTTATTCAGTATGGAATGGCGTAATATATATCGTGGTTTTTGTATGGGCGTTAGTGATTTAATTCCTGGCGTTAGTGGTGGCACAATTGCTGTTGTATTAGGGATTTATGAAAGATTGCTTGCGGCAATTAGTGGATTCTTTAGTCGCGAATGGAAAAAGCATTTAGGCTTTTTAATTCCGCTTGCTGTTGGGGTAGCAGTAGCGTTTTTAACATTAAGTCATGTTATTAAGTATTTATTAGCAAATCATTATGAGCCAACTCAGTTTTTCTTCCTTGGTTTAATCTTGAGTATTTTACCAATGTTAATGAAGGAAGCAAATGCAAAGGAAACATTTAAAGCAGGACATATTGTTATACTAATCGTTGCAGCGGTTCTTGTAGCTGTAACAGCATTCTTTAAGCCGGATAAAGCGGCAGATCCAATTACTACATTAACAATTTTAAATACAATTGGATTATTCTTGGCAGGTTGGATGGCTAGTATGGCTATGCTACTTCCGGGGATTAGCGGCTCATTTATTTTATTAATCATCGGTGTATATCCAACAGCGATTAATGCGCTAACAACATTAAACTTACCACTAATTGCAGTAATTGGTGCAGGTGTTATGGTTGGATTTGTTGTGAGTAGTAAAGGAATTAGCTATTTGTTATCACATTATAAAAGTGCAACATTCGCAGCGATTATCGGACTTGTTATCGGATCGATTGCAGTAGTTTTCCCAGGTATTCCAGCCGGTGGCATGTCGATTGTAAACTCTATTATTACGTTTATTTTAGGGTTTGCGATTGTATCGTATTTCAGTAAAAAATAAGTGGTAAATCTCCTTGACGATAAAATTCGTTAAGGGGATTTTTTTATGTTCTTAGGAAGAATAAGCTTGTTACTTAGTAGGAATTCACTTATTTACGGAGCTAGTCTCCTTCATTGTGGCAAACTGTTTTTGATAGTATAATGGAATGAGTATGTGACGAAAAAATCGTCATAAGTAGCTGAGGTGAAGAAGCATGCAAAGAGTAACAAACTGTGTGTTAATTAAAGATAATGAAGTTCTCCTACTACAAAAACCTCGTCGGAACTGGTGGGTTGCACCAGGTGGAAAAATGGAGCGCGGTGAAACAGTGAGGGATTCCGTTGTCCGCGAATACCGTGAAGAAACAGGTATTTATTTAAAGAACCCAGCATTAAAGGGAGTCTTCACTTTTGTCATCCAGGAAGGTGATAAAGTTGTTTCTGAATGGATGATGTTCTCCTTTTTAGCGACAGATTTTGCAGGAGAAAACAAATTAGAAAGCGAAGAAGGCATCATTGGTTGGCATACATTTGATAAAATTGATGAGCTAGCAATGGCGCCGGGAGATTATCACATTATTGATTATTTAATTAAAGGAAATGGAATCATCTACGGTACGTTTGTATATACACCAGACTTTGAATTACTTTCATATCGATTGGATCCAAGCTAAACCGCCGAGGAGGGATACAATGGCAGCAAATAATGATATTAAAATGGTAATTATTACAGGGATGTCCGGTGCAGGAAAAACAGTAGCTCTGCAAAGCTTCGAAGATTTAGGATATTTTTGTGTGGATAACTTACCACCTATGTTATTGCCAAAGTTTGTTGAACTTATGGCAGACTCGAAAGGAAAAATGAACAAGGTGGCACTTGGTATTGATTTACGTGGTCGCGAATTTTTTGAGCATTTATGGGGAGCGCTTGATGATTTATCAGAACGCACTTGGATTATTCCTCATATTTTATTTTTAGATGCGAAAGATAGCACGCTTGTAACGCGTTACAAAGAAACGAGACGTTCGCATCCACTTGCGCCGACAGGACTTCCGTTAAAAGGAATTGAGGCCGAGCGCAATTTATTAACAGATATGAAGGCAAGAGCGAATATTGTACTTGATACGTCTGATTTAAAACCGAAAGAATTGCGCGAAAAAATTGTTCATCTGTTTTCAACAGAAAACGAGCAAGCATTTCGTGTCAATGTGATGTCATTTGGATTTAAGTACGGCATTCCAATTGATGCAGATTTAGTATTTGATGTTCGTTTTTTACCAAATCCATATTATATTCCACAGATGAAGCCGTTAACAGGACTGGATGAAGAAGTTTCGTCATATGTGCTCAAGTTTAATGAGACACATAAATTTTTAGAAAAGCTGACGGATCTTATTACTTTCATGCTTCCTCATTATAAAAGAGAAGGCAAGAGTCAGCTTGTAATTGCGATTGGATGTACAGGTGGACAACATCGTTCTGTTACACTTGCTGAATACCTTGGAAAACATTTGAAACCAGAATATATCGTTCATATATCTCATCGTGATGTGGAGAAGAGAAAGGGCCATTAAGGGATGAAAAAAGAAAGAAAACCTAAAATTGTCATCATGGGAGGGGGAACTGGACTATCGGTTTTATTACGGGGATTGAAGAAATATCCTGTTGATATTACAGCGGTTGTTACAGTAGCTGATGATGGTGGCAGTTCAGGTAGATTGCGTGATGAGTTAGAAATTCCACCGCCAGGCGACATTCGTAACGTACTTGTTGCGTTATCAGATGTGGAGCCGCTTGTGGAAGCTTTATTTCAACATCGTTTTACATCCGGAGAAGGTTTAACGGGTCATGCATTAGGTAATTTATTATTAGCTGGTATGACGTCGATTACAGGAGACTTTTTCCATGCCATTACAGAAACGAGTAAAGTGTTAAATGTGAGAGGGCGTGTTTTACCAGCGGCCAATCAAAGTGTTGTTCTTCATGCTGAGCTGGAAGATGGGCGAATTGTAACAGGTGAATCGAAAATTCCGTACTTTGGGAAAAAAATCAATCGTGTGTTTTTAACACCGGGTGATGTAGAACCATTATATGAGACATTAATGGAAATTCAGCGAGCGGATTTACTTGTCTTCGGACCAGGTAGTTTGTACACAAGTATTTTGCCAAACTTAATTGTAGAAAAAATCGGTAAAGCCGTTCTTGCTGCAAAGGCGAAAAAAGTATATGTATGTAATGTTATGACGCAAGCTGGAGAAACGATGGGGTATACAGCATTTGATCATGTGCAGGCTTTACATGATCATCTTGGGGTACCTTTCATTGATACAGCAATTGTAAATAATCATGATATTCCTGCTGTGTTACGTAAATTGTATGCAGAAGAAATGTCTGAACCTGTTGTGGTTGATGAACATCGTTTTGCTGAAAATGACATTCGCTTAATTCAAGATGAATTAGCAAAGTATGATGATCAAGTTGTAAGACATGATACATTAAAATTAGCTTCTATTTTATATTCGTTATTATAAGCATGCGTTATCTCTGTATGAGATAACGCTGCTCATTCATATAGGACAAGATTTTTGTTCCAAAATATCGTATAAGGAGGTGGGGCTGTGTCATTTGCATCAGAAACAAAGAAAGAGCTCACGAAGCTTGAAATGAAGGAGTGCTGTGAGAAAGCAGAATTATCAGCATTGCTTCGAATGAACGGATCACTTTCTTTTTCAAACCGTCGTCTTTCGATTGATATTCAAACAGAAAATGCAGCAATCGCAAGAAGAATTTACACATTGCTGAAAAAGGGATATGACGTGACGGTAGAATTGCTTGTTCGTAAAAAAATGCGACTGAAGAAAAATAATGTATATATCGTTCGGCTTGTTGAGAAATCTCGTGAAATATTAGCGGATTTGCATATTGTTAGAGAAGACTTTTCATTTATTCGCAATATCTCACAGGAATTGATTGAAAAGAAATGCTGCAAACGATCGTATTTAAGAGGTGCATTTTTAGCAGGTGGTTCAGTAAATAACCCAGAAACATCATCTTATCATTTAGAGGTCTTTTCGTTATACAAGGAACATAATGATTCTATATGTGAACTGATGAACGGATTTGATTTAAATAGTAAGACGCTGGAAAGGCGTAAAGGGTACATTACGTATTTAAAAGAAGCGGAGAAAATTACGGAGTTTTTAAACATTATCGGTGCACATAATGCATTGTTAAGATTTGAGGATATTCGTATTGTTCGTGATATGCGTAATTCAGTTAATCGATTGGTGAACTGTGAAACAGCCAATTTAAATAAAACAATTGGTGCCGCTTTAAGGCAAATTGAAAATATTCGTTACATTGATGAAACGGTTGGGCTCGATGTTTTACCAGATAAATTAAGAGAGATTGCACAATTACGTATTAATTATCAAGATGTAACATTGAAAGAATTAGGCGAGATGGTATCTGGGGGGAAAATAAGTAAATCAGGTATCAATCATCGCTTGCGTAAAATCGATGAAATCGCAGAGAAATTACGCGCGGGGGAACCGGTAGCAAAAAAATAACGGTAAAGGGGAAATGGGAGCTATGGTTCAGAAACAAGTTGAGGTTGCATTAAAAAACGGCTTACAAGCACGTCCGGCTGCGTTGTTTGTACAAGAGGCAAATCGTTTTCACGCTGATATTTTCATTGAGAAAGATGGAAAAACAGTCAATGCGAAGAGCATAATGGGGATTATGAGCTTAGCGATTGGATCTGGTAGCAACGTAACGATTATAACAGAAGGTTCAGATGCAGAAGCTGCTTTAGAAGCGCTGGCAGCATATGTACAAAATAAACAGTAAAAAGCTATCGCGTGGGCGATAGCTTTTTTGATTGGATAAATCAGTTGAATATTTTTGAGTAATTGATGTGTTGTATTCAATCGTCGATTAAAGGTTCGCTTTATCCTACACCTATCTTCCTCGTTTTTCCCTGAATATTGAGGTGGGGATCTTACTGCCCGTTAATACGGGATAAATTATGAAAGAATCCGTTTTTCTCCTTGAAGTTCACGGATCGGTTGAATGTTTTGCGTAAATTCGAGGGTCCCCATATATTTTCCATCTGCATTTCGCACTGCGAAGTAGCGAATATATACATATTTATCTTGAAATTGAATCCAAAAATCTTCACAATCTTTTTTTCCAGATTTGAAATCTTCTAAGAGTTTTTCAACGACATGAACGCTTTTGGGAGGATGACAGTTTTGCACTGTTCGACCAATGACAGCTTTCGTGCGAGCGAAGATCCGTTCTTTTCCATGAGAGAAGTAACGCACAACATCATTTTCATCGATAAATGTAATATCAACGGGTAAGTGATTTAATACGAGTTCTAGTTGTTGTAACGATAATAGTCCTGTTTCAAAACGAATAAATCCTTCTGACATTGTTTCTTCTTGCATCGCTATTCTTTCTGGTTTCCATGTAGTTGTAGGGCTTGTTAAGCAGTAGCCGATTTCATCACTTTCATGAGCGATTTTTAGCCATTCATCTTCTGTAAGAGTTTGAAGGGCCATCGGAAATAAAATATTTTCTTCTTTAAAAATCATTTCAGTTACGTCATGGGTGACGAAAGAAACGCTGTCTAAGACTGATTTTTTATCTTGATTATAATTTACTAATTTTTGTTTTGCTTCTTTAATAGCAGCACGAATTCTGTCATCAACGCCCCACATAACTTGGGTAGGTCCATAAATGCCGTATTTCTCTAAATAAGGGAAAAGTAGATTTTCTTTCCGGCTATAATGTTTATCAACATCTAGTAATAAATTTAAGTCTTCTATTAATTTATAAATGTTTTCTTCGCTATCTTCTTTTTCAAAACGTTCATAGTGAAGTTGAAGTTTGAAATTCACAAGTAAATCAATTTCTTTGTTTTCCAGTTTAAATGTATGAATGGGATGACCTGGTTGCTCTTCTTGTTTATTAGATTGATGAATTTCTTCAATGGATCCCTTAAAAACAGCTGTATGAACGGAGCATAAGCGTTGTACTTCTTCAACTGGAATGCCTTCTTCCTCCATAAGTGCCTGCTCGAGCTTTGAAATTTCTGCTACGGTAATATTTCCAATTGCTTCTTGAAACTGAGCTGTTACATCTTCAATGTTTTTTCCGTTATGAAGATCTTTAATAATAGTCTTTAAGATTGTTTGTCGTTCAGAGTTATTTATATTTTCTTGTTCACGGTTATTAATCATTTCACTCATAAGGATTCTCCTCTACTCATTAATGTGAAATCCATTATTTTGAAAAGCTTCTTTTACTCCGTCTAATGAAATACCTTTCATTCGGCAGCCTTTCGGGATAGTCATTATACGGCCGGCTGTTTGCAGCATATTAGGTTTTGTTATATTTTCAAATCCAAGGTTCTTTAAAATGGGAATAATTTCAGGATATTGATTCGTTAAATCATAAACAGTATGATGAAAATTAATTTGTTTTGTCATCATTCTCACCTCGAAACAATTGATATGAATTATCAATTACACTGTAACATAAAGATTGGAATGAAATTGTGAGCCAAATCACACGTTTGTTCTTTTAACAGGTTTGTCACTTTTTCTGTATTCAATAATGGGTATGGAGAGGGTGGGGGAGAGGTAATCTCGTCGAATGGTCGATATGTTGTGTCGAATTGCCGATATATTTCAATTTGCGCCGATATATCATGAGAAGCAGGTATATTGGAAAAAACGCTGATATATTTTGAGAAGTGGTCAATAAGAAAGGCTATCGCATGGGCGATAGCCTTTTTTGGAGCAGTTCTAAACGAGCCGCTTTCGCTTTTAGTTGTATCCAGCTCCAGCGGCTAGAATGGTCGGTGGCTTCGCTTCTTCCGCCGAGGTAAAAAGCACCTCTTTGTCAGAAGCTCCATCCCCCTCCCATTCTGAGCGAGCCGCTTTCGCTTTAAAGTATATTAACGATTTGTAAAGATTTTATCGATTAAGCCGTATTCTAGTGCTTTTTCTGCTGTCATGAAGTTGTCGCGGTCTGTGTCGCGTTGTAGTACTTCTAATGGTTGTCCTGTGCGATCAGCAAGAATTTGGTTTAGTTTTTCACGTAAGAATAGGATACGTTTTGCAGCGATTTCGATTTCAGTTGCTTGACCTTGTGCTCCGCCAAGTGGTTGGTGAATCATTACTTCACTGTTTGGAAGTGCGAAACGTTTTCCTTTTTCACCTGCTGCAAGTAGGAAAGCACCCATAGATGCTGCCATACCGATACAAATTGTTGATACGTTTGGTTTAATAAACTGCATTGTATCGTAGATTGCCATACCTGCTGTGATAGAACCACCAGGGCTGTTAATGTATAAATGAATATCTTTTTCTGGATCTTGAGATTCCAAGAATAAAAGCTGGGAAACGATTGAGTTTGCTACGTTGTCATCAATTGCGCTACCAAGCATAATGATGCGGTCTTTTAATAGGCGAGAGTAAATATCGTAAGCGCGTTCTCCACGATTTGTTTGTTCAATTACTGTAGGAATTAAATTCATCTGTTATTTCCTCCTTTGAAAGCTTTCTTAGTCTTATAATACAATTATGGTCAATATAGGTCAAACAAAACCACTTTAAATCAAAAAAATATGTAGTTGTACCATGATTTATTCGCTATGTTTTTGAAATTCCCTGCTTATGTGTCTTTCAACATCATAACCGAATTATATAAATTTAAACGTAATAGGAGAAGTATGTGATTCGCAAAAAACAAAAGAACGCCTTTTCTGTAGAAGCGTTCTTTTGTGTATTATTCTTTTAGGAGATAAGTTACTCTATTTAAAATATGTTGAACTTGTTTTGCGTTTTTGCTATACATTTGACTTGCCGATTTCGATTTTGTTTCTAATGAGAATAATTCAAGATCAGCTTGACATTTTTTTAGAGAAGCCAACAATAATGGTCTATCCTGAGGGGATGGCATTTGAAGTTTATCATCATATATATCGACAGTAAGTTGTCCGTAAGAATCGACTTGCCCGATAAAGACATTTTCTATCACCACGCCAAGTTTCTCTAACTCGGCGTGAAGCCAAGCACGATTATGACCACTAGCTGAAAGTGGTTCATCTAGTACGTTTCCATCCATAATTACCGTTTGTGTTTCTTTTGCAGGTGCTATTTGTAAGCCGATATCTTTTGGGGTAAGAGGCTGTTTATCTCTTTTTAACAAGACATTTAATTCACCGCCCGACTCCAATACAGCATATTCAACATCTGCTATGCTAAACGCATTTTTCTTTCTAAGAAGTTCTAGTAGCTCATCGATTGTATAATTTTCTTTCTTTAAATTATCTTCAAGAACTTTCCCGTCTTTTATAAAAATAGTGGCTTTTCCTTCAATGAAATTTCTGAGCCGCTTGTTTTTTAAAGCAGCCATACCCGCGAAAAATGGAACAAGAGAAAAAACAAGCATACTAGAAACACCGTGCCAAAAGTTGCGCTCGAGTCCTGATGTAATTTCAGCGGCGATGTTTCCGATTGTCAGACCTGCAACATATTCGAAAAATGAAAGCTGTGAAATTTGCCTTTTTCCAAGCAATTTTGTCATTGAAAATAAAATAACTAAAATAACTAAGGAGCGTATAATGACAAGCAGCCATTCTGGTACATGAGGCATGGTTATTCCCTCCCGTTCAGCTAAAATCCTTTATATTGTGGTTCTTCTCTTTCTAATACGGAAATTCTACTTTTAAGGTCAGCGATTACACTGTCCATTTCCATCATACATTCATGGAAGACTTGTTTTGCTTCTTCTTCAGCAGCGTTTTGTGAAAGTGTGCTTAAACTTGCTTGTGCACTTTTTAAACTAGCGAGACATGTTTTTACACTAGCAACAACAGTCATACAAACACCTCTTATCCTTTTGGTTTAAATAGTAATGCTCCGATAAATCCGAAGATAATAGCTGCAGATATACCAGCACTTGTTACTTTAAACATTCCGGTTATAACCCCGACAATACCATGTTTTGCTGCTTCAGCCATGGCTCCATGAACAAGGGCGTTTCCGAAACTTGTAATCGGAACTGTTGCACCAGCTCCTGCAAAATCAATTAAAGGCTCGTACAGACCGAATCCATCTAGTATCGCACCAGCAACAACGAGCGTTGCCATTGTGTGAGCGGGTGTGAGCTTACCGACATCAAACATAAGTTGTCCAATTACACAAATCATTCCACCGATTACAAAAGCCCAAAAATAGATCATCTATTGCGCACCTCCAGTTTCAATCGATACGGCATGAGCAATGCACGGGATAGTTTCTTGCTGTTGGAATGTCAGTGGAGATAGCAGTGCTCCAGTAGCCACTACAAGTATTTTTTTGAATTCTCCTTTTTTCATTCTGTTCAATAAATGCCCGTATACGACGGTCGCTGAACAACCTGGACCACTCGCTCCTGCTATTACAGGCTGACCTTCTCTATAAATGAGTAATCCGCAATCTTGAAACTGTTCGCTTGTTACTTTCGTCCCGTGCTTATGCAGTAAATCATAAGCAATTTCCCGTCCGACATGACCGAGATCGCCTGTAACGATTAAGTCATAGTAGGATGCATCAATTTGTCTTTCGCGTAAATGAGCTTCGATTGTATCGACGGCAGCAGGAGCCATCGCACCTCCCATGTTAAAGGGATCGGTTAAACCCATATCGACAACTCGACCAATTGTCGCTGATGTAACACGTGGTCCTTCTCCTTGATCGCTCAAAAGAGCGGCACCAGCTCCTGTGACGGTCCATTGAGCAGTAGGGGGTTTTTGTCCGCCATATTCAGTAGGATAGCGAAATTGTTTTTCAACAGCGGTATTGTGACTGGATGCTCCTGTTAATAAATATTTTGCACCTCTTGCATTTACAATACTTGCCCCAAGAGCAAGGCCTTCCATAGAAGTAGAACAAGCGCCAAATAATCCAATATAAGGAGCACCGAGCGTACGGCAAGCAAAGCTAGAGGGAGTGATTTGGTTGATAAGATCACCTGCTAAAATGAACTGAATATCTTCTTTGCGGAGCTTTGCTTTTTCGGTTGCACGATTACAAGCTTCTTCAAACAGAACTTTATGTGCTTTTTCATAAGAATCTTGCCCAAGCCATAAGTCTTCATGAAGGGCATCAAAGTCTTCGGGAATTTTTCCCTTTGCTTCAAATGGACCTCCAATAACCCCTGTTGAGATGATGACCGGTTTATTTTCAAATACCCATGTTCGGTGTCCTTGTAGCATTTACAGCCCTCCCAATTGGATAAGGATGGTTTTAATAAGACCGATAACAAAAGCGGCGAATACACCAAATAAAATAACGGACCCCGCCAATTTAAACATGTTGCCACCTACTCCAAGGACAAAGCCTTCTGTTTTATGTTCAATACAAGCGGATATAACAGAATTTCCAAATCCAGTAACAGGTACCGCTGTACCAGCACCTCCAAATTGTGCGAGGCGGTCATATACACCAAAGCCCGTAAGCAACATAGAAATAAAAATTAGTGTTGCTACTGTAGGATTTCCCGCTGACCTTTCACTAAAATCAAAATAGGTAATATAAAAGGTGGAGATAAGTTGACCGATTAAACAAATAAAACCACCTACAAAAAAAGCTTTTATGCAATTTTTTAAAACAGGCCTTTTCGGTTCACGTTGTTGTTCAAATTTTTTATATTCTTGTTGTACTGGTGTTAAGTCTTTATCTTTACTTGGCATGTGAATCCTTCCTTTTCCTTTAAAGAACGTACAATTAAGTATCAGAGTTCATTTCTGTGTGAACTGTCTTTAATTTCTTTATAATGTATTCTTTATCGGCTTCTTTTTTCTTAATTTGGTTTTCCAGTTTATCTAATAGGATGAAAATCTTTCGATCCGTACTGACATAGACATTGAAAGTAGGGTTCTCTTTTTTTAATTTCTTTTTGATTTTTGACTTTAATGGTCTTAACTGAAGCCGTTCATGATGCTCAGGTTTAACAGCTACGTAAAGATCTGTGTTAGAGTTAGCAGCTCTAGCTTCTAGTATTTCTTCCATGGCAAGTACCCTTTTTTTTGCGTCATGTGATATAGATTGATTAAAAGATTCTTCCATACTTACCTTCGTTAACTGCGGTTCTTCTTTTTTCTTTGTTTTCTTATGAGTTTCTTGTTTTACTTCTTTATCTAAAGCATGATTACATCCTGTTGTTGAGCCTAGTAAGAGTATAAATAACACGGTAATTGTGCTGAATTTTCGCATTGCAATCATTCCATTTCTATTGCTTTATGTAATTCGAGTGAAAAAGGATGATATGGAATCATCCTTTTTCTGTTTCTCAAACAGTGAGTACTATAAGATTAAACAGTACCTGCACTTATTGTTGTCCGTATTGAGGCTCTTCTTGCTGAACTTCTTCTACACGTGGATTTAAAGTATCAATAACGGATTGTGTTTGCTGCGCAGCTGTTTGAAAAAGTTGCTTCGCTTGTTGGTTGTCCGTATCAAGAGCGAACCCCTCTAAGCTTGCTTGTGCACTTTTTAACCCAGCGACAGTTTGTTTTAATTTTGTAATTACAGTCATCGAATGAAGCCTCCTTATGGAATATGAATTCAAAGGTTATGATTTGTGAATAGGGGTGAAAATATGATTTCCAAATTTAGGGTTTGTGCGTTAGTTTTGAAGAAATGGCGTAGGCCCTTTTTTGTATAATAGTAGTTGCGCACATGGACATAAGAAGATATAATTACCAGTATATTATTCATGCGCCCATAGCTCAGTTGGATAGAGCGGTGGTTTCCGGTACCACGTCTGTCGGGGGTTCGAATCCCTCTGGGCGCGTCAAAAAGTCCTAACTTACATTTGTAGGTTAGGACTTTTTTTATTGAGCGCTTACCAAGATATATAGGTGATCCGGCACACCATATCAACTGTTTGACCATATACACCATGATTATCTCGTCAAAAGCGATTTTATCTTGTTATATCTACTTATAAGAGTTAGTATTGGTATGAGGTAATAAATTTTCTATGTAGTTATTTTGATTTTCAAACGTATAAGTCACTGCTATGAAAACAAAAAGAGATACTCTCTTCACTTAGCATAGGGTTAAAAAAGGCCCTAACCGCATCTACGCATGATTGGATGCTCTCTTCCACCCCAAAAAGGAAGGTTTTATATCAGTTCTTTAATTTGTATTTATAATATTTTCTTTCAATATTATTCAATTTGCGGTTGTAAGATGGAAACGTCATTAATACATATAAATTAATAATATTTTGGAAAGGGTATCTGCATAGGATTCTCCTTTTAGGAAACTTATTGTACAATAGAAACAAGGGGGAGATTAGATTGAAGGCAAGTCTTTTACAAGAACAAAGCTTACGTTTGGCCATGACACAAGAGTTAAGACAAGCGATTACAATGCTCCAATATAATGTGCAGGAATTATCGGAGTTTTTGTATGAGCAATCGATGGAGAATCCCCTTATTGAGTTAAATGGCTTTGAGCGGGAAAAGAAAAAGAGTTCAAGCAAAAGTAAAAGTACAAGCAAACAAGTCGATAACCAAATGGAGATTTACAGTGTAGATTCTACGTCGATTCAGCAACATTTATTAGATCAATTACAGTATTATAAAATAGATGAAGAACAGCGAAAAACAGCTTCTTTCATCATTATGAACATGGATGAAAATGGTTATTTACAAGAAACGAATGAAGAATTAGCAGAGTTACTAACCGCACCTATTGATGTAGTAGAACGCTCTATGGAGCTCGTTCAGTCATTAGAGCCAGCAGGGGTGGGAGCGCGTAATATTCAGGAGTGTCTATCACTTCAATTGAAGCGCTTACAAAAGAGAGATGCATTCTCAGAAATGATCGTGGATGAATATTTTACGTATTTTGTTAAGAAAGATTGGCGAAAGCTTGCTCATCTTATGAAATGTAGTAATGAGGAATTACAGTCAGCAGTTGATTGTATTACATCGCTTCAGCCAAAACCAGGGCTTGCGTTTTCTTCTGAGAAGCCGCATTATATTGTTCCTGATATGGCTGTGAAAAAAGAAGGCGATCGGCTTGTACTGCAAATGAATGAACGTAACATGCCGAGAATTGAAATTCATTCGGAGTATAGTGCGCTTCTTCATAATAGTGAGAGTGAAGTTGCTACCTATGTATCTGAGAAGTACCAGCATGTACAATGGATTATGCGCAGCTTAAAGCAACGAAAACAAACACTTCTGCAAGTAATGGAAATTATAATGAAGAAGCAACGTGATTTCTTTTGGAGAGGTCCTGAGTATTTAAAGCCACTTTCTTTAAAAGAGGTAGCAGAGGAACTTGGCGTACATGAATCTACTATTAGTCGTGCTACACGTAATAAATATGTGCAAACGCCACATGGTTTGTTTGAAATGAAGTCATTTTTTAGTAACGCAGTGGTTACAACAGAAGATGAGGCGATTTCTACAAAGCGTGTCAAACAATTGATTCAGACGCTTGTAGAGCAAGAAAATAAGAAAAAGCCACTTTCAGATCAAAAAATTTCGAAATTGTTAGAAGAAGAGCATGAAATCGTTATTTCACGAAGAACGGTTGCGAAATATCGAGAGCAAATGAACGTTCCTGCTTCTTCTTTAAGAAAAACAATTGGATAGGTGAAGAAGATGAAAGTTGTTTTATATACGAAAACGGACTGTGGTCTTTGCGAAAAAGCAAAACAGCTTTTGAAAGAAGTGCAACATGAATATTCCTTTGAAATTGAGGAAATAGATATATATGAAGATGATGAGCTTTTAGAAAAGTATCAAATTATGATTCCCGTTGTGGAAATTGACGGAAAACAGGCATTGTGCGGTGTCATTCACAAAGATGTCATAATAAACTATATAAAGAATGCAGTTAAGAGTTGAATAAGTTTCTATCTCCTGTTACAATAATACACGTAGCAGGGATTATTTTTTTAAACCTAGTGGGACACAAAATGTCACTACGGGACATAAAATGACCACAGGGGAAAATGAACCGATGCAGTGAGGAGAAAAGATATGCGCTCATGGATTCAAAATACAAAAAAATTATTACCTGATCTGCTACCTGTTATGCAAACAAGAATGCAAATTCTTCAGCACATTCGTCTTATGCAGCCGATTGGAAGAAGAAACTTATCCGCAAGTCTTGGTATGACAGAACGAGTATTGCGAAGTGAAGTGCAAGTTTTGAAAGAACAAAACTTAGTTCACGTCGCCTCTTCTGGAATGACTTTAACAGAAGAAGGAACAACTGTGGTTCTTGCTTTGGAAGACTTTATGAAAGAAATTTCCGGGTTAAAGGTTTTAGAAAAACAGCTTAAGGAAACATTAGACTTGGATGAAGTTTTCGTTGTCCCTGGTGATAGTGATGAATCACCTTGGGTCAAATTGGAGATGGGCCGTGCTTGTGTTACTTGTATAAAAGACCGTCTGACAGCGAATAATATCGTTGCTGTGGCTGGAGGAACAACGCTAGCTGCCGTTGCGGACATGATGCAACTAGATTGCAAAGATTTACATATGCTGTTTGTCCCAGCGCGTGGTGGAATTGGAGAAGGCGTCGAATTAGAGGCCAATACCATTTGTGCGAAAATGGCACAGAATACGATGAGCAATTATCGCTTATTATATGTTCCAGACCATGTTAGTAGCGAAGCATATGCGTCCATTGTGACAGAGCCTTCCGTGAAAGAAGTTCTTGAGTTGATTCGATCTTCCAATATCGTCATTCATGGAATAGGTGATGCGTTAACAATGGCACGTCGCAGAAATACTTCAGAAGCAGATTGGATGAAAATTAAAGCAAGTGAAGCAGTCGGCGAAGCTTTCGGTTATTACTTCAATGAACAAGGTAATGTCGTTCATAAAGTACAAACGGTTGGCATGCAACTAAAAGATTTACAAAATGTATCTAACGTTGTTGCAGTCGCTGGAGGTTCTTCAAAAGCAAAAGCAATACAGGCTGTAATTAAACAAGGGCACACTTCGATTCTAATTACAGACGAAGGTGCAGCAAAACAGTTAACAAAGGGTATTACCCTTTAATATAATCCCCCAAGGAGGAAATTCAAATGACTAAAATTGGTATTAATGGATTTGGACGTATCGGACGTAACGTATTCCGCGCAGCTCTTAACAACCCAGAGGTAGAAGTAGTAGCAATCAACGACTTAACAGACGCTAAAACTTTAGCTCACCTTTTAAAATATGACACAGTTCACGGAACTTTAAATGCAGAAGTATCTGCTAACGAAAGCAGCATCGTTGTTAACGGTAAAGAAATCAAAGTTATCGCTGAGCGTGACCCAGCTCAATTACCATGGAGCGACTACGGAGTAGAAATCGTAGTAGAATCTACTGGACGTTTCACTAAAAAAGCAGACGCTGAAAAACACTTAGGTGGATCAGTTAAAAAAGTTATCATCTCTGCTCCAGCTTCTGACGAAGACATCACTGTAGTTATGGGTGTTAACCACGAACAATACGATGCAGCTAGCCACAACGTAGTATCTAACGCTTCTTGTACTACAAACTGCTTAGCTCCATTCGCTAAAGTATTAAACGAAAAATTCGGTGTAAAACGCGGAATGATGACAACAATTCACTCTTACACTAACGACCAACAAATCTTAGACTTACCACACAAAGATTTACGTCGTGCTCGTGCAGCAGCTGAAAACATGATCCCAACATCTACTGGTGCAGCTAAAGCTGTAGCATTAGTATTACCAGAACTTAAAGGTAAATTAAACGGTGGCGCAGTACGTGTTCCAACTGCTAACGTTTCTCTTGTTGACTTAGTTGTTGAACTTGACAAAGAAGTAACAGTTGAAGAAGTAAACGCAGCATTCAAAGCAGCTGCTGAAGGCGAATTAAAAGGTATCCTTGGATACAGCGAAGAGCCATTAGTATCTATCGACTATAACGGATGCACAGCTTCTTCTACAATCGATGCATTATCTACAATGGTAATGGAAGGTAACATGGTTAAAGTACTTTCTTGGTACGACAACGAAACTGGTTACTCTAACCGTGTAGTAGACTTAGCTGCATACATGACTTCTAAAGGTCTTTAATTCTTAAGTTTATAAGTTATCAATGACAAAACGAGGGAGAGGGTTTGTTCCCTCTCTCTTCTTTCGTTTTAGGAGCAAATGTGATAAGCTTTTGAATGGGTTTTGTCAATCCTAACTAGTCGGAGGGAAATCCAATGAACAAAAAATCAATTCGTGACGTAGATTTAAAGGGTAAACGTGTATTTTGCCGCGTTGACTTCAACGTGCCTATGAAAGAAGGCAAAATTACAGACGAGACTCGTATTCGTGCAGCTCTTCCTACAATTCAATATTTAGTAGAGCAAGGTGCGAAAGTTATTTTAGCAAGCCACTTAGGCCGTCCAAAAGGCCAAGTAGTAGAAGAAATGCGTCTTACTCCAGTAGCAGCACGTTTAGGCGAGCTTCTTGGTAAAGACGTGAAAAAAGCAGACGAAGCATTCGGACCATCTGTACAAGAAATGGTTGCAGCAATGAACGAAGGCGACGTATTAGTTCTTGAAAACGTACGTTTCTATGCGGGCGAAGAAAAGAACGATGCAGAACTTGCGAAAGAATTTGCAGCTCTTGCTGATCTATTCGTAAACGATGCATTCGGTGCAGCTCACCGTGCTCACGCTTCTACAGCAGGTATTGCGGATTACCTACCAGCAGTATCAGGTTTCTTAATGGAAAAAGAATTAGAAGTATTAGGAAAAGCACTTTCTAATCCAGATCGTCCATTCACAGCAATCATCGGTGGTGCGAAAGTAAAAGATAAAATCGGTGTAATTCGTCATCTATTAGACAAAGTAGATAACTTAATCATCGGTGGAGGCCTTGCTTACACATTCGTTAAAGCTTTAGGTCATGAAATTGGTCTATCTCTATGTGAAGATGACAAGATTGAACTAGCAAAAGAGTTTATGGCACTTGCAAAAGAAAAAGGCGTAAACTTCTACATGCCAGTTGATGTTGTAATTACAGAAGAATTCTCTGAAACTGCAACAACTAAAATTGTTGATATCGACTCTATCCCTTCAAACTGGGAAGGTGTGGACATCGGACCAAAAACACGTGAAATTTATGCTGATGTAATTAAAAACTCTAAGCTTGTTGTATGGAACGGACCAATGGGTGTATTTGAAATGACTCCATTCTCTCAAGGTACAAAAGCAGTAGGACAAGCATTAGCAGATGCAGAAGGTACATACTCTGTTATCGGCGGTGGTGACTCTGCAGCAGCTGTTGAAAAATTCGGTATGGCTGATAAAATGAGCCACATTTCTACTGGCGGCGGTGCGTCATTAGAATTCATGGAAGGTAAAGAACTTCCAGGTGTAGTTTGTCTTAACGACAAATAAGTAGCAGCCAAAGAAAAAGGACGGTGCAAAGCATGCGTAAACCAATTATCGCAGGTAACTGGAAAATGAATAAAACTCTATCTGAAGCAGTTAGCTTCGTAGAAGAAGTAAAAGGTCAAATCCCAGCAGCAACAGCTGTTGATGCAGTAGTTTGCTCTCCAGCTCTTTTCTTAGAGCGCTTAGTAGCGAAGGCTGAAGGAACTGACTTAAAAGTAGGTGCACAAAACATGCACTTCGAAAAAAATGGTGCATTCACTGGCGAAATTAGCCCAGTAGCACTTAGCGACTTAAAAGTGAGCTACGTAGTACTTGGCCACTCTGAGCGTCGTGAAATGTTTGCTGAAACAGACGAAACAGTAAACAAAAAGACTATTGCAGCATTTGAACATGGCTTAACACCAATCGTTTGCTGTGGTGAAACTTTAGAAGAGCGCGAAAGCGGAAAAACATTTGATCTAGTAGCAGGTCAAGTGACTAAAGCACTTGCAGGCTTAACAGAAGAACAAGTGAAACAGGCTGTTATCGCTTATGAGCCAATTTGGGCAATCGGTACAGGTAAATCTTCTTCTTCTGCAGATGCAAACGAAGTATGTGCTCACATCCGTAAAGTTGTTGCAGAAGCTGTTTCTCCAGCGGCTGCAGAAGCTGTTCGTATTCAATACGGCGGTAGCGTAAAACCAGAAAACATTAAAGAATACATGGCACAATCTGACATCGACGGCGCTTTAGTTGGCGGTGCTAGCTTAGAGCCTGCTTCCTTCTTAGGTCTTCTGGAGGCGGTAAAATGAGAAAGCCAACAGCTTTAATCATTCTTGATGGTTTCGGACTACGTGAAGAAACTTACGGGAATGCTGTAGCACAAGCTAAGAAACCTAATTTCGACGGTTACTGGAACAAGTTTCCTCACACAACGCTAACAGCATGTGGTGAAGCGGTAGGTCTTCCAGAAGGTCAAATGGGTAACTCTGAGGTTGGTCACTTAAATATCGGTGCTGGCCGCGTAGTATATCAAAGCTTAACACGTGTGAACGTTGCAATTCGTGAAGGTGAGTTCGATAAGAATGAAACTTTCCAAAATGCAATTAAAAGCGTAAAAGAAAAAGGTACTGCTCTTCATTTATTCGGTTTACTTTCTGACGGTGGTGTGCACAGTCACATGAACCATATGTTTGCACTTCTTCGCTTAGCAGCAAAAGAAGGCGTGGAGAAAGTATACATCCATGCATTCTTAGATGGCCGCGATGTTGGACCGCAAACAGCAAAAGGTTATATCGATGCAACAAATGAAGTAATTAAAGAAACAGGCGTAGGACAATTCGCGACTATCTCCGGTCGTTATTACTCCATGGACCGTGACAAGCGTTGGGATCGCGTAGAAAAATGTTACCGTGCTATGGTGAATGGCGAAGGACCTACTTACAAATCAGCATATGAGTGCGTAGAGGACTCTTATGCAAATGGTATCTATGATGAATTCGTATTGCCATCTGTAATTGTTAATGAAGATGAAACGCCAGTTGCAACAATCAATGATGATGATGCAGTTATCTTCTATAACTTCCGTCCAGACCGCGCAATTCAAATTGCACGTGTATTTACAAACGAAGACTTCCGCGAGTTCGATCGTGGTGAAAAAGTACCTCGCATTCCAGAATTCGTATGTATGACACACTTTAGTGAAACAGTAGATGGTTACGTGGCATTCAAGCCAATGAACCTTGATAACACATTAGGTGAAGTTGTTGCGCAAGCGGGATTAAAACAACTTCGCATCGCGGAAACTGAAAAGTATCCGCACGTTACATTCTTCTTTAGCGGTGGTCGTGAGGCTGAATTCCCAGGAGAAGAGCGTATCTTAATTAACTCACCGAAGGTTGCAACGTATGACTTGAAACCTGAAATGAGCATTTACGAAGTAACCGACGCTTTAGTAAATGAAATCGAAAATGATAAACATGATGTGATCATTCTTAACTTTGCAAACTGTGATATGGTTGGCCATTCTGGGATGATGGAACCAACAATTAAAGCAGTAGAAGCAACTGACGAATGTTTAGGAAAAGTTGTAGAAGCGATTCTTGCAAAAGATGGTGTAGCACTTATTACTGCTGACCATGGTAATGCTGATGAAGAATTAACTTCAGACGGACAGCCAATGACAGCTCATACAACGAACCCGGTTCCTTTCATCGTTACGAAAAATGATGTTGAATTACGTGAAGGTGGCATCTTAGGAGATATCGCTCCAACAATGCTTACACTTCTTGGTGTTGAACAACCGAAAGAAATGACAGGTAAAACAATTATTAAATAATTAAATTGTATATATAAAAGGAGAGAAAATATTATGTCAACAATTATTGATGTTTATGCTCGCGAAGTCCTTGATTCTCGTGGTAACCCAACTGTAGAAGTAGAAGTTTACACAGAAAGCGGCGCATTCGGACGCGCTATCGTACCAAGTGGTGCATCTACTGGTGAGCACGAAGCAGTAGAATTACGTGACGGTGACAAATCTCGTTACCTTGGTAAAGGTGTTGTTAATGCAGTAAACAACGTTAACGAAATTATCGCTCCAGAAATCGTTGGTTTCGACGTAACTGACCAAGCTGGTATCGACAACGCTATGATCGAATTAGATGGTACTCCAAACAAAGGTAAATTAGGCGCTAACGCTATCCTTGGTGTATCTATGGCAGTAGCTCACGCAGCAGCTGATTTCGTAGGTCTTCCATTATACCGTTACCTTGGTGGATTCAATGCAAAACAATTACCAACTCCAATGATGAACATCATCAACGGTGGTTCTCACGCTGATAACAACGTTGACTTCCAAGAGTTCATGATCTTACCAGTTGGTGCTCCAACATTCAAAGAATCAATCCGTATGGGTGCTGAAGTATTCCATGCATTAAAAGCTGTATTACATGATAAAGGTCTTAACACTGCAGTAGGTGACGAAGGTGGATTCGCTCCAAACCTTGGTTCTAACCGCGAAGCATTAGAAGTAATTATCGAAGCAATCGAAAAAGCTGGTTACAAAGCTGGCGAGAACGTATTCTTAGGAATGGACGTTGCTTCTTCTGAGTTCTACAACAAAGAAACTGGTAAATATGACCTTGCAGGCGAAGGCCGCACTGGCTTAACTTCTGCAGAAATGGTTGATTTCTATGAAGAGCTTTGCAAAGACTTCCCAATCATCTCTATTGAAGATGGTTTAGATGAAAACGACTGGGATGGCCACAAATTATTAACTGAGCGTCTTGGCAGCAAAGTTCAATTAGTTGGTGACGACTTATTCGTAACGAACACTCAAAAACTTGCTGAAGGTATCGAAAAAGGTATCTCTAACTCAATCTTAATTAAAGTTAACCAAATCGGTACTTTAACTGAGACTTTCGAAGCAATCGAAATGGCTAAACGTGCTGGTTACACAGCAGTTGTATCTCACCGTTCTGGTGAAACTGAAGATGCTACAATCGCTGACATCGCAGTTGCAACTAACGCTGGCCAAATCAAAACTGGTTCTATGAGCCGTACTGACCGTATTGCTAAGTACAACCAATTATTACGCATCGAAGACGAACTAGGCGAAATCGCTGTTTACGATGGTTTAAAATCTTTCTACAACCTAAAAAAATAATTGTAGAAAATAAAGACAGACCGTGAGAAATCACGGTCTGTTTTTTTATTAAAATGGTTCATCTGTCATAATCGACATAAAGTGTTTAAAGAACTGGTTGTAATCAAAGTCGATTGCAATTTGCTGTTTAGGTCTGTTGATGAAGGGTTTAGAATTGGACAATGAGCGGAAATCGGCGACACTTTGTCCACGAGCGAACTGTTCACTCATAACGTAAACTGGTGATTCATAATAGGTAAACATTGAATCATTAAGGAGTGCCATAATAGGCATCGTGTCATGAAAAGGACAACCTTTTAATTGTGGCAATGCTTTTTGATAATACCCATAATAGTAATGATCGAATAGAGGTTTAATGAGAGGTGCTTTTCCTTTTGCATCAATATATTCAGCCATTTCAGGTGTAACGATAGAGTATTGTGTAACGTTCAGTGGGTATATAGACATGTTAGGAATGGATTGTAATACAATATTGGCAGCGACAGGATCACCATAAAAGTTTGCTTCAGATACAGGTGTTACATTTCCTGGATGTAAAAAGGCACCACCCATTATATAGTAAGATTTAATTTGTTTCATCAAGCTTCCGTACAAAATAATTAGAAGTGCAAGTGAAGTTAAACGTCCTATACTAACAATAATTAATTCATCTTTATAGTTATTAATCAAATTGATAACCTCAAGAAAATTCTCCATTTGTCCATTTGTAAGAGATTCCTCCGGTATAATGGGACCTAATCCATGTATGCCATGTACATCTGTGAAGAAATCGGGATTTCCACTAGTAAGAGGTCTTGTAGCACCACCAAATATTTTAATATTCGTATCTCCTACTTTATCTTGAAGGAATAAGGTATTTTCCACCGCCATTTTTTGGGGGACATTTCCATAATCTGCAACAATGCCAACGATTTCGATTTCATCTGCAAAGTATGCGAGTATGAGAGCGATTGTATCATCGATACCAGGATCAGCAAAAACCAAAATCTTTTTGGTCATATGTTCACCACCCGTAGCTTTTAATAAAATGAGAATGACGTTTTATAGACATGTATTGCCTATTTATATAGGCAATACATGTTGTGCAGTTGAAAGCATTTTGGAGGCTATGAGTAAATATATGTCATTTCAGAACGAATAGAATCCATTTAAATGGATTCTATTCGCAAGAAGTAAGCTTGGCATCTTTCTGACAGAAGACTTATTTTATTGAAATAACAACATAAAAATTCAGAAAATATAAACTTTTCATGTTAGGTCAATGTTTTTGACGTAAATTTCGCCTGGAAATACAGTCATATCAAGGGTGTAAGCGTATAACATATGTCATTTTCGTTGTCAAGTTGATAAATTGCAGGTTTTTACAATTTATACTATGATAAGGATATAAAGTGAAGATCGTATAAACATGAGGGATGATGAACATGAAGTTTACAAAGATTATTGTCCAAGTTGCAGCTCTTTACGTGTTTTACATGATTGGGACATGGGTGCAAGAAATGTTGGATATTCCAATTCCAGGAAGTTTGATTGGGATGTTTCTCCTACTTGTTTTACTAAGCCTTAAGGTTCTTCCTGTGAAATGGTTTGATTTAGGAGCAGAAACACTCGTTGCTATTATGCCGTTTTTATTGATTCCACCGACAATTGGTTTAATGAATTACGGTGCTTTTTTTATGAGTAAAGGAATTTCTCTTTTCATTACTGTTGTAGCGAGTACATTTTTAATTATTATTGTCGCAGGACATACAGGACAATATCTTGCGAATAGAAAGGAAAAAGAAACGCGATGAGCCAAATATTAATCGGAATTGGTTGGGTTATTCTTACATTGTTATTATATCAATTATCTAAAAAGATTTATAAAGTATTACCAACACCATTTACCATTCCAATGCTTGTAGCAACAGCATTAATGATTGTTTTATTACTTGTGCTGGATATACCATATCAAGAGTATATGCAAAGTGGTGGCGGCTGGATTTCCAAACTGCTTGGACCAGGTGTTGTAGCATTTGCCATTCCACTTTATAAACAGCGTCACGTATTGCAAAAGTATGTTGTACCAATTGCTGGTGGTGTACTAGTCGGAACAACAGTGGCGATTGCAAGTGACTTCGTTATTGCATCGCTTATGGGAACAGATAAAAGTTTAATTTTATCTTCTTTACCAAAATCAGTAACAATGCCAGTTGCAATGAGTGTATCAGAGCAAGTTGGCGGTGTTCCATCATTAACAGCAGCATTCGTTGTTGTAGCTGGGATTACGGGGACAATTACAGGTCCAATTCTATTAAAATGGAGCCGCGTTACAAACTCTGTTGGTAAAGGAATCGGTTTTGGATGTGCATCTCATATTATGGGTGTAATGAGAGCGATGAAAAACAATGAACATGAAGGTGTTATTGGATCGGTAACAATGACATTAACAGCGATTTTAACTTGTTTGCTTGGACCGTTATTTGCAACTATGTTTATGTAATAGATGAAAGCGAGAGTGATAGGAACAGCTCTCGCTTTTCTATAGAATTTATGCTAACATTTAAACTAACTGAATCTATGTAGGAGGTACGCCAGGTGCATACGTTATTATCAGTTTTACTTATTATTGTATCGATTTTGATGATTGTTTTAGTACTTATGCAGTCTAGCAATAGCTCAGGCCTTTCAGGTGCTATTTCAGGCGGTGCAGAACAGTTATTTGGTAAACAAAAAGCACGCGGAATTGAAGCTGTATTAAGCCGTATTACAGTTGTTTTAGCTGTATTATTCTTCGCACTAACAATTGGGGTTACGTACTTAAATTTATAAGAAAAGGCTTTGCTTTTACAAGATATGAAAAGAGGAGAAGCGTTAGCGGATTCGCGCTAATGGTTCTTCTTTTTTTGTGCTCATTTGTATTCCACTATTCGAAAAAAGTTTCTAATTAGATTATGGAAATGGAACTATGGTAAACTAAGGATAGAAACAATGCGACTAGATTACAGAAGAGAAAGAGGAGAAGAAGATGATGAAATTAGCATCTCCGAAACCATTTACATTTGAAGGTGGAGACCGTGCTGTTTTATTACTACATGGATTCACAGGGAATTCAGCTGATGTACGTATGCTCGGGCGTTTTTTAGAGAAAAAAGGCTATACTTGCCACGCCCCAATTTATAAAGGTCATGGTGTACCACCAGAACAACTTGTTCATACAGGTCCTGAAGATTGGTGGAAAGATGTTATGGCTGCTTATCAACACTTGAAAGATCTAGGATATGAGAAAATTGCAGCTGTTGGATTATCACTTGGCGGTGTGTTCTCATTAAAACTTTCTTATACATTACCGATTTTAGGTGTTGTTCCAATGTGTGCGCCAATGTACATTAAGAGCGAAGAAATTATGTACCAAGGTATATTGGCATATGCACGCGAATATAAAAAGCGTGAGCAAAAATCACCAGAACAAATTGAAAAAGAAATGTTTGAATTTAAACAGACACCAATGAATACATTAAAAGCATTACAAGACTTAATTCGTGACGTACGTAACAATGTGGATATGATTTATGCACCAACATTTGTTGTACAAGCACGCCATGATGAAATGATTAATACAGATAGTGCAAACATTATCTATAACGGTGTAGAATCCACGTTAAAAGAAATTAAGTGGTATGAAGACTCTACGCATGTCATTACGCTTGATAAACAACGTGATGAGCTACACGAAGATGTATATAACTTCTTGGAGCAACTAGATTGGTAAGATCTAGTTGCCTCTTTTTTTCATGGGGTGTTGAAAGCATTTAAAAACCACTCTTTTTAGGGTGGGAGAGAGGATCCGCCCTTGGCCAGAAGCGGTCAGTACCTATTTTAGCCCCATGTCATGTGAGAACAGCAGGAGAAAATGAGAGAAGGTCTTCTTTAGTTTTCGAGGCCGTGAAGTAGGTGCTTAAAAGTCAAAATATATATAAATTGGAATAGAGATATAAAAGCATTCTTTTTAGGTGGAAGAGAGGATCCGCCCGTGGCTAGAAGCGCTCAGAGCTTATTTTAGCCCCATGTCATATGAGGACAAAAGGAGAAAACGAGTGGGAATCTTCTTTTGATTGCAAAGCTACGACTCAGATGTCGTTAAATCAAAACGTATTTATATAGAAATAAACTTTTAAGATGAGAATTTTATTGCACATAAGCAGCAGAATAAATGGTAAAAACCGAGTGTTTATAGAAGTTTCACTTTATACATAGTGTGTATTTCGGATACACTAAATAATATGAGGGTTTAAAGGAGGTATTTTTGCTTGGAAGAAATCATTCAAGAACATGTTGATAAGTTGTTATTATTTATGAAAGAAGAAGCGTATAAACCGCTAACGATACAAGAATTAGAAGAGGCATTTGGTATTGTAGATTCCGCTGGCTTTAAAGATTTTGTAAAGGCGCTAGTTATGATGGAAGAAAAGGGACTTGTTGTTCGTACACGCAGCAATCGTTATGGCCTTCCAGAAAAGATGAATTTAGTGCGCGGTAAGTTAATTGGGCATGCACGTGGGTTTGCTTTTGTTGTCCCAGAAGAGAAGAAGATAGGGGACGACGACATTTTCATTCCGCCTACAGAACTAAATGGTGCACTTCATGGTGATACAGTATTAGCTCGTATTAGTTCACAATCTAGTGGATCACGCCAAGAAGGTACAATTATTCGCATTGTAGAGCGTGGCACGAAGGAACTAGTTGGTACATATACAGAGTCCAAAAACTTCGGGTTTGTCATTCCAGATAATAAACGCTGGACAAGTGATATTTTTATCCCGAAAAGTGCATCTATGGGTGCGGTAGAAGGGCATAAAGTTGTTGTGAAAATTACAAGCTATCCGCAAGATCGTTTAAGTGCGGAAGGTGAGGTCATTCAAATTTTAGGTCATAAAAATGACCCAGGTGTAGATATCTTATCTGTTATTCATAAACACCATTTACCGTTAGCTTTCCCAGAGGATGTAATGGAACACGCAAACAGTGTACCAGAAACGATTTCAGAAGAAGATTTAAAAGATCGTCGTGACCTTCGTGATCAAATGATTGTTACAATTGACGGTGCAGATGCAAAAGATTTGGATGATGCAGTAACTGTAACGAAGCTTGAGAACGGTAATTATAAACTTGGTGTTCATATCGCGGATGTTAGTCATTACGTTCATGAAGGATCTCCAATTGATGTGGAAGCAGCGGAGAGAGCAACGAGTGTGTATCTGGTGGACCGTGTAATTCCGATGATTCCACATCGTTTATCAAACGGTATTTGTTCATTAAATCCAAAAGTAGACCGTCTTACACTTTCTTGTGAAATGGAAATTAACAATCTTGGTGATGTTGTTAGCCACGAAATTTTCCAAAGTGTCATTAAAACAACAGAACGTATGACATACGCGGATGTAAGAAGCATTTTAGAAGATGAAGACGAAGAGTTAATGAAGCGTTATGAACAACTTGTACCTATGTTTAAAGAAATGGCTCAGTTAGCACAAATTTTACGTGAAAAACGTATGAGACGCGGTGCAATTGACTTCGACTTTAAAGAAGCAAAAGTACTAGTTGATGAAGAAGGTAAACCAACAGATGTTGTCATGCGTGATCGTTCTGTATCAGAAAAGCTAATTGAAGAGTTCATGCTTGTTGCCAATGAAACAGTAGCGGAACATTTCCACTGGATGAACGTACCATTTATGTACCGTGTCCATGAAGATCCGAAAGAAGACAAATTAGAGCGTTTCTTTGAGTTTGTCACAAACTTCGGTTATGCGGTAAAAGGACGTGCGAATGAAGTGCATCCTCGTGCGTTGCAACAAATTCTTGAAATGGTACAAGGCCAACCTGAAGAAGTCGTGATTTCAACCGTTATGCTTCGTTCCATGAAACAAGCTCGTTACGATGCAGATAGCCTAGGACACTTCGGGTTATCAACAGAATTCTATACGCATTTCACATCGCCAATTCGTCGTTATCCAGATACGATTGTTCATCGATTAATTCGCGAATACATTATTAACGGTAAAATCGATAATGAAACACAAGCGAAATGGCGTGAAAAGTTACCAGATATCGCAGAGCATTCTTCTAACATGGAACGTCGTGCTGTTGAAGCAGAACGCGAAACAGATGAACTGAAAAAAGCAGAGTATATGCTTGATAAGATTGGTGAAGAGTACGATGGCATGATTAGCTCTGTAACCAACTTTGGTTTATTCGTAGAGCTTCCGAATACAATTGAAGGTCTTGTTCACGTTAGCTATTTAACGGATGACTATTACCGTTATGATGAACAGCACTTTGCGATGATTGGTGAGCGTACAGGTAACGTCTTCCGCATCGGTGATGAAATTACAATTCGCGTTATTAACGTAAACAAAGATGAACGTGCAATTGACTTTGAAATCGTCGGTATGAAGGGAACGCCAAGACGTAAGTTTAAAGATCGTCCAGTTGTGATTGATCAGCCAAAAGGCGGTAGAAAGAGACGGAGTGGACGTGGTGAGGAACGTGGTAACGGCCGTAAGCACGAACGCGGTGGTCGTGGCGAACGTAATAACGAGCGTGGTGGTCGCGGAAAAGGAGCATCCGGTCGTCCAGGACAAAAAGATGGTAATGGTAAAAAGAAAAAGCCATTCTTTGAAAATGTTCCAGGATTTAAGAAGAAAAAGAAAAAGCGTAAGTAAGAGAGGGGTGGCTTCGCTTAGTATATAAGTGAAGCCACTTCCACTTTTTCGTAACTTTTGTTAAAATAGTACAAATAGAGGAGGGACAGATAATGCCAAAAGGTAGCGGTAAGGTTATTGCACAAAATAAAAAAGCATTTCATGATTATTTCATCGACGAAACATACGAAGCAGGGCTTGTCCTTCAAGGAACGGAAATTAAGTCAATTCGTGCTGGGCGCGTTAACTTAAAGGATGCTTTCGCTCGTGTACATAACGGTGAAGTTTGGGTACATAATATGCACATTAGTCCGTATGAACAAGGGAACCGTTTCAATCATGATCCGCTTCGCACAAGAAAATTACTTCTTCATAAAAAAGAAATTCAGAAGTTAATCGGTTATTCAAAAGAAACAGGTTATACACTTGTTCCAGTTAAAATCTATTTAAAAAATGGATTTGCGAAAATGGCACTTGGTTTAGCTCGAGGTAAGAAGCAATATGATAAGCGTCATGATTTAAAAGAAAAAGAAGCGAAACGTGAAATTGCTCGCGCATTCCGTGATCGTCAAAAAATGTAATACAGAAATTTACATTTGTAAAATGTCGAACGTATGATATAATAATTCATGTAAGGCCAGTGAACATTGAAAAACAGCTCATTAAGTAGCTATCACGAATATACTTCGTATGCTCCATTTCTTATATGGGGACGTTACGGATTCGACAGGGGTAGTTTGAGCTTAAGTTGCGAGTCGAGGGGATCGGCCTCGTTAAAACGTCAAAGCCAATAACTGGCAAACAACAAAACAACTTCGCTTTAGCTGCTTAATACAGCTTAGCGGTTCCTCCCTCCATCGTCCATGTGGTAGGGTAAGGGACTCAAACTAAGTGGACTACGCCGGAGTTCGCCGTCTGAGGGCGAAGGAAGAGAACAATCAGACTAGCAGCTTGGAAGCCTGTCGATAGGCCGAAGAGTTTGCGAAATGCCAATATATCGACTATGCTCGTAGAAGCTTAAGTGCCAATATCTTTGGACGTGGGTTCGACTCCCACCGTCTCCACCAATACATATTTGGTGGTTTTTTTATTTTGTATAACAGGAAGCATAACTTTGCATCAAATGCAGGTTTATGCTTCTTTTTTTGTTGTACAAATTTATGCTTCCCAAGAGTTTTAACAGTACTCCAACAAAAGTCTCTTCATAAGTGCTGAAAGGAATTTTCATTTACATAATCAACGTTATTGGTACTAATAAACTTTCTTTAGCTCTATGAGGTTTTTACTTAGTGATTATAGACAGCAGCTAAAAAACGAACAAGTACTTATTTTATTAAATGTCATGATCTACTTCAAAATTTAAAACGTGCAAAAATTGAGAGTCGCTTAGAATCACGATTAAAAAACTATACAAAGTATAAATTACTTATCATTGATGAAATTGGATATTTACCAATTGATCCGGAGGATGCAAAACTATTCTTCAAACTCATTGATATGCGTTATGAAAAACGAAGTACGATCTTAATTAAGAATGTTAATTTCGAGTCATGGGATGAAATCTTCCAAGATCCTAAAATCGCGAATGCCATACTAGATCGTGTCTTACATCACGCCACAGTTGTGAGCATTGTGGGGCAATCGTATCGAATTAAAGATCATTTCAGTAAAGAAAATGATTAACTTTGTACATGTTTATGTTGACATTTACAGTTATTTTAAAGGTGCATAAATTAACGGTTTCGTAATGAATCTACAGATGAGTATGTCGTGGAAGGATCTTTATCCAAAATTTTCGAATCTTCATGTCTATAGAATATTTTCTTCTTTATATAATAAATGCCATTTTATTAGGCTACCTCAAGTATAAATCTATTCTTAGTAGGTGCCCAAGTGTATTAGAATAGAATATCCCTTTACCAGATATGAATATAAAACTTTCAATAAAAGTCAAAAGAGAGGAGGATCCTCTCTCTTGATAGTTGTGAATCATTGATTTTTGCGAGGAAAAAAAGACAACAGAAGTGTCACTATATAGTGGTTACATAAATAAATATAAAATTAAGAGGAAACCATTTTAAGCTCTATATAATTTATTAGGTGATTGCAATAACAGTAGGAGTAAAGTCAATAAGAAGGACACCTCTTTCAGCTGGTTGCGGCTCCTTTCCTTTTTTCACTCCTTTAACATAGTGACTGACCTTTTGGTCACAAACACCATAAGAGTCAAGAGGATTTATGAGATCAAACTCATCAAGAATGAATTTTTTATCAACATCTTCCCTTTTTAAACCGGCACAATTCGTGGTGGCAATCGTACTAGTCCCGCCAATCACATTTTTATAGGTGACTAAGTGGACAAAGGTGAAGGGCTCTCCATCTTGATGCAGGGTATTTGGAGAAGCGATAGACTCCTGACCATCTTCTGTGACCATATACTTTACAAAATGTACACCAACATGAACAGGAAGTAACTTGTCATGTGTATCCCAGAATGTTTCATTAAAATCATATTTTATTATTTCTTTTAAGAGTTCGTTTTCCTTTATTTCTTCGCTAAGTGAAGGGAAAGCACGGTACTCAGCGAGGTATTCAGCGTTAAAGCTTCCTTGAAAATACAGAGATTGAGGTTGCCCTTGTTCGTCAAAGTGATTAGGAAGCCATTGAAAATGATTATCCCAAGGATTAATCAGTGCGCGTGAATATCTTCTGTACCTGTGACTCTCTAATGAGTATGTATCTACCGGTAATCGATCAAATTCGGCTGTCATCTGCATAAAATCTTTTTCTAGGTTTTGAACAGGTAAATCTGCAAGTTGGAATTTCTTGTATCCGTTTACTTCTAGAGCTTTCTTTTCTTTTAAGAACAAATTACTCATTTAGTACACCACCTTTATTATTAAGTTAATCTTTAAAAGTTGAAAAAAATCCCTATTTATAACAAAATATTCATAAAATAATAATAAGCTTTAATTTTATATATGTAAAGTAAAAAAAAACCATTAATATATATATTTTGTATTAAATAAATATATTTAAATGATGAATTTGGGTGTTTTTTTTATATTTACGCAATTATCCTTTGCAAAATGAAAATGATTATTGACATTTATAATTATTTAATTTATTCTAAAATTAGTTAATTTATGGAAAGGGTTAGTGGGATGCTAATTAATAGAGTCAGAGAAATGCGCGCACGTCACAAGTGGTCTCAGCAAGATTTGGCTAAAAAAATTGGGGCCACAAGACAAACGATTGGGTTGATTGAAAAAGGGGATTATGCACCCTCCATAACGTTAGTCTTAAAAATTGCCAAAGCTTTTCAAGTTACAGTAGAAGAAGTTTTTTTCCTCGAAGAGAAAGGGTGAGCAAAATGTTACAAAAACTAATAAAATCTCCTATTGTTCCTCTGTTTTTATTTATTCTGTTAGTTACTTTTTTTATTTTTTCTCTGTATAATCCTCAGGATGAAAAACAGTTGTTGGCTAGGATATGTCTCTTTCTACTTACTGCCTTAACTTTTATTTGGACGATCCTGATAAGATACTATAACCAAAAACATCCTGAAAACAGAATCCGCTTCTCTGGGCTTCTTCCTTCCGAATTTCTTGACATGGACGAAGGGCAGCAATGGGTTACTCATAAAGCATGTAGAAATGTTTATATCTTCTTTTCAGTTGGATTGCCGGTTACTGCAGGAATTTGTTTCCTATTTTCTGAGTTTGTTCTTACTCCCTTTTTCGCCATTGGATTTTTGGGTATTGGTCAATACCTGGTGTATTGGCTGACGGTTCGTAAATTAAATAAATATTAAAAAGGAAGTGATGTAATGCTTGAATGGGCACAAGATCAATCGACTGTCTTGCAATTTGTTGTAATTTTTGTTGTTGCTTTCGCTCCTTGGATGGATGTATCTATTGTAGTTCCTATCGGTGTGGCATGGGGGCTGCCACCGTTTGGAGTTGCAATAGTGGCTTTTACTGGTAACTTGCTTTTAGTTTTACTACTAGGATTTTTCTTTAAGCAATTTTACGCATGGAGAGAAAAAAGAAGAAAAGCAAAAGGGATTACGGCTCCCTCCAAACAAGAAACAAGATCCAGAAAAATTTGGGAGCGATACGGTATTCCAGGTCTAGCGCTTCTTGCGCCAATTTTTGTTGGTACTGACATTGCTGCTGTTTTGGCCTTAACATTTGGTTCCTCTCGGACGCAAGTGATAAGTTGGATGACTGTTAGCTTAGCTGTTTGGACAACTATATTCACTATTGGTTCCATGTATGGCTTTAGCTATCTAAACATTATTTAATATAGAGGGTGAATTTATGGAACATCGGCTTTCTTTGCCAGAAGAAATAGTTCTATTAGGGGCGAATCATCTTCGTTTGAAGTATCGTTCCTATACAGAAACATATAGCATTGGGGCTATATTTATTGAATTACTTTTAAAAAAGAAAATAGAGTTGGATACAAAGGGAAAAGTTATAGTTGTTGATGCTGATACAACTGGAGATGATTATTTGGACCAAGTTATCCTTATTCTTGTCAAATCATTTAGAACGAGAAAATTAAAAGCTTGGATTAAGTATTTCCATTTCAAAACCCGGTTACGAGGAAAGATACACAATTCTATTCTTCAAGAACTGCAAAAAAAAGGGGCAATCACCTTAGGTTTAAAAGTTCCTTTTCTACCTCTACGAAAAATCACCGAGATTAATCAATCGCGAGAACAAGTTGTTAAAATGATTCATTCTCAGCTCATCTATAATAAAGTTCCTGATGAACAGACAGTTGTTCTTTTATATTTGCTGAAAGAGACAGGATTATTAAAAGATTATTTTAACTCAAAAGAAAGAGCAGAAATAATGAACTGTATAAATGAGCAAAAAGACCAGCTTTCAATTGATATAAATTCTATTCAACGGATTGAAAAAGCCATACAGGATATTACAGCTTGTCTTGCCTCTTTAGGTGGGGCACTAGTGACTCCTTAGACGGTAATTATTCCTTAATTAAATAGTGAAGGGAGATACAAAATGAACTCACTAATTATCAATACAAATAATCTCACAAAGACCTACAAAAAAAATATAGTTGTAGATTCTTTAAACATGAAAGTCAGTCAAGGTGAGATTTACGGATTTTTAGGTCCGAACGGTGCAGGGAAAACTACGACTATTCGTATGTTGCTTGGTCTTATTCGCCCCACTAAAGGTGATGTGAAGATATTTGATCAGGATTTAAAGAAGGATCGCTTGTCAATTTTAGGGAAAATTGGATCTCTTGTTGAAACACCGACCTACTACGGTCATCTCAGCGGATATGAAAATTTAGAAGCTGCCAGGCGACTGCTGCGAATAGATAATACAGATAGAGTAAAGGAGGTACTCAAAATTGTTCAGCTAGAAGGTGCCAAGGATAAAAAGGTTAAAAATTATTCCCTAGGAATGAAACAAAGGTTGGGTATTGCAACTGCTTTGTTGAATCGTCCGCAGCTTTTAATTCTAGATGAACCAACCAACGGTCTTGACCCTGCTGGTATTCATGAAATACGTGAACTTATTAAAGAAATGCCTGCAAAGTTTGGAATGACTGTTTTGGTTTCAAGTCATTTACTTAGTGAAATAGAGTTGATGGCAACTCAGGTGGGTATTATTCAAAATGGGAAGATGCTTTTTCAAGATTCTATTGAGGTTCTAAGGAAAGAAAGTGAACCTAAAATTAAAATAAAAGTCGATAAGCCCTTGGAAGCAGCTAGTTCTCTTAAACATAAAGGCATTGAGGCAAATTTTGAAGAGGAAGAAGGGACTGTGTATATTCAAGAATCTTCACCATCTATAGCTGGGGAAGCCAACAAGGTACTAGTAGAGGCCGGATTTACAGTCTCCCGCCTGGAAGGTATGAAAAAGTCACTTGAAGATATCTTCTTAGATCTTACAGGGAAAGGACAGAGCTTATAATGGGACCGATATTCTCGTCCGATTTAGTTAAAATAAAACGTTCATGGTTTTGGGGACTTGTCCTATTTTTCCCTGCTGTATTAGTAGGAGGGGTAACTCTGCTACTTTTGCTGAATGCTGGTGATATACAGCAGGAGGTCTCGGAAGGTAGGAGTTATAACATTTGGGGTACCATATGGATGATTACATTTTACGGCAACTATTTTATTATCCACCTTTCCGTTACAATTTTATGCTCGTATATTGCTAATTTAGAGCACCAGGCAAGGTCGTGGAAACTTATCTTTTCTATGCCAATATCCAAGACTCAATACTATTGGACGCGCTACATGTGGATATGCTTTGGTGTACTATTTTCGGGGTTATTTTTAATGGGTGCTATGTGCCTTTCTGGATTTTTATTTGGAGGGAGCGCTACATTTAATGCCTCCAGAATCTTTTATTTTACAATGTTTCCATATCTGACTTCTTTTGCTCTTATTGGGCTGCAGCTATGGATATCCATGGTATTAAATAATCAGGCGATACCGATGATGATGGGAGGAGTAGGAATAGCCTTGGGGCTATTTTTGATTCAGCTGCCGGGGGTTACACAATATCTTCCGTGGGTCCTGCCATACCAAGTAACATTTTCAAATGAAAATATCATTACTGATTTTTCTAGTATAGTTAATTCCCCTAATTACCAGTGGGAATGGGTTTGGATTAGCCTTGGCATGGGCTTATTTTTCACTATCATTGGATCGATACATTTTTCCAATAGAGAAGTAGATTAGGAGGAAGAGTATGTTTAAAGATGTATTATGGAATGATTGGCTGAAGCTTAGGAACTATACACAAATTTGGCTGATTATTCTGATAACACCTCTATTTCTTACTGTTGTTGGAGTGGCCAACTATGTTACTCATATCCATGTTTTTGAAGAGAATGGAATGGTAGGATGGACGGGGGCATGGACCCAAGTCGAGTTTTTGTATGGAACTGTTCTTTGTCCACTACTTTCAAGTGTGTATCTGGCAATACTCTGCCGTTTTGAACATGCAAATGGGGGGTGGAAGCAACTTTTGTCCTATCCTATTCCAAAAGTATACTTTTATCTATCAAAGATGATATGGGGTTGGCTGTTGGTAGGAATGACAAATGTTATGATGTTTTTGTATTTCCTTATATTAGGGAAAGTGATGGGGGTGACAGGAACATTTCCATATTTCGAATTTTTAGGCCTGTTTCTAAATGGGTGGTTGTCCATTCTGCCTCTTATAGCCCTTCAAACCTGGCTGGCGATACAATGGAAAAACTTTTCTCTTCCAATTGCCTTGAATTTTGCTTTTATAATTCCGAATATCTTTGTGACAGGTTCAAAGTATGGAAGATATTATCCTTGGTCACAGCCTGCTTATGCTATGACACCCGAAAATCAACTTGGATTTACACAGACAACCCAAGATTTGTACCTAGCAGTAATAGGTGGTTTTCTCTTGTTTAGTTTAGCTGGAGTCTGGAATTTCATGCGTACTGAAATGAAATAAATACCTATCCAAAATAAGGAGGGAATTATAGTGAAAAAAGGCACCATTATTACCATTATGGCGGTAGCAGTAGTTGTTTTAGCTATCTTGTTCTTTTTTGGACCTTTAGGGGAAATGTTTGCATAACCTACAATTTGATGTAAAAGATGAAACGAAATATCCAAAGTCTATTTATTAGACTTTGGATATTTCGTTTTTAAGAACATATTCTATCTCTATGCCCTTAAAAACGAAATAGCTAAAGGAGATATTTATATAAAAAATTTCATTTAGTCATTGTGTAAAGTTTAGTTCAGTAATCACCTCCTATAAATTATAGTTTGTCAATCTAAGTGCGAAAGTTCCTACTGAAAAGCTTTGTGGGCAGTTTTTCACCCTAAATATTTTTTTGTCTTTGAATACTAAGAAGCAGCACCTGATTGAATTGGTCTTGTGAGACAGGATGAGCTTTATTGTTTTTTAGTGCCGTACTTAATAATACAATTCATCAAATATTAAAGCGTGTAAAGGATAATTTAAAGACCAGAGTTTTTTGGGAAGATGGAGAAGAGAATAATTTTTATCGTTCCCCTGTTTGAGTATAGAGGCATTTTACATTATAGATCGTGATTAATCCAACGAAAAAATTTTGTACAATAAAATTAGACTATCTCTTTTAAGTAATTAATTCTCACTTTACGCTTATTAAAAAAATAAACCTGCATCTGATGAGATGCGGGTTTATTTTTTAACTATATGTTATCATTTTCGCTTGTTGTGACCACAACAGGCGATAAAGTTCACATTCATTAAGCAGAGTATCGTGGCTGCCGATTGCCTCGATACGCCCTTGATCCATAACAATGATAGCATCTGCATCAGTAATGGCTGCCAAACGATGAGCGATAACCAACTGGGTAATACCATTTTTCCGGAAAGTATCATTAAGCTTCTGCTCGGTTAGTGAATCCATCTGACTGGTTGCTTCATCTAAAATTAAAAGAGAAGGGCTCGTAGCTAGAGCTCTGGCTATGGCTAATCTCTGCCTTTGTCCCCCGGATAAATTTTGGCCGTTTTCCCCGATAACCGTGTTATACTTAAGCGGCATTGAAAGGATATCCTCGTGTAGTGATGCTAGTTGGGCGGCTTGCTCCAATTGGTCTACAGGTAAGTCCTCAAAGAAAGATATATTTTTATAAATTGTGTCATTAAACAGGTACGTTTCCTGAAGGACTATGCCAATTTGAGTTCTCAAATCTTCATAATCCACCTGATTCATATGTTCTGATCCATAATAAATAGAGCCCTCGGAAGGGGAATAGAGCCCAAGCAGTAATTTAATTAAAGAGCTTTTTCCACTACCAGTCGGTCCTACAATACCTATTTTTTGTCCTGGTTCTATACTCAATGAAATGTTATGTAAGACAGGTGATTCTCCTTTATAGGCGAAGCTTACATCATCAAAAACTATAGGAGTATTCTTAAAATCGATTTTTGTTTTTCCGCTAAGTTGTAGATTTTGCTCTGTTTTTGCAGAGAGTACATCAAAGACCCTTTCAAAAGCACTGAACAAAATTTGAAAGGATTGAAAGTAAGTAATGAGAGAATTAATGGGCGTTAAAAAGGAGAGAGCTAAAGAATTAAATGCTATTAGGGCACCGATAGTCATAAATCCATTAGAAATCTCCCTCATTCCCAGCATTAAAAGAAGTAGCGGAGCAACTAAGCCCATGCTGCTTACAATGCTGTTTAAAAGACCACTTCGAGAAAACCTTAAGGAGAAGTAATTCATTTGCTCCGAGAATAGTTCTGTCCAGCCATTAAGAATTTTGTCTTCCCTTCGTGTAGACTTAACTAGTAGAATGCTACGTAGTCCTTCCATCAAATAACTTTGAGCGGTCCCCTGAACCGCCAATTCTTGTTGTGAATAGCTTCTTATTGAACCTAAAAAGAGAAGCATCAGAAAAATTTCAGTTATGGCGATTATTAAGGTTATTCCACTTAAAAATACTGACTGTGTAAACATGGTAATTAGACATATCAAAATCATTGTTACATCCAAAATTATTGCGATTCCGGTAGTTGATAGGATCTCCCGAATCATCGAGATATTGTTCAGTCTTGTTGCAAGGTCTCCTGTATTCCGTTGTTCAAAAAAGGTAAGCGGAAGTTTTAATAGATGTGTTAGATAATCTGCAGATAGCTTAGTACTGATATGTCTTTGAAGCTGTGCAAATAGAATACTTCTAATATAGGAAAAAAGTAGGCTAGTAACAAAAATGGCTCCTATAATTAAAAAAATATTGCTGATTATAGAGGATTTTTCAAAATCCATATACCTATCGACAATATAACCTATCATAAAGGGTACGGTCAGGCTAAGGGCCTGAACAAGGATGGAAAATATAATCATTAAAATGCTGTACTTCGGTTTAATCATAGCGTAATAGAGAAGCATTTTGTTACTGCTCTTATTACTGGATCCCTTATTTACTCGCTCTGTGCATTCAAACGTAAGCACTATTCCGCTAAAATGCTGCTCTAGCTCCGTTAGGTTTATTTTTTTTCTGCCTTGAGCAGGGTCAATAATGATTGCTGATCCAGATTTGATTTTATCCAAAACTACATAATGGCTGTGATCCCAGTGTAGGATAGCAGGCAAAGTAATTTGATGGAGTTGGTCCAGTTTTTCTATCTTAAAAGCACGGCATTTGAATCCGTAATTTTCTGAGACGTTCTTTAAAGTTAATGCGCTGACTCCGTTTCTGTATGCTTGGCACTCTTCGCTAAGAATGTAAAGAGGAACTTTAAGTTCGTAGAAAGCAAAAATCATAGAAAGACAGGCTGGCCCACATTCGTTTTGACTCACCTGCCTGATAACCGGAACATTTGTCCAGCGCTTTATTCTTTTTTGCTTCTGTCTAGATGACATTATTTAACCTCCTATAAACTACCTATAGCTCTAGATATCTAGAGCTATAGGTAGTTGAAATTCAAAACTTATTTTAGTGCTGTTATAGATTCTAAGTGAGTTATTGAAGGAACCCCGTTTATATCATAAAGCTTAAGTAGTCCTAAGCCGACACCTGAAATGCCTACCATTGCACCATATGTTTCTAGGTACTGAGGGAGACCGCTTTTCCAACCACCTTGTTGAATTTCATCCAATACATGTTCTCCTACTGCATAGCTGTACTGTTTCCAAATATCCTCTTTAAGTACTTTGCTTGCCAGCAACAGCACATCTAAATTTCCTACATCTCCATGACAAAGGGAATGGTCTCTACCGAATCCTTCTTTTATAATGGTCTCTAAACCGTCTCTGATTTCAATGTCAATAAGAGAATCGGAGTAACCTGCCTCTTTCAATAGCAGACGAGATAAAACTACACCCGATGCTCCATGACACCAAGCACAAGGGAGTTGAGGCAGCTCAGCAGCGCTTGGGAGGGCCCAATTCTTTTTGTCTTCCATGTACAGACTTCGTTCATAAGCTAATCCTTGTTTGAGGGTATCATATAACATTTGCTCCCCGGTCAGTTGATAAAGTTCATGCAAGGCCCAAACAATACCAGAAGTTCCGTGAGAGAAACCAGGTAATGCATCTTCGGAGACGGATATCTTCCAACCAATGCCTATAGTTTGAGGTATAGCTTTTTGAAGAATATGTTCTCCGAATTTCTTTGATGCTTCCAAGAAGATTTCATCTCCTGTCTGTTTGTAAAGATCTAGACAGACAATAAGTGAGCCTGCTGAACCATCTATAATATCCACTTCCTGTATATATGGAATAGATTCAATGAGCTTTGGCATCACTTTATTTACAGCTTCCATTAAGGAAGGTTCATCTAATATTTTTGTTAGGTGGTTAAGCGTATAAATATTAGATAATACTCCAGTAAAAGCGCCTAATGAAGCATACTTAGGATAAGCTAATATCTCCTGAAGAGAGTCTTTTATAGGAGGTAAACATTTTTGTATATAGGCCCTATACTTCGAATCTCTAGTATATTTATATAAATAACCAAAAAACAGAGCAATACCGCTTATTCCATCATATAAATCATTCCCTAGAGGAGCAATTCTCCAGAGGCTTTCTGCATTGTCAGTAAGGCGAGTCCCAATCCAAGAGACATCCTCTTGTCCATTATTTGTTCCTTGTATAGACTTGTCTATCAGGTAATCCGCTACTCTTTTTGCTTCTTCTAAGAACGGATCTCGATCTATTTGGTTATCCGGAATGGAAGGGATGTAACTTGACTTTTTATCTGATGGAGATGATTCAAGTGCCAGCATTGAAAGTTTAATAATTTGTAGCTGTTCTTCATAATCTTTTGGACCAAGCCCATCTATTTTTTCGAGTGTTTTTGCCAAGCTACTTGTTTTATAGTAGTTTTCATAGCAACGCCCGTGGCTGTCGTAGATATGGGGTTGTCCTGGTTCTGTTGTAAAATACGGAATATCTCCTTCCAACAAGTCTGCTTTTTCCGCGAGAAGAACCTGCTTTAATTCTGGTTGCATTTCTGTATCAAGCCATAATTTTCCTAAAAGCATCTCTCTGTCTAGGCCATCCCGTAAATAGTCCGGATGATAGCTGATAGCGAGAAGGTTTCCGTATCTGTTAGTAGCCCGCAATACCTGCCTTACTTTTGTATTTTTAAATCGGCTGATCTCATTTTTTAGGCAATCTTTGTTCGCGGCCAGTAAATCATAGGCTTCCTTGAATCCTGCCATCATGTCATCTATATACATAGTGACACTTACTTTTTTACCATTTAATGTTGGATAATTTGAGCTGGCAGGAATTTTAATGTATCCACGTTCTACTTTTTGTTCATCTGTGTTATTCGACTGGATAACTGGTACTTTGGAAGGATAAATCTGTTCCTCACCGTTAGCCATCCCGCTTATGTTGAGGCCCCGTCCCTCAGCTTTATTGAATAACGTGAAAACTGGTAGGATATTGGTAGCCAAAACAGATTGACTTAGTGTTTTAAGTGCTACTTCTTGAGCAGTAACTGACTCGGTTGACTGTACGGCATCTTGATTAAAGAGAGTTTCTAGATCAATTAGCATTGGATATTCGCCGCTGGCAATCAGGTTTTCGTTGTGAAAATCAATAGCATTTATAGAATATAAAAGTGCCAAATAATATCCCATTCTACGATAAAAGTTGTTTACTTCCTGTTCGGTTGAGCATTCTTTATGTTCTATAAACTCACTCCAGCCGTATGTACCCCTATCTAGTAGAGTGATAGGTAGAAGCTCCAATTTTTTCTCTTTTAGTTCGTTAAACCAGCACAAAAGCTGTTGAAATTGTTCATCGATTTTTAAAGGCCTTGGCTTATACACTAGATTCCTGTTACCGTTGAACTCTATGATAACTACTCCTTTCCCGCCGTTGTGTGAATCGGAGATGTTCGTTTTTATATCCTCCATGGCCGTTATAGGAGTACCATTAAAAAAATGCTGTTCGATTGTCTTCTTATCATGTAGAAGGTGATCGTAAATTTCTGCAAAATTATCTGCCCATCTAATTGTCTTTCCTGAAAGAATTCTTACTAAGACAGGGTATTGCTTATAAAGTTGTGCTAAGTAATTTTTATCGGTTAAAAGTGTATAGGAAAAATATTTATAACGCTCTTGAGGTGTTTCTCCGACAAGAAGCTCTTTTAATCTTGCTATATTCAATTCCAAAGTTAGAGTTCGGAAGCTCACTTTGCTGAGTGTTTCGGCCAAATTACGCACAAGCTGGAAAAGTACCTTTTCTTTTGATAATGAGAAACCATGTTTTTTTTCAGATAATGAAACTGCTTTTTCTATTCTCTCAACCCCAATTTTTAAAAAGGGGAGTAAAAAATTAAAAAAAGCAATTGGCTCATTTGGATTAAGAGTAATTATTTTTTTGAGAATGTGTGGCAATTCCGGTTCCTGATGATTAAATCTTTCTAATTCACCAACAATAGCAAGCCACTCAGCACTGGAATCGAAGTCATAGTTATTACTTATCATTATTTTATATAAATCCTTGTGTTCTATATTATGTAAATGTAAGTTTTTTAAAAAGAGATCTTCGTTTTTGCCTATCCCGTCTATCCAGTTGCTGATCCGGAGATTAGAATAGTCATCAGGCTGCATTTCTTGAGCGAGATTACTAGTTGTGCTCTTTTGGACTCTTTCTTCTATGAAAAATGCCTTTTTTAAAGCTTGATTTGCAAGCATGGGATCACTCCTATATGTAAATAAAATCTTTAATAATTATGTAAGAATAATAATAGAGGATTGGGGGTATCATGTAAAAATATAAAATACCTTTAGAATTAGAAAGAAGATAGCAATGCTATCTTCTTTCTAAAGGTATTGCAAAGAACTGAAATAAGTATTTTTGTAATAGTGCTAGCTGTTTAAATCATCTGATCGTGATTCGAACAGCTTATGCTATTAGCAAGACCAGCTCCAACAAGACCATGATGGACAAATTGAGCAATCTTTTGTCCATGTACAAGTACCACCACAACCAGCAGCACCCACTACTTTATCAAGATCAGCGTCTGAAAGTTCTGCAAGAACATCTCCTGCAGGATTTACTGGCATTTTGCTAAGTTCTGCTGCTGAAAGAGTAGAACGTTTAGCTGGATCATTCCAGTATTGGATAATTTTATCATTCATGTAATTCACCCCCCTCGAAGTAAATTTATAACATTTTATATAAAAAAGCAATATATATTTTATATTTTTTGAAATTTTTAAATTTTATCCGTTATATATGTATTTGACACTTAAGAGCTATTGGTAGGCCAGATGAAAGGTTTGTAAGAGCATTCCCTGCAGGGAGGATTACTGGTATTTTGCTAAGTTCTGCTGTTGAAAGAGTAGGGCACTTAGCTGGGAGATTTCAGTATTAGATGATTTTATCATTTGTGAAATTACCTCTTTTATAGTGAGAAATACAGTGATTTATATATAAAATATATAATTGCATTTTATATTTTATATTTTTATTTTGGGAAAATGATCTGTTACATATGCATTTGACACTTAAGGAGCTGTTGGCAAACTGGCTGAAAGTTTTTTGTACCCGACCTAGGTGAAGATCTGGACTGTAAGGTAAGGGTGATAGTAGCTGTAGCTTAAGATAAGGGTATATCATAGTCTGAAGGAAGGCGGTAAGCTTTCTTTTCAACAGTCTATTTCCAAAGTTCTAACGAGTATATACGCTCCGTTTTTTTTCTAAGTCTTGAATTTTGTCTGGGGGAACGTTCACATGATGTAATCAGATTGGAGCAAGTTTATATAGAAGAAGGTTATAGGTGGTAATAGACATAGATTTTGAAAAATTCTTCGATAAGGTAAAACTATGACAGACCTATGATCTATGATGACACACTCTCAAAAGATTAAGCATCTTAGATTAATCTATACATACCTACAAGCAGGAATAATGGACACGGATTAGTCAACCTAAACACAGAAGGAACTTCACAAGGAGGCTTATGATAAATTTTGTATACGGTGGTCCATTGATTCTGCTTTTATCTAATATTATTCTAGATAAATTTTAAAAAACAGTATTTTCCAAATAAGTATTTTAAGATCCAAAGCAGAACTCGGGAAATGATGTTAAGAAAGTAATATATAAAGATGGAAAACCGAATAAAAGAATTGAATTAGTACTTTATTGAATGAGGATACTACAAACTCATGGATACACCATCGAAACTAAAAGAACTTGAAGGTGGGTTTACACGTAGACTGAGAATGATTCTATGGAAGGAGTGGAAGAACCGAAGAAGTGGAGTCGAAAATCTAAGTAAATAATTAGGTGCTGGAGAGAAAGCATACAAATAGAGAGTTTTTTGAAAGGGATACTGCGAAAACAAGGATTGAAGAGCCTAAGGATAAGATTATGAACAATTGCGTATAATTTTGAACCGCTGTATATGGAACCGTATGTACGGTGGTTTGAGGCCGACAGAAGTTAGTCTCCTACCTCTATCTCAATTGATTATATGTTGGGATTTTATATTTTATTTAAAATTTATTATTAATATTTAAATTATTACTAATAATATAAAAAAACTCTATTCAAAAGTTAATAAATAGTGGTAAACTTTTACTTGTATTGAGAAAAATGTAGTTTTTTTATATAAAATTATTCGGTTTTTTATATTTTGAGGGAGGTCGAATATTTAGGGGATTCTAAAACTATTGAAGTCTTAAAAGAAAAACTAAGAAGTATGGACGATGTAAAGTATTTTAAAATTACATTTTGTAATACTAAAACTGCTCTCAGAATAGGAGGTCTTTCTACGGTTTCCTCATAGAATGTATCTCGGTTCAAGTCTTTAGAATCTATGGATCATGGATGCGGTTCAGAAGCGTTTTACCAGAATGATATTTCGCTTACTGAAGACGCTCCCAGTATTCTACTTGAGATATTAATGAGAGCTTTCCGGTGTTTTGTTTTTCTGCTTCCAAATGAGGAAGCAAAGATCAATTTGCTATTTTGCAATTATAATGATACCGAACTTCTGCACTCTAATGAAATTAAAAGAGATGAACTCTTTTGATGCCTTTGCAGACAAGTCTATAGTTTGTGTATTAGAAAGTCCCATACTTTTCTTTCTATACCTCCACATTTACCCCTCATTTTAAAGAATTACTGCATGTGGAGTACTTAAAGGAGCAATAAATGGTAAATAGACATGAGAATTAACAGATTCATTTTGAAATATTTGGTGACAACTCAATGTTATATTATCAGAATTATCAATTTACCATTCGCGTTGTGGTTCTTTTTTCTTATGTAGAAGGAAACAAAGAATCTAAAAAGCAAGAGATTATCTAAAAAAGCTGATACGCCTTTTGATTTGTTACACGATTCATTAATTTGTATAAAAATTTATATGATTGACAGGGACTATTCCATTCTGGATGAATCTGTCAATCATATAATTACTGACGGGTGATTCACTAATTTATTTGAAAAAGAACTCATAGGGACACATCAGCAGCTTAGAAACGGAAGGGAAGCATCACTTAAAAGGATTGAGTTTCAGTATTTATAATACGTTAATTGGTTGAACCACTTTATCTTCGATAGGAGAGCTGCTTCTCTTAAAAGATTGAATATTGAAAAATGATAGATGTAAGATTTCTTGTATTGAATTTCTATATAATTCCAGAAAAGCAGTCGTACTCACTCATGAAGGAAATGCAGATAGAGTCTCTTTTGGAAAAAATTCATCAACATTGTAAAAGAATAAATGTTACACCTTATATTTACAAATTTATTCTTTATTCATTGCTGCTGCACCTCTATACAGGCTAATCCACAGTATATCACCATCATTTCAGACGATGTTCATTTATCAAAATGAACTCATTGATTATTACAAAATTGGTGATCTGAAGATTGGTTTGTAAGTTGAAAGTAATTATACATCCAAATTTGATTTTCTTTTACATATTTATCACTGGGAAATTCTTTTTTGCTAGGACTGGAATACAACACTACTCTTTTAGGAGAAGAAACTATTTACCGTTTTCTTGAATATTATAAAAGGTTAATGGAAGGGGTTGTCGAAAATTAAACTCTCGGAAATTAGTATTGTATCAAACGTGGAGAAACAGAAGTTATTAGTAGATTTCAATAATACCATGGCGGAATACCCGCGAGAAAAAACAATTGTAGATCTTTTCCATGAGCAAGCTATGAAGACACCAGACAGGATCGCCTTGACAATAGGAAAAGATAACCTGTCTTATAGTGAACTGCATAGAAAATCCAACCAAGTGGCTCGCCTTCTTCAGAAACAGGGGACAGGCCGCGAACAGGTAGTGGGTCTCCTGGTTAATCGTTCGGTTGAGATGATTGTAGGTATTCTGGGTATATTAAAGGCAGGTGCAGCTTATCTTCCGATTGATCCGGATTACCCGGAGGAAAGAATCCGCTATATGCTTGATGACAGCGGAGCCGAGAAGCTGATCGTCCAGTATGCAGAAGACGTTCCCGCCCATTATTCCGGACAGGTACTAGGGCTTTGGAAACGGGAATGGGAGAAAGAAGATCCTTCGGATCTGGAAGTGGAAGCTGGTCCGAAAGACTTGGCTTATATCATCTATACCTCGGGATCTACTGGACAGCCGAAAGGAGTTATGGTGGAGCACCGGAACGTGGTACGTCTCTTGTTTAACGATCAGAATCTCTTTGATTTCTCGGAAGAAGATGTTTGGACATTGTTCCACTCCTATTGTTTTGATTTTTCAGTTTGGGAAATGTATGGTGCCTTGTTGTATGGAGGTCGGCTAGTTCTTGTTCCATCTTTTGTGGCTCGGGATCCGGAGGCTTTTGCTGAGCTTCTACTTAAAGAGAAGGTGACCATCTTGAACCAGACGCCTACGGCGTTTTATCAGCTTTCTCACCAGATGAAAAAGATGAAGCCAGCCGAGATGCCTGTCCGCAAAGTCATTTTTGGGGGGGAAAAGCTATCTCCTCTACAGCTGAAGGACTGGAAAGCAGCCTATCCTTCCACGCAGTTGATTAATATGTACGGGATTACGGAAACGACTGTTCATGTCACGTATAAGGAAATCACTGAAAAAGAAATTGAGACTAACATCAGCAATATTGGAAAGCCGATTCCTACCCTTCAAGTGTATGTGCTAGGTAGCCAGAAGAACCTCCTACCTATTGGAGTTGGTGGTGAAATGTATGTGGCTGGGGAAGGTGTGGCTAGAGGTTATTTGAACCGGCCGGATTTAACGGAAGAGCGCTTTGTCGAAAATCCGTTTCGACCAGGAGAGCGGATGTACAAAACAGGTGACCTGGCCCGATGGCTGGAAGATGGGAATCTGGAGTACCTTGGAAGAATGGATGACCAGGTTAAAATCCGTGGCCATCGGATCGAATTAGGAGAGGTTGAAACCCAGCTACTTCTCTGTAGCGGAATTAGAGAAGTTTTTGTACAAGCTTTTGAAGAGGAACAGGGACAAGCTTTGGTTGCCTATTATACAGCCGAAGAGGAATTGAGTCCTTCGGGACTCCGAATGGAATTGGCCAAAAGAGTCCCATTTTATATGGTTCCTTCTTATTTCATTCAGCTTGAAATGATGCCACTCACTTCCAATGGTAAGGTTGATCGCCACAGGCTTCCGGCTCCGGAAGTGAAAGGTGTTATCCATGAGGAGCCCCAGAATCCGCTGGAAGGCCGTGTACGGTCTATCTGGGAGGAGTTTTTAGGCACCTCTCTTGGTGTAACTGACAGCTTTTTCAATCTGGGAGGAGACTCTATCAAAGCCATCGGATTGATTAGTTTTATGAATAGGAAAATGGACTGGGCTATTCAGATTAAAGATTTGTATGAATATCCAACTATAAAAGAGCTAGTCGCGTATGCCGGTGCAAAAAGTTTTTCACTGGAAGAGGAACGAATAGAAAAAAGAAAAGAATTGCAGGATTTGAAGAGTAAGTTCCTTGCGGAGCACGTCTCTTTAGCTTATAAAGTGGTTGATGTGTATCCAATGAGTGATATCCAGCAGGGAATGGTTTTTTATTCTTTGAAATATCCAGAAGAAGCGTTTTATCATGACCAACTTGTTTATCAGCTAGAGGATACTTCATTTGAAGTGGGAAAATTAACTGAAGCTATGACCTTATTAATGAATAAACATGAAATTTTACGAACGGGCTTTTTCTTAGATGAAGGATCTGTGCCTCTTCAAGTTGTCTACCAGTCAGTTCCAGTCGATATCATAGAGCGTGATCTATCAGTATATACAGAAAAAGAGCAGGAGGATTTTATTGAGCGTTCTCTTTTGGAAGATCGTCAGAATCCGTTTGAGCTAAAAGAGGGACCCCTTTGGAGGCTTCGGGTATATAGGTTAAACGACCGTCAGGTCGCTTTTGCTTGGATAGTCCATCATGCCATTATGGATGGCTGGAGTGTTGCCTCGTTTATGACGGAGTTAGTAGGCGTATATTTCAAGTTAAAAGCTGGTACTGTACAACTGTCTCAACTGAAGAGCAACTATAAGGATTACATAGTGGACCAGATGATTGTTTCCCAGCAGAAAGATTTAACGACTTACTGGCAGAAGGAGTTGGAAGATTTTAAGAGGCTTCAACTTCCATTTGAAGCTACACAGGAAACTAAAACAACTACTAAAATGCTAAATCCAGAACTTCTTCAACAACTTAAACGAGTTGCTAAAAAAGAGAAGACTACTATAAGAACAATGTGTCTGACTGCCTACCTCTCTGTAATGAAGTTGATCACGTTTGAAAGTGATATAACTATAGGTTTGGTTGAGAACGCAAGGCCGGTTACTGAGGATGCTGAAAAAATGCTCGGCTGTTTTTTAAACACAATTCCTTTTAGGATTTCTATAGATAAAGAAGAGACTTGGGAGACGCTATTAAGGAAAGTTCATAAAAAACAAATTGATAAGAAAAAATTTGGACGTCTTTCTTTTAAAAGAATATCGGAAGCTATAGGTGCTTCAAGTGCTTTGGATAACCCTGTTTTTGATATTTTATTTAATTTCATAGACTTTCACACATATGAAAATATCAAGAAGCATTCCATAACCCCTAGAAAAGAGAGTTATGAAAAAACCAATACTTTATTTGATTTTTCAATTTCTACAACTCTAAATCAATTTGAAATCAGGATTGTTTCTTCTTTTTCGGATTTAACTATTAAAAGACTTTTAGGCTATTTTGAACGTGCTTTATACATTTTGATTGATAATTTAGATCAGCGGTTTAGGAATGAACAGCTTCTCGAAAATGAGGAAACATTTTCTCTTCTGCATCAGTTTAATAACCAGAAAGTTGACTATCCTCAGGAAAAAACATTGGTAAGTCTTTTTGTAGAGCGGGCTAATAAGGCGCCAGACAAGATTGCTTTAACTCTGGGAGAAGATTGTTTGTCGTATGGTGAACTACATAGAAAATCTAACCAAGTGGCCCGCCTTCTTCAGAAGCAGGGGGTAGGTCGCGAACAGATAGTAGGCCTTCTAGTCGATCGTTCACCCGAGATGATTATAAGTATCCTCGGTATATTAAAGGCGGGTGCAGCTTATCTTCCGATTGATCCGGATTATCCGGAGGAAAGAATCCGCTATATGCTTGAAGATAGCGGGGCCGAAAAGTTGATTGTCCAGTATGCAGAAGACGTTCCCGCCCATTATTCCGGACAGGTACTAGGGCTTTGGAAACGGGAATGGGAGAAAGAAGATCCTTCGGATCTGGAAGTGGAAGCTGGTCCGAAAGACTTGGCTTATATCATCTATACCTCGGGATCTACTGGACAGCCGAAAGGAGTTATGGTGGAGCACCGGAACGTGGTACGTCTCTTGTTTAACGATCAGAATCTCTTTGATTTCTCGGAAGAAGATGTTTGGACATTGTTCCACTCCTATTGTTTTGATTTTTCAGTTTGGGAAATGTATGGTGCCTTGTTGTATGGAGGCCGGCTAGTTCTTGTTCCATCTTTTGTGGCTCGGGATCCGGAGGCTTTTGCTGAGCTTCTACTTAAAGAGAAGGTGACCATCTTGAACCAGACGCCTACGGCGTTTTATCAGCTTTCTCACCAGATGAAAAAGATGAAGCCAGCCGAGATGCCTGTCCGCAAAGTCATTTTTGGGGGGGAAAAGCTATCTCCTCTACAGCTGAAGGACTGGAAAGCAGCCTATCCTTCCACGCAGTTGATTAATATGTACGGGATTACGGAAACGACTGTTCATGTCACGTATAAGGAAATTACTGAAAAAGAAATCGAGACTAACATCAGCAATATTGGAAAGCCGATTCCCACTCTTCAGGTGTATGTGCTGGATGGACAGAAGAACCTCCTACCCGTTGGAATTGGCGGTGAAATGTATGTGGCCGGGGAAGGTGTGGCTAGAGGTTATTTGAATCGTCCAGAGCTAACGGAAGAGCGCTTTGTCGAAAATCCGTTTCAACCAGGAGAGCGGATGTACAAAACAGGTGACCTGGCCCGATGGCTGGAAGATGGAAACCTGGAGTACCTTGGAAGAATGGATGACCAGGTCAAAATCCGCGGGCACCGTATTGAATTAGGAGAGGTTGAAACCCAGCTACTTCTTTGTAGTGGAATCAGAGAAATTTTTGTACAAGCCTTCGAAGAGGAACAAGGGCAAGCTTTGGCCGCCTACTATACGGCTGAAGAGGAATTGAGTACTTTTGAGCTTCGAGCGGATTTGGCTAAAAAAGTTCCGTCTTATATGATTCCTTCTTATTTTATTCAGCTTGAAATGATGCCACTCACTGCCAATGGTAAGGTAGACCGTCACAGGCTTCCGGCCCCAGAAGTGAAAGGCACTATCCATGAGGAGCCCCGGAATCCGTTGGAAGGCCGTATACGGTCTGTTTGGGAAGAGTTTTTAGGTACCTCCCTTGGCATAAGTGACAGCTTTTTCAATCTGGGGGGAGACTCTATTAAAGCAATCGGATTGATTAGTCTTATGAACAGGAAAATGGACTGGACTATTCAGATCAAAGATTTGTATGAACATCCAACTATAAAAGAGCTAGTCGCGTATGCTGGTATACAAAATGGTTCACTGGAAGAAGAACGTAAACGTATAGAAAAAAGAAAAGAACTACAGGACCTGAAGAACAGGTTCCTTGAGGAACACACTTCCCTAGTTCATAAAGTAGTAGATGTTTATCCAATGAGTGATATCCAGCAGGGAATGGTTTTTTATTCTATGAGAAATCCAGAAAAGGCGCTTTATCACGACCAACTTGTTTATCAGCTAGAGGATGATTCATTTGAATTGGGAAAATTAACTGAAGCTATGACCTTATTAATGAATAAACATGAAATTTTACGAACGGGCTTTTTCTTAGATGAAGGACCTGTGCCTCTTCAAGTTGTCTACCAGTCAGTTCCAGTCGATATTATAGAGCATGATCTATCAGTATATACAGAAAAAGAGCAGGAGGATTTTATTGAGCGTTCTCTTTTGGAAGATCGTCAGAATCCGTTTGAGCTAAAAGGGGGATCCCTTTGGAGGCTTCGTGTATATAGGTTAAACGACCGTCAGGTCACTTTTGCTTGGATAGTCCATCATGCCATTATGGATGGCTGGAGTGTTGCCTCGTTTATGACAGCGTTGGTAGATGTATATTTCAGGTTAAAAATCGGCCCTGTGGAATTGGTAGGACTGAAGAGTAGCTATAAGGATTATGTAGTGGATCAGATGGTTGTTTCACAGCAAGAAGACCTAACGACCTATTGGCAGCAGGAGTTGTCAGATTTTAAAAGGCTTGAACTTCCATATGGAGCTGAGCAAGAAGTGGGAGCTTATATTATGGAGCTCGACTCTGACCTACTGCAGAGATTGAAGAAAGTTGCTAAGGAAGAAGGAACGACTCTAAAGATACTTTGCTTAACAGCCTATCTGTTTATGATGCGGATGATTACCTATGAAAATGATTTGACGATAGGATTGATTGAGAATGCGAGGCCAGTTACACAGGATGCAGAGAAGGTACTTGGTTGTTTCCTGAATACAACACCTTTTCGCATAGAGATAGATGAATCTGGAACATGGCAATCACTGCTTACGAAAGTCCACCGTAAGCATGTGGATTTAAAGAGCAAGGGTCGTTTTCCTTTTAGAAAAATTGCTGAGCTGATAGGGAGAACAGAAGTAAATGAAAATCCTATTTTTGATGCCGTTTTTAATTTTGTAGATTTTCATGTGTATAACGGATTGGAAGGTTCGCCTTTATCATATGGGGTTAATAGTTATGAGAAAACGAATACATTATTTGATTTTTCCGTGTCAACTACATTCGACCGATTTGAAATAAGAGTGGTGTCTGGTTTCTCAGAGATTGTCTTAAAAAAGTTATTAAGGTATTTTCAATTTATTTTAGAGGCGCTTTCTGAAGATATTCAAAGTGAAATTTCCACCCTTGCTCTTTTGGAACAAGCAGAAATAGACAAATTACTTAAACGGTTTAATGAAACTTCGGTGGACTTTCCGAAAGATCGTACTGTAACTCAACTTTTTGAAGGACAAGCAGCAAAAACACCTAATAATGTCGCTTTGGTGTTTGAAAATAAGGTTCTCACATACAAGGAACTCAACAGAATGGCTAATCAGATTGCACGTAGCTTGGTAAAACAGGGAGTAAAGAAAGGGCAGAAGGTCGGACTTCTCACGGAGCGCTCGTTTGAAATGATTGCAGGTATACTGGGCATTCTTAAATCTGGTGCTGCTTACCTTCCGATCGATCCAGGTTATCCGGCGGAACGGATTCAATATATGATTGATGACAGCGGAACCGAACTTGTAATTCTTCACGGAGGCGTTCTTCCGGACACCTATGAAGGGAAGGTTCTTACAATTGAGGAAGCTTTAGAAGAAAGGGATTCTTCCAATCTAGGTAGGGCTTCCGGGCCAGAAGACTTAGCTTATATTGTCTATACTTCAGGATCTACTGGGAAACCGAAAGGAAATCTGACTACCCATCGGAATGTCATCCGGACGATCATTAACAACGGCTATTTAGAAGTGAAAGAAACTGACCGGTTCCTTCAGTTGTCCAATTATGCATTTGACGGTTCTACCTTTGATATTTATGCATCACTTCTTCATGGAGCGCGGTTGGTGCTCGTTCCGAAGGAAACGGTTGGAGATGCTCTCCGGCTCTCACGCCTAATCCAAGAAGAACAGGTAACAATTTCGTTCATGACAACAGCGCTATTCAACACGCTTGTGGATGTGGATCTTGAAAGTCTAAAAGGGCTGCGAAAGCTCCTGTTTGGCGGTGAAATGGTGTCAGTCAAACATGTGCGAAAAGCATTGAGGGCAATGGGAGAAGACAGGCTCATTCACGTATATGGACCAACCGAAACAACAGTGTTTGCCACGGCTTGCCCTGTTACTGAGTCTATGATTAACCTCCATACGGTGCCGATTGGGAAGCCAATTAGTAATACATCGGCTTATGTTTTAAGCCCTAGTGGTCAGCTTCAACCGGAAGGGATTCCTGGAGAGCTGGTTATCGGAGGAGACGGAGTCTCCCGCGGATATCTGAATCGACCAGACTTGACAGAAGAGCGTTTTTTGGAGAATCCTTTCGTGCCTGGCGATCAAATCTATAAGACGGGGGATCTGGTCCGCTGGATGCCAGATGGAAACCTTGAGTACTTGGGAAGAATAGACCAACAAGTGAAAGTCAGAGGTCACCGGATTGAGCTTGGAGAAATTGAAAGTCGACTAAAAGAATTTCCAGCGGTCCGCGAGGCGGCGGCCACTATGAAAATAGACAGTCAGGGGCATTCTTACCTTTGTGCCTATATCGTCTGGAAGGGAGAGGTATTGGAAGCTTCTTTGCGCGAGTATCTGGCAGAACACTTGCCAGCTTACATGATTCCAACTCATTTTTCCTATCTTGAGGAGCTTCCGCTTACTCCAAATGGAAAAGTGGATAAAAATAGGCTTCCCGCAGAAAGAAGTAAAAATAAGGGAACAAAGCTTTATGTAGAACCTGTCACGGATACAGAGAAGGCGCTGGCCGAAATATTTAAGGAAATTTTGCAGGTAGAGCAGGTAAGCCTGAATGATAATTTTTTTGAACTTGGAGGGCACTCTCTTAAAGCTACGATTCTTTCAGCCAGAATTCATAAAATTATGAGAACAGAAGTAAGTCTGAAGCGAATTTTTAGTTTCCCAACAGTTAAAAAGCTAGCTCAACATATCGATGAGCAGTCTCAAAGCTCTTTTGAGGCAATTAGGCGTACTACCGAAAAAGAGTACTATCCTGTTTCTTTTGCGCAGAAACGAATTTATGTTTTGCAGATGATGGAGGAAAAGGGAATTCATTATAATATTCCAATACTGTTAAAAGTAGATGGAAAGCTGGACCTTGAAAAGGTTCAAGAATCATTAAACTGTCTAATTCAACGACATGAAATTTTAAGGACATCATTCCACTTCGAAGAAGAACAGCTTGTACAAAAAATTCATAATAATTTGGATTGGCCGCTGGTGCATGTCATTGCGCAGGATCCAAATATTGATACTCTTAAAAAAGAGTTTATTCGACCATTCGATTTAAGCTGTGCCCCTCTATTAAGGTCGCAGTTAGTACAGATTAATGCTGAATCGCATATACTCATGATTGATTTTCATCACATCATTTCAGATGGAATATCTGTAAATATACTGCTTCAGGAGTTCTATGATCTCTATCACGGACGGGAGCTTCAAGAGGCGACTATCCAATATAAGGATTATGCGGTTTGGCAACAGAGTCAAGTTGACTCCTTAAAGCGTCAAGAGATTTTCTGGAAAAAACGTTTTGAAGGCGAAATTCCTGTGCTGGATATGCATACTGATTATTCGAGACCACAGGTACAGAAGTTCGACGGTGATTTGCTGCAGATGGATTTTAGTAGAGCGTTTACGGAAAGGATTAAACTTTTTTCTTCTCAATCAGATGTGACTCTTTACATGACTATGCTGGCAGCCTATCATGTTCTTCTGCATAAGTATACAGGTCAGGATGATATTGTGATTGGTTCACCGATTGCAGGGCGTTCTCACTCAGACACGGAAAAAGTAGTCGGCATGTTTGTCAATACTCTGGCGCTACGTCATAAATCAAATGCTGGACAATCATTTAGCGAATTTTTAAATCAGGTGAAAAATGAGGTGCTTCTTGCACAAGAACATAGTGAATATCCATTTGAAGAATTGGTCGAAAAACTGGGGCTCCAACGTGTGTTAAATCGAAATCCTTTGTTTGATACAATGTTCATTCTTCAGAACATGGAGAAATTTCAAACGGATCATGATGGACTACAACTTAACGTAATGCAGTTAGAAATGGATACATCAAAGTTCGACCTTAGCTGGGTTATAGATGAAACTGAAAATCTCCGTTTGTCGGTAGAATACAGCACTCGTCTGTTTAAAAAACAATCTGTGGAAAGAATGGTTACCCATTACATTCATATTCTTGATCAGATTCTAAAAAATCCTGATATCCTGATTGGTCATATCCAACTGGCTACAGAAAGTGAAAAACAGGAGGTTCTTATAAAGTTTAATCAGACCGGGTTTCAGCAGGCGAAAGTTGAAACTCTGCATGGCTTGTTTGAGCAACAGGTGAATAAAAGCCCTGACAACGTTGCAATTGTTTCTGGCAACGAGCAAATCACATATAGAGCTCTTAATGCACGTTCAAATCAGCTGGCCAGAGCTTTAAGGAATAAAGGGATCGGAAAAAATCAGATTGTAGGGTTGTTATTCGAAAAGTCCATTGACATGATTGTAGCTATCTTAGGGGTATTAAAAGCGGGTGCAGCCTATATGCCGATTGATCCGAGCTATCCTGAGGATAGAATATTGTACATGCTCAATGACAGCAGATCAAAGGTTTTAGTCTGTACTAATTCTACATTTGGTCCTACAGAATTTAATGGAAGTATTTTGAAAATCGATGATATTCTAGCTGCATCTTTTGAAGTTCATAATCTGAGTGAAACTGCTTCAGCAGAAGATTTATCGTATCTGATATATACCTCAGGTTCCACAGGAAAGCCAAAGGGGGTAATGGTGGAGCATAGGAATGCAGTGCGTCTTTTCTGTAATCAAAATAACATATTTGATTTTGATGAAGAAGATATATGGCTATTCTTTCATTCCTATTGTTTCGACGTCTCAGTATGGGAAATCTTCGGTTCTTTGCTGAGGGGAGGAAAGTTGGTTGTAATATCTCAAATGGATAGCAGAAGCCCAGAAAAGCTTCTAACAATTATGGAAAAAGAGAAGGTAACTATTATGTGTCAGACACCGTCTTCCTTCGTTCCAATGTCTGCGGAACTTAATAGAACTTTCTACAACTTGAAGATAAGGAAAGTTATGCTGGCCGGAGAAGCCCTATATCCCAACCAACTGGAGCAATGGAGACAGGTTTATCCTGATACACAGATTATTAATATGTACGGCCCAACTGAAACAGCAGTTTATGCCACATATAAAGTGATGAATCCAGCTGAAACATCTTATATCAGCAATATAGGAGCACCTTTAGAACTTACAAAAGCTTATGTACTTGATAATCAAATAAATCTCTTGCCAGCAGGAGTGCCAGGCGAACTCTACATCTCCGGTACAGGAGTTGCAAGGGGTTACCTAAACATGGAAGAGTTGACATGTCAGAAGTTTATGACAAATCCTTTTGAGATTGGACAAAGAATGTATCGGACAGGAGATCTCGCTCGTTGGCTTCCAGACGGAAATTTAGAGTATTTAGGAAGGAAGGATTCCCAAGTCAAGATAAGGGGTTACCGAATCGAACTGGGAGAGATTGAAGCTTGCTTATTGGCCCATCCTTCAATTGAAGAAGCTATTGTTTCTTCAAGAAAAACTGAGGACGGAAACTTGAACCTCTGTGCGTATTTGATCTCAAACAAAGAATGGAGCGTTTCAGAGCTACGGGCTCATTTATTGAGAACTCTACCAGAATATATGATACCTGCTTTTTTTGTCGAGCTAGACTCTTTTCCGCTCACTTTAAACGGAAAACTTGATTACGCAGCTCTACCTGAGCCGAAATTAAAGAAGAGCGCTGAGAATTACACTGCACCTAAAACAGAATTGGAGAAAATAATGGCTCAAACTTGGCAAGAGGTCCTACAGATTGAGGCTGTTGGTATCCATGATAATTTCTTTGAACTAGGAGGAGATTCAATTAAAGCTATTCAGATTGCGGCAAAACTTCATGAACATCGGTTGAAATTCGATATGAAGGACTTATTTAAGAATCCTTCCATATCGGATTTGATCCCTTATTTACAGTCTAGCCAGGCTAATGAGGAACAAGGATTGATTGAGGGGGATGTTCCGCTCACGCCAGTGCAGAAATGGTTTTTTTCTCAGCAGTATCATGAAGTAGGACACTTTAATCAATCCATGATGCTTTTCCGGAAAAAGCGTTGGAATCCTATAGCCGTAAAGGATAGCATGCAGAAGATTTGTGAGCACCATGATGCCCTTCGCATGGTTTTCTCACGTGAAGTTTTTTCACAGTATAACAGAGGACTGGAAGGTATAGATTTAACTATTGAAGTGCTGGAGTTTTATGGAGCGGAGAATGCAGAGGCCTTGATAGAGAAGGAAGCAACACGGATACAGGGCAGTCTTAACCTTTCAGAGGGGCCGCTTGTAAGACTTGCTATCTTCAATACCGAAGAAGGTAGTTATCTTCTGATAGTCATCCATCATCTGGTTGTTGACGGTGTTTCATGGCGTATTATTTTGGAGGATTTTTCGTATCTGCATGATGAAGGAGGATCAGTTCTTCCTGCTAAAACGACTTCATATCAATCTTGGGCGAAAGAGCTATATAAATATGCAAAGAGCCAAAAGCTTCAAAAAGAGATTCCTTATTGGAGAAAATTAGAGTCGAAAATTGTCCCGCCTCTTCCAAAAGATCAAAGTGTTACGGGGACTTCTCTCTACGGGAATACTCAATTAGAAGAATTCTGTCTGGGTGAAGAAGAAACTAAAATCCTTTTAACAAATGCTCATCAGGCCTATCAGACAGAGATAAATGATCTTTTGCTTGCTGCACTTGTTCTCGCAGTTAAAGAGTGGACTGGCAAGAACAGCATGGCCGTTACCTTAGAAGGTCATGGTCGAGAAAATCTGTTAGAAAAAGTAAATTTAAGCAGAACAGTGGGATGGTTTACAAGCATGTTCCCGGTTGTTTTTGAACTAGACTCAGACCATTTTTCTTCAGTAATCAAAGCGGTTAAAGAAAACATTCGCGATATACCAAATAAAGGTGCGGGGTATGGGGTAATTAAATATTTGGCTCTTGAAAACGATACGGACTTTAAATTTAATCTCAAACCGGAAATCAGCTTTAATTACTTAGGTCAGTTTAACCATGAGATATTTAACATGCCGATTGGGAAACAGATTAGTATGATTAATGAGAATCCTTATCCTATTCAAATGAACAGTTATGTTTCTGGGCAGCAGCTAAGAATGATATTGCTTTATGATCAGAGGAGTTTTTATAGCAGCAGCATAAAATTCTTTGGAGAACGTTTCATACATTATCTGACTTTATTGATTAAACATTGTGAAAGTAAGGAAGAAACAGAGAGGACTCCAAGCGACTTCAGCATGACCAAATTGACCGCAAGTGATTTAGACGATATCTTTGAGGCTTTTGAAGAGAAGAATTAATTTATATTACATTGGGGGTTATAGGGTGTGTTTAATAAAAAAAACGTAAATGACCTATACCGTCTATCTCCGATGCAGCATGGAATACTATTTCATTGTTTAAATCATCCAAAGGACCATGCTTATTTTGAGCAGATGACGATGGAGGTAGAAGGAAATCTTAATGTAAAACATCTTGAAGTTAGTTTGAATAGAATCGTTGAAAAACAGGATGTTTTACGTACAGTCTTTTTGTACTCAAAAGTAAAGGAGCCAACACAGCTCGTTCTAAAAAGTAGAAAAACATCTGTTCAAGTAGAGGATATATCCAACCTAAGCAAAAGTGCACAGTATGATTTTCTGATGAACCTAAAGCGTAAGGACCGGGAAAGAGGATTTGATCTTTCCCGGGATCTCCTTTTTCGGATGGTGGTAATTCGGACAGGAGACGCTACATATCAGATTCTGTTGAGCTTTCATCATATTATATTGGACGGCTGGAGCATCGGATTATTGCTTAAGGAACTGTTTGAGGAGTATAGATGTCAGCAGCACGGCCAATTAAACCAAAATGAGAAATCAATGCCATTTAGTGCTTATATACGGTGGCTGGAAGAGCAGAATGAAGAAGAAGCAAAGGCTTTCTGGGCTGGATATTTAAATGGATATGAGAATCTGTCGGGGATCCCCTATAAAAAATCCAATCTATCAAGTGAATATAGAAGGGAAGAACTTCATTTCAGATTAAATTCAGTATTGACAAGGAAGCTGAAAGAGTTGGCTATATCACAGCATGTGACATTAAACATTCTTATCCAGACCTTATGGGGAATTCTACTTCAGAAGTTGAATGATATTGATGATGTTGTCTTTGGCTCAGTGGTATCTGGAAGGCCGTCAAATATTCCTGAAGTAGAAAAAATTGTTGGATTGTTTATAAACACCATCCCTGTCCGGATTGCAGCATTAGATGATGAGACGGTCGTCGAGGTCCTTAGTCAGGTGCAGTGTGCTTCATTAGAGGCGAAAAACTATGACTTTATTTCTCTGGCAGATATTCAATCAGTGAAAGCAGCACAAGGGCCAATATTTGATCATATTTTTGCATTTGAGAATTATCCAATGGACTGGTCTGGGGTGAATGGTGATCCTGAACTGGGATTTAGAATAACCGGAGTTACAGCTTTTGAGCAGACAAACTACGAATTGGTTATTCAGCTCCATGCAGGTGAAGAGTTAAACGGAAAAATAACATATAACGGAGCTGTCTATCCTAAAGAGCTCATTAAAAGACTGCCTGTTTATCTCGAGAAGTTGGCCCAGGTGGCAGTAGAATCTCCTCTTACTGCCATTGGAGACATTAGTCTTGCTACAGAGGAAGAACTAAAAATATTTGAGAAGTGGAACCAGACTACTACAGATTATCCGAAGGATAAAGTGCTTTCTGAGTTATTTGAAGAACAGGCAAAACACTTGCCTGAACAGATAGCTCTAGTGTTCGGAGAGCGGTCTATTACCTACAGAGAAGTAAATGAAAAAGCAAACCAGATAGCTAAACATCTACAAAAGTCGGGAGTATCTCGAGGGAAGACAGTTGCTCTTCTGATGGAACGTTCGGCAGAGATGATAATCAGCATGCTCGGTATTTTAAAAGCTGGTGGTGCGTATCTTCCTATCGATCCAACATATCCTTCAGATCGAATTCAGTATATGTTGGAGGACAGTGGTACGGATCATTTAGTCGTTCAGGTACAAAAACTAATTCCTAATTTCTTTAAAGGTCATGCTCTTGTTTTAGAAGAAGGCGAATGGATGCAGGAAGGAAAGGATGACCTTGCAAAGGAAAATGTACCAGATGACACAGCTTATATTATTTACACATCTGGTACCACTGGGAGACCGAAAGGTTGCCAGATTTCCCACCGTAACGTCATTAAAACAGTGAAAAATAACGGCTATATTGAAATTACAACGGCCGATAGGCTTCTCCAGTTAGCGAATTACGCTTTTGATGGTTCCGTGTTTGACATATACAGTGCCTTGTTGAATGGAGCTAGACTCGTGCTTGCTCCAAACAAAGCTGCTAGCGATCTTAAGGAAATTGCAAGGTTAATGGAAGAGGAAAATATTACGATATCTTTTATGCCTACCGCATTGTTTAATGTAATTGTAGATGAGCAGATATCTTGTTTGAAAAACTTGAGAAAAGTCTTGATGGGCGGCGAGAAGGCTTCTATAAAACATGTTCGCAAAGCCGTCAATTATCTAGGAGATAACCGGATAATTAATGGTTATGGTCCAACGGAAACAACGGTATTTGCTGTAACGTATGAAGCTGATCATAAAGTAAATTCCTTAGATTGTATTCCTATAGGTCGTCCAATGAATAATACACAGCTGTATGTTGTAAGCCGCTCTGGTCATCTTCAACCAATGGGTGTTCCTGGGGAATTATATATAGGCGGAGATGGAGTAGGCAAAGGTTATTTAAACCAAAGTGAGCTTACAAACAAATTCTTTATAGATAATCCTTTCGGTGAAGGTAAGGTATATAAAACTGGCGATTTAGTACGCTGGCTACCTAATGGGAATTTGGAATGCCTGGGGAGATTGGATCAACAGATAAAACTCCGTGGACATAGAATAGAACTAAGCGAGATCGAGGCTAGACTGGCTGAATATCCTGACATACAAAACTGTGTAGTAGCTTTAAAAGGAGAAGGATCGAATGGATCTTACTTATATGCTTATTATGTGGCTGAGTTGAAAGTAGAAACTGTAGCATTGAAGAAATTTTTACAGGAAAAGCTTCCTAGTTTCATGATTCCTGCAAGATTTGTGCAGCTGGATGAAATTCCACTCACCTCAAATGGGAAGGTGGACAAAGGTAGGCTGCCTGCTCCTAGTAGCGTGATAGAACTATATAAGGATCCAGAAACAGAAACAGAAAAAACAATAGCAGAGATTTGGCAGGATATACTCGGTGTCGAGAAAGTGAGCCTTTATGATAACTTTTTCGAACTTGGCGGACATTCACTCAAGGCTACGCTACTCGCCTCGCGTCTACATAAAGAGGTTAAAGTCGAGTTGCCTCTCAAGGTGATATTTTCGCGGCCGACAGTAAAAGAGCTGGCTGATTATATACAGAGCAACCAGAAAGGCACTTTTGACCGAATTCCGTCGGTAAAGGTAAGTGATTATTACCCAGCGACATCCTCCCAAAAAAGAATTTATTTGGTAGAAAAGCTTGAAGAGCACAAAAAAAATACAAGTTATAACGTCCCTGGTGTATTTGAAATTCACGGTAATTTAGATTTGCAACAATTAAATCAAGCTTTTATGTCTCTGATTCAAAGACATGAGTCACTACGCACAACAGTCATTGCAAGAGAAGAAGAGATTGTGCAGAAAGTACATCAAAAAGCTGATTTTAGTCTAAGAATCACGGAGTGTACAGAAGATGCGGTTGAACAAGTTATAGCTTCTTTTATACAGCCTTTTGACCTTACTAAAGTTCCTTTGATAAGAGCAGGCATCATCAAGTTGAGCAGCAGACGTCACCTACTAATGATTGATATGCATCATATCATTACTGACGGAATCTCCATGAACATTCTTATGCAGGAACTAGCAGAACTGTATATGGGGAATCAGCTTCCAGAGGTTCCACTTCAATATAAAGATTATGCTGTCTGGGTGCAGAGTGCGACTCAAAAAGAGCGTCTCCATAAACAGAAATCTTTCTGGACAGATATTTTTCAGAAGGAAATGCCTATACTTGAGATTCCGACTGATTACTGCAGACCTGCGGAAAAGGATTACAAGGGGGCGATTAGCACCTTTGAGGTAGCTCCTAATCTGATTCAGAAGCTAAAGGATGTATCAACCGAAAGCGGAGCCACTTTATTTATGACATTTTTAGCGGCTTATCATATCATGCTGTCAAAGTACACAGGACAGAAAGAAATTGCTATTGGCACAGCGGTTGCAGGACGATCTCATGCTGATACTGAAGGAATCGTCGGTATGTTTGCCCATACAATTCCATTGAGGAATGTCCTTGATGATAAATGGACTTTCTCAAAGTTTTTAAGCGAAGTAAAACAGAATGTTTTGCAAGCTTATGAACATGCAGATTATCCAATCGAAGAGCTGGCAGACCAGTTGGGTGGACACCGCTCGATGAATCGAAATCTTCTGTTTGATACCATGCTTACTTTTCAGAATATGGATGCTGCTAAGTTGAATATTCCGGGATTACATATTCATCCATATAACTGGAGCTGGAGAAATGCGAAATTTGATTTGAACTGGATTGTGATTGAGGATGACGCTCTTTCCATATCGATTGAATACAGTACAGCCCTGTTTAAAAGGGAAACGATTGAAAGGATGCAAAGCCACTTTAATCATATTCTCATGCAGATTATCAGCAGTCCTGAGATGCCAATTGCTGATATTCAGTTGGCTGGAAAAGAAGAAGTCGATATTCTGGTAGAGGTGTTCAGTGGAAGAAAGGAACACTATCCGAGATCTAAAACGATTCATGAGATCTTTGAGGATAAAGCAGCTGAAGCTCCTGATCAAATTGCTATTTCAATGGAGAAATGTCTATTAACTTATAAAGAATTAAACGAACAGGCGAATCAAGTGGCCCGTAGTCTGCAGAAAAGAGGGGTCGCTCGCGGCCATACAGTAGGGCTTATCTTGGAAAGATCAGCTGAAATGATTGTAGCCATGCTCGGGGTTTTGAAAGCGGGAGGAACATATGTCCCAATTGAGCCAAGCAGCCCTTCAGAACGGGTTCGTTATATGCTTAAAGACAGTCAAACAGAATTCATAGTAGTACAGAGTGAGCAATTAATTCCAGAGGGTTATATGGGTCAGGTCTTAATTCTTAGTGAGAAAGCGTGGGCTCGGGAATCCAGTCATAATCTATTGAATAAAAATGAACCGGGAGATATAGCTTATATCATCTATACTTCAGGATCGACCGGACAACCTAAAGGAAATCTTACTGCTCATCAAAATGTTATTAAGACAATTATAAACAACGGATATATTGAAATCTTAGAAACAGATCGAATACTGCAGCTTTCTAATTACGCGTTTGACGGATCTGTATTCGATATTTACAGTGCTCTGCTGAATGGAGCAACTCTTGTATTGATTCCACAGGAAACGGCATTAGATATGAAAGCACTGTCGGGATATATCCAGGATGAGAATATTACTGTTTCCTTTATGACGGCAGCCCTATTTAATGCGCTTGTCGACTTGGAACTTTCTTGTTTGAAAGGCATGAGGAAAATTATTTTTGGTGGAGAGAAGGCCTCTGTTAAACATGTAAGTAAAGCTTTTGACTACCTTGGAGAAAACCGACTGATTAATGGATATGGGCCTACTGAAACGACAGTTTTTGCAGCAACATATGCTGTAGATTCAGCAGTAAAGGTTACAGGAACGGTTCCGGTTGGAAAGCCTTTAAATAATACTTTTCTATATGTAGTAAACCAATATCTCCAGCTTCAGCCTATTGGCGTTCCTGGCGAATTGTGTATTGGAGGAGAAGGGGTAGGAAAAGGCTATCTAAATCTTCCAGGTCTTACGGCCGAGCGGTTTGTTAAAAATCCTTTTGGAAATGGAACGTTATATAGAACGGGCGATTGGGTACGCTGGTTACCAGATGGAAATATTGAATATCTTGGAAGAATGGATGAGCAGGTTAAATTGAGAGGACACCGGATAGAGCTAGGAGAAATTGAAACCAGGATACTTGAAAATCCGGATATCCAAAATGCTGTTGTGATAACAGCAAATAGCCACGAGTACGGATCCTACTTATGTGCCTATGTAGTGTCAGAGACAGAGTGGTCCGAACAGGATCTACAGATGGAATTAAAAAGGAAATTACCAGAGTATATGATCCCTACTAGCATTATAAGATTGAAAGAACTACCGCTTACGACAAATGGAAAGGTTGATAAAAGAGCGCTCCCAAATCCTTTTGTATACAGAGATCTCCAAGTGGATTACGAACTACCTGTAGGAAGAGAAATAAAAATGGCTGAGATTTGGAAAGAACTGCTCGGTATCGAAAATGTCAGTCGCACAGATGATTTTTTCAAATTAGGCGGACACTCTCTAAAAGCATCTGTTCTGGTCCATAGGATTCAGAAGGAATTTAATAAAGCAGTCTCTCTACGACAGATATTCACTTCGACCACTCTGAAGGAAATGACCAGGTTGATTTATGATTCGAAAGAAATACAGTATAAATCTATTCTTCCAATGGAAGAAAAACCTTTTTACCCAGTTTCCTCTTCTCAAAGGCGTATGTTTGCTGTGAATCAGTTGGAGGGAAGAGAATCTGGAGTTCACTATAATATGCCGGCCATTATTGAGATAGAAGGAAACTTAAATGTCGACCAGTTAGCTTCTGTATTAAAGTCCCTGATAAGTAGGCACGAGTCACTACGAACTTCTTTTCATTTGAACAAGCAGGAGCTCACTCAAAAAGTTCATTCTGAAGTTAAATGGAGTATGGATTTTATGCAGGCTGATGAAGGAGAAATGCCAGGACTGATAAGGTCTTTCATACAGCCTTTTGATTTAAGTTGCGCTCCTCTCTTTCGAGCAAGTCTTGTAAAACTAAAGGATAACCGCTTCATTTTGATGTTAGATATGCATCACATCATTTCAGATGGTATTTCAGTGGCTGTGCTTTTAGAAGATCTCTCTCTCCTGTATCAAGGGGAAGTACTTCCAAAAATAGAGGTTCAATATAAAGATTATGTGGGCTGGCAACGTGAAATAGCTCAGCAGGAGCATTTGAAAAAGCAGAAATCCTACTGGCTTGAACGCCTGTCAGGAGAACTACCTGTATTAGAGCTATCCACGGATTATAAACGGCCAAAAGTACAAAGCTTTGAGGGAAAAACACTAAACTTTGAAGTGTCTGCTGGTGAGCTTGCAAAACTAAAGGCTGCCTTCTCAAATGACGATAGCACAACATTGTATATGATTCTACTAGCTGCTTATCATGTTTTACTCTCAAAATATACAAACCAAGATGATATATTGATTGGGACGCCAATAGCGGGGAGACCGCATGCAGAGTTAGAACCGGTTGTTGGTATGTTCGTTAACTCATTAGTAATTCGGAATAAATCAGCAGGGAATATATCTTTTCAGGAATTTCTATCACAAGTTAAGCATGAAGTATTGAATGCTTTTGAAAATGCAGATATACCTATCGAAGAACTCATTGAACAGTTGGATATTTCCAGAACTCTGGACAGAAATCCATTATTCGATACTATGTTTACTTTGCAGAATATAGATAACCAAGTTGAAATACCTGGACTTCATTTACATCCTTATAAATGGAACTGGTCTATTTCAAAGTTTGATATGACCTGGGCATTTGTGGAAAGGGAAACACTCCAGTTTACAGTAGAGTATAAATCTAGTCTCTTTAAAGAAATAACCATTAAAAAAATGGCTAATCATTATAATCATATTTTGCAACAAATCATTAGTAATCCAGATTGTCTGTTGGATGATATTGAACTGTTAACAGAAAAAGAAAAGAAACAGCTGCTGTTAAAGAACGATATTATGAAACATTATCCAAAGGATAAATCGCTGCAGGAGCTTTTTGAAAAGCAAGTAGCGAAAAATCCAGATAATGTAGCGCTGATATTCGAAGACAGGAAGCTTAGCTATCAAGAGCTAAATGGAATGGCTAACCAGATCGCACATAGCCTAGTAAAACAGGGAGTAAAGAGAGGGCAGACAGTTGGACTTCTCACGGAGCGCTCGTTTGAAATGATTGCAGGTATACTGGGCATTCTTAAATCTGGTGCTGCTTATCTTCCAATCGATCCAGGTTATCCGGCGGAACGGATTCAATATATGATTGATGACAGCGGAACCGAACTTGTAATTCTTCACGGAGGCGTTCTTCCGGACACCTATGAAGGGAAGGTTCTTACAATTGAGGAAGCTTTAGAGGAAAGGGATTCTTCCAATCTAGGTAGGGCTTCCGGGCCAGAAGACTTGGCTTATATTGTCTATACTTCAGGATCTACTGGGAAACCGAAAGGAAATCTGACTACCCATCGGAATGTCATCCGGACGGTTATTAACAACGGCTATTTGGAAGTGAAAGAAACTGACCGGTTCCTTCAGTTGTCCAATTATGCATTTGACGGTTCTACCTTTGATATTTATGCATCACTTCTTCATGGAGCGCGGTTGGTGCTCGTTCCGAAGGAAACGGTTGGAGATGCCCTCCGGCTCTCACGCCTAATCCAAGAAGAACAGGTAACAATTTCGTTCATGACAACAGCGCTATTCAACACGCTTGTGGATGTGGATCTTGAAAGTCTAAAAGGGCTGCGAAAGCTCCTGTTTGGCGGTGAAATGGTGTCAGTCAAACATGTGCGAAAAGCATTGAGGGCAATGGGAGAAGACAGGCTCATTCACGTATACGGACCAACCGAAACAACAGTGTTTGCCACGGCTTGCCCTGTTACTGAGTCTATGATTAACCTCCATACGGTGCCGATTGGGAAGCCAATCAGTAATACATCGGCTTATGTTTTAAGTCCTAGTGGTCAGCTTCAGCCGGAAGGGATTCCTGGAGAGCTGGTTATTGGAGGAGACGGAGTCTCCCGTGGATATCTGAATCGACCGGACTTGACAGAAGAGCGTTTTGTGGAGAATCCTTTCGTGCCTGGCGATCAGATCTATAAGACGGGAGATCTTGTCCGCTGGATGCCAGATGGAAACCTTGAGTACCTGGGGAGGATTGATCAACAGGTGAAGATTAGGGGACACCGGATTGAATTAGGAGAGGTTGAAAATAGGTTGCTGTCACACAGTGCTGTTGCTGATGTAACTGTTGTAGTCAATAGAGATGAAAAGGCTCAATTTTACTTATGTGCTTACCTTATTACGAAATCTGACTGGACTATTTCAGCAATCAGGCATCATTTAAAAGAAACTTTGCCTGACTATATGATTCCTACATATTTTGTTGAGGTCGAATCCTTCCCACTCACTTCTAACGGAAAAATTGACAAAAAAGCACTGCCTGAGCCGACAAGTGTGGCGCCACTGAGGGAAGAGTACTCGGCACCTTTATCAGATAGGGAAAAACTCTTAGCAACTGTATGGGAAGAAGTACTCCGGACAGAACGAGTTGGCATTCATGATAACTTTTTTGAATTGGGAGGAGACTCCATTAAAGCGATCCAAATTGCAGCTAGGCTGAACGAGCATGGATTGAAATTCGAGATGAAAGACTTGTTTAAAAATCCAACAGTATACGAGCTTGTTCCATATATTCGGTTCGCAGCTGCATCTGCAGAGCAAGGCCTAATTCAGGGCGATGTACCTCTGACGCCGATACAGCGTTGGTTTTTTGAACAGCAGTTTCCTATACCAGAACACTTTAATCAATCTATGATGCTGTTCCGAGAGGAAGAGTGGAATAGTGAAGCGGTGATAGAGGCTTTCCACAAACTTTGCGTGCATCATGATGCGCTCCGAATGGTTTATCCTTCTTCGAAACAGTACAGTCGGGGGACGGAAGCTATTGATTTTACTCTTCAGCGATTTGACTTTAGGGGAGTAACAGATGCAAAACCTTTAATTGAGAAAGAAGCGAATTACCTCCAGGCTGGCCTTAATCTCGAAGAAGGTCCGCTGATAAAATTAGGAATTTTTGAGACTGACGTAGGAAGTTATCTATTAATTATTATTCATCATCTTGTGGTGGACGGAGTGTCCTGGAGGATTCTTCTGGAGGATTTCTATCGTCTATATGAGAAAGGAGAAATTCTTCCACCGAAGACCACCTCTTACCGTGCTTGGGCAAGTGGACTGTCTGAGTATGCAAGGAGCAGGGCTATACAAAAAGAAATTCCGTACTGGGAAGGTATCGAATCTATGAAAGTGGCTCCCCTGCCGAAGGACAGGGAAAACGATGGAAGCTTCAGTAAAATAGAAGCTCTGCATTTCAGCCTTGACGAAAAAGAAACATACCAGCTTCTGACAGAAGCCCATCGGGCTTACCAGACTGAAATTAATGACCTTCTTCTTGCGGCGCTTGCTCTAACAGTTCAGGAATGGACAGGAGAAAATAGGATGGCAGTCAACCTAGAAGGACATGGCCGCGAAGATTTCATAGAAGGAGCAGATCTAAGTAGGACGGTTGGTTGGTTTACAAGTATGTTTCCAGTAGTATTTGATGTATCTTCAAGTGATCTTGGCAGTGTTATTAAAGGAGTAAAAGAAACATTGCGGAAAATACCAAATAAAGGGGCAGGATATGGGATACTTCAATACCTTTCTGATAAAAGAGTGTTCAAATGGCAAGGAAAGAGAAAACCGGAGATAAGCTTTAATTATCTTGGTAGGTTTGAAATCGAAGGCACCCAGACGCATTCTACGATGCCAATGGGTTTTCAAGTAAGCCCGATTAATCATTTTTCAAATGGACTGGACTTCAATGGTTTTATCACTTCAGGTCAATTAACAGTTCAAGTAAGTTATGATTCTCAAAAATTTCATTATAAGACTATTGAAAGTGTAATTAGGCAATATGAGGAATGGCTAAAAGCCGTTATCAATCATTGTGCCGGAAAGACAGATGTAGAAAAAACACCTAGTGATTTTTCTGATGAAGAACTTACATTTGAAGAGCTAGATGCTATATCTCAGCTTATAGATAATATCTAAATTCTCATCTTGAGAAAGTTACACTAGCTTTATGGGATGGAGGGATAATTTGAAAGAGAAGAAATTTGATGACATATATAGTCTATCTCCAATGCAGGAAGGTATGCTTTTCCATTCATTGCTCAGTGATAGTGATGCCTATTTTGAACAGATGGCTTTTAAATTCAAAGGCAGTTTAGATTTGCCTGTGTTTGAAAAATGCTTCAATTTGTTAATTGAAAGACATGCTATTTTCAGAAGCGTCTTCCTTCATGAGGGGGTTAGTAAACCTAAACAGGTTGTTCTAAAAGAGAGGAGCATAAAAATTGCTTATCAAAACCTTTCTTCTAAACCTGCAGAAGAGCAGTTTTCAATAATAGAATACTATAAATCACAAGATAAGAAGAAGGGTTTTAATCTCTCGAAAGATCTACTGATGAGATTTGCTGTTTTTCAGACTAGTAGAGAAGATTATACGTTTATATGGAGCTTCCACCATATTTTGATGGATGGGTGGTCTCTTGGAATTGTTTTAAATGAACTATTCGATTTATATGGGAAAATCCGTAATGGGGAAGAGCCAAAGCTGGAAAAACCAGCTGAATTCAGTAAGTATATTTCATGGTTACAAAAGCAAGATCAGAAAGAAGCTCGGGTTTATTGGGATAACTATTTAAAAGACTACAATCAAATTGCAAACCTTCCAAGCAGAAGTACTTCTGAGGCTTTACTAGGTTATGAAAGGAAAGAGATTGTTTTTAGGCTCGGAACCGATATTACCAAGAAGCTAAATGATTTAGCCAGACAGTGCAAGGTCACTTTAAATGTGGTTATCCAAGCAATTTGGGGCATTCTTCTACAAAGATATAACAATACTACGGATGCTGTTTTTGGATCAATTGTTTCTGGTAGGCCATCAGAAATACCTAGTGTTGAGAAAATCGTTGGTTTATTTATTAATGCAGTGCCGGTGAGGGTTAAAAAAATTGCCGGCCAGAGCTTCCTGCAGCTAGTTAAGCAGCTGCAGGAAGAGGCTCTTAGGTCAGAACCTTTTAGTTACGTTTCCCTTGCTGATATTCAATCCGGTAAAGAAACGGGAAATCAATTGGTTAATCACATGGTTGTTTTTGAAAATTATCCATTTGATGATTCGATTCAAAGCAGAGAAGGTATGGATAAATACGGGTTCACTTTAACGGAAGTGGACGCATTTGATCAGACAAATTATGACTTTAATCTCCTTATTGGACCTGGCCAGGATTTAATAATAAAAATTATTTTTAATGAACGTAGGTATACACAAGATACAATACATGCCATTTTTTCACATTTAAAAATGATGGTAAATACGGTTGTTCATTCACCTGATGTACAGGTAGATGAAATAGATATGCTTTCTGTTGAGGATAAAACTAGAATTTTGGAAAAGTTTAATTCTACTGGCGGAACTTATCCAAAAACAAAGACTCTTTCAGCACTTTTTGAAGAACAGGTGCTTATGATGCCTTCTCGTACTGCTCTGGTCTTTGGTGACCAGGAAGTTAGCTATTCCAAATTAAATAGAATGGCCAATCAGGTGGCAAGGAGCCTTCGAAGGCAAGGAGTACAGCGGAATCAGATTGTAGGAATCTTAACTGAGCGATCCTTAGAAATGATTGTAAGTATCCTCGGTATATTAAAGGCGGGTGCGGCTTATCTTCCGATTGATCCGAATTACCCGGAGGAAAGAATCCGCTATATGCTTGAAGATAGCGGGGCCGAAAAGCTGATCGTTCAGTATGCAGAAGACGTTCCTACCTATTATTCCGGACAGGTACTGGGGCTTTGGGAACGGGAATGGGAGAAAGAAGATTCTGCGAATCTGGAAGCGGAAGCTGGTCCGGATGATTTGGCTTATATCATCTATACCTCGGGATCTACTGGACAGCCGAAAGGAGTCATGGTGGAACACCGAAACGTGGTACGTCTCTTATTTAACGATCAGAATCTCTTTGATTTTTCGGAAGAAGATGTTTGGACATTGTTCCACTCCTATTGTTTTGATTTTTCAGTTTGGGAAATGTACGGTGCCTTGTTGTATGGAGGCCGGTTAGTTCTTGTTCCATCTTTTGTGGCTCGGGATCCGGAGGCTTTTGCTGAGCTGCTTCTCAAAGAGAAAGTGACCATCTTGAATCAGACGCCTACGGCATTTTATCAGCTTTCTCACCAGATGAAAAAGGTGAGGGCAGCCGAGATGCCGGTCCGTAAAGTTATTTTTGGGGGTGAAAAGCTGTCCCCTCTGCAGCTGAAGGACTGGAAAGCAGCCTATCCTTCTACTCAGTTGATTAATATGTACGGGATTACGGAAACGACTGTTCATGTTACGTACAAGGAAATTACTGAAAAAGAAATCGAAACTAACATCAGCAATATTGGAAAGCCGATTCCCACTCTTCAGGTGTATGTGCTGGATGGACAGAAGAACCTCCTACCCGTTGGAATTGGCGGTGAAATGTATGTGGCCGGGGAAGGTGTGGCTAGAGGTTATTTGAATCGTCCAGAGCTAACGGAAGAGCGCTTTGTCGAAAATCCGTTTCAACCAGGAGAGCGGATGTACAAAACAGGTGACCTGGCCCGATGGCTGGAAGATGGAAACCTGGAGTACCTTGGAAGAATGGATGACCAGGTCAAAATCCGCGGGCACCGCATTGAATTAGGAGAAATTGAAGCCAGACTTCTTGCTGTTCCATACATTAAGGAAGCGTGTGTAATTGCGAGGAACGACAATCAGGGGCAGTCGTATCTATGCGCTTATATGGTTACTAATGAAGTACGGAGTCAAAATTCTATACGCACTTACTTAAAGGGAATGCTGCCAGAATATATGATTCCTGCTTATTATGTCTTTCTAGACCGATTTCCCCTTACTTTTAATGGGAAAATTGATAAGGCTGGACTACCAGAACCACAAAAAGAGAGAGTTGGCAAGTATGAGGAACCAATTAATGATACCGAAAGAGAGCTTGCTGAAATTTGGAGTAAAGTACTGGACATAAAACAGCTGGGGAGAAGGGACCATTTCTTTGAGCTTGGTGGCCATTCATTAAAAGCTACACAGTTGGCTGCGGCCATTCACAAAAAGTTTGAAACCCGTATCCCAATTCAGAAGATTTTTGAAAACCCAATACTAATGGATATGGCCCAATATATTAGGGATTCAGATAAAGAGAATTTCCATGTTATTAAACGGGCTCCAAAGAGGGAATACTACCCGGTTTCTGCTGCTCAGCGCCGAATGTATGTAGTCCAACAAATTGAGGGGGGCACACAATCTACTCATTATAATATGCCTTTAATTTTAGAGCTGGAAGGAACATTAGATATAGATCGACTTCACCAATCACTATCCAGCTTGGTTGACCGTCATGAACCTCTACGAACCACTTTTCACCTTAAGAATGATCGGTTAATTCAGCGTATTGAGTCCCATTGCAATTTTGAGTTTGAACTAAAAGAAATAACAGAAGAGAGATTGCCACAAATTATTGATGAGTTTATTCGACCGTTTGACTTAGAAACAGGCCTTCCTTTTCGGGCACTTTTGGTGAAAGTGGAATCGACTCGCTATTTTTTCATGTTGGATTTTCATCATATCGTTTCAGATGGCATTTCTGTAAATATTCTTATACAGGAATTTATCCAATTGTATCAGGGTAAAGAGCTGCCTTCTTTAAGAATTCAGTATAAGGATTTTGCTGAATGGCAACAGACTGCTGAATATAAAAATAGAATAAAAGCCGGAGAAGAATATTGGCTGGACTGTTTCAAAAGTGATCCGCCGGTTCTTGAACTACCGACAGACTTTCCCCGTCCTCCTGTGCAGTCCTTTTTTGGTGAAACCTTAGAGTTTGAACTGGATAGTAAGTTATATCAGAAGCTCAAAAGTATTTCAGCAGCAGAAGGCTCTACATTGTATATGATTCTTTTGTCAGCATATACTATTCTGCTTTCTAAATATACAGGACAGGAGGATATTGTGGTAGGTTCTCCTGTAGCGGGAAGGGAACACTCAGATTTAGAAGACGTTGTCGGGATGTTCATCAATACTTTACCACTTCGAAATGAACCAAAAGGAGTTTTATCTGTTAGAGAATTTATTGCAAATGTTCGATCTGGAATTCTAAAAGCATTTGAACATGCGGATTATCCACTGGAAGAGCTCATAGAAAAATTGAATATACCAAGAAATCTTAGTCGTCAGCCTCTATTTAATACAATGATGGTTATGCAAAATATGAAAATTGATGAGATTCATATTCCTGGGTTAAATGTGGCGCCATATTCTTGGCGTAGGAGGAATGCAAAATATGATCTCACATGGACCATAATAGAAGATAGTTCACTGAAGGTAATGATAGAGTATAGTACTAGTATATTCAGAAAAGAAACGGTAGAGAAAATGTACCTTCATTTCTCTTATCTGCTTTCACAGATTACTGATGATTTAGACAAACTAATATTCAATATTCAATTAGCTACTCCATATGAGAGTAGTCAGATTTTGAAAGAGTTTAATCCTCCGGAGGCAGAATATCCAAGGGAAAAGACTATTCATGAAATATTTATGGACAAGGTAAAAAAAGTTCCAGATAAAGTTGCTTTACAGTATAAAGAAGGTTCTGTGTCTTATAGCGAACTGCATAGAAAATCTAACCAAGTGGCCCGCTTTCTTCAGAAGCAGGGGGTAGGTCGCGAACAGATAGTAGGCCTTCTAGTCGATCGTTCACCCGAGATGATTATAAGTATCCTCGGTATATTAAAGGCGGGTGCAGCTTATCTTCCGATTGATCCGGATTATCCGGAGGAAAGAATCCGCTATATGCTTGAAGATAGCGGGGCCGAAAAGTTGATTGTCCAGTATGCAGAAGACGTTCCCGCCCATTATTCCGGACAGGTACTGGAGCTTTGGAAACGGGAATGGGAGAAAGAAAATTCTGCGGATCTGGGAGCGGAAGCTGGTCCGGATGATTTGGCTTATATCATCTATACCTCGGGATCTACTGGACAGCCGAAAGGAGTCATGGTGGAACACCGAAACGTGATACGTCTCTTGTTTAACGATCAGAATCTCTTTGACTTTTCGGAAGAAGATGTTTGGACATTGTTCCACTCCTATTGTTTTGATTTTTCAGTTTGGGAAATGTACGGTGCCTTGTTGTATGGAGGCCGGTTAGTTCTTGTTCCATCTTTTGTGGCTCGGGATCCGGAGGCTTTTGCTGAGCTGCTTCTCAAAGAGAAAGTGACCATCTTGAACCAGACGCCTACGGCATTTTATCAGCTTTCTCACCAGATGAAAAAGGTGAGGGCAGCCGAGATGCCGGTCCGTAAAGTTATTTTTGGGGGTGAAAAGCTGTCCCCTCTGCAGCTGAAGGACTGGAAAGCAGCCTATCCTTCTACTCAGTTGATTAATATGTACGGGATTACGGAAACGACTGTTCATGTCACGTATAAGGAAATTACTGAAAAAGAAATCGAGACTAACATCAGCAATATTGGAAAGCCGATTCCCACTCTTCAGGTGTATGTGCTGGATGGACAGAAGAACCTCCTACCCGTTGGAATTGGCGGTGAAATGTATGTGGCCGGGGAAGGTGTGGCTAGAGGTTATTTGAATCGTCCAGAGCTAACGGAAGAGCGCTTTGTCGAAAATCCGTTTCAACCAGGAGAGCGGATGTACAAAACAGGTGACCTGGCCCGATGGCTGGAAGATGGGAATCTGGAGTACCTTGGAAGAATGGATGACCAGGTCAAAATCCGCGGGCATCGTATTGAATTAGGAGAGATTGAAAGTCGTCTCTTAACTTATAGTGCCGTTAAGGAAGCCGTTGTTATTTCCGTAATAGATGAGCAAGATTATAGCTATCTTTGTGCATATATAGTTTCTTTAGGGAAGGTTACGGTTTCTTCCATTCGAAATTATCTGCGAGAAGTTTTACCTGACTATATGATTCCTTCGTATTTTGTTGAGGTCGAATCCTTCCCGCTTACTCCTAACGGAAAAATTGACAAAAAAGCACTGCCTGAGCCGACAAGTGCGGCGCCACTGAGGGAAGAGTACTCAGCACCTCTATCAGATAGGGAAAAACTCTTAGCAACTGTATGGGAAGAAGTACTCCGGACAGAACGAGTTGGCATTCATGATAACTTTTTTGAATTGGGAGGAGACTCCATTAAAGCGATCCAAATTGCAGCTAGGCTGAACGAACATGGATTGAAATTCGAGATGAAAGACTTGTTTAAAAATCCAACAGTATACGAGCTTGTTCCATATATTCGGTTCGCAGCTGCATCTGCAGAGCAAGGCCTAATTCAGGGCGATGTACCTCTGACGCCGATACAGCGTTGGTTTTTTGAACAGCAGTTTCCTATACCAGAACACTTTAACCAATCTATGATGCTGTTCCGAGAGGAAGAGTGGAATAGTGAAGCGGTGATAGAGGCTTTCCACAAACTTTGCGTGCATCATGATGCGCTCCGAATGGTTTATCCTTCTTCGAAGCAGTACAGCCGGGGAACGGAAGCTATTGATTTTACTCTTCAGCGATTTGACTTTAGGGGAGTAACAGATGCAAAACCTTTAATTGAGAAAGAAGCGAATTACCTCCAGGCTGGCCTTAATCTCGAAGAAGGTCCGCTGATAAAATTGGGGATTTTTGAGACTGACGTAGGAAGTTATTTATTAATTATTATTCATCATCTTGTGGTAGACGGAGTGTCCTGGAGGATTCTTCTGGAGGATTTCTATCGTCTATATGAGAAAGGAGAAGTTCTTCCACCGAAGTCCACCTCTTACCGTGCTTGGGCAAGTGGGCTGTCTGAGTATGCAAGGAGCAGGGCTATACAAAAAGAGATTCCGTACTGGGAAGGTGTCGAATCTATGAAAGTGGCTCCCCTGCCGAAGGACAGGGAAAACGATGGAAGCTTCAGTAAAATAGAAGCTCTGCACTTCAGCCTTGACGAAAAAGAAACACACCAGCTTCTGACAGAAGCCCATCGGGCCTACCAGACTGAAATTAATGACCTTCTTCTTGCGGCGCTTGCTCTAACAGTTCAGGAATGGACAGGAGAAAATAGGATGGCAGTCAGCTTAGAAGGCCATGGTCGTGAAGATTTCATAAAAGGAGCAGATTTAAGTAGGACGATTGGCTGGTTTACAAGCATGTTTCCTGTGGTATTTGATGTGCCTTCAAGCGATCTTGGTAGTGTTATTAAAGGAGTAAAAGAAACATTACGAAAAGTACCCCGCAAAGGTGCAGGTTACGGTGTACTCAGGTATTTGGTTCCAGCGGAAGAAAATAAAATAAAATATAAGATAAAACCAGAAATTATTTTTAATTATCTGGGACAGTTTGAAATTAATAGCAAAGCGAAATACCCTGTGATGCCAATGGGAGAACCAGTTAGTTTGGAGAATAAACATGGCACGGGTATTGAACTTATTGCAATTGTTACCGATGGGAAATTAAAGCTTAATCTTATGTTTAACTCTATCCAATACAATGTCGGGACAGTCGAAAACATTCTTGACCAGTATAAAAGTCATCTTCTTCATATTATCAACCATTGTGTGGCAAAAGAGAAATCAGAACCAACACCTAGTGATTTTAGTATGAGTCAGCTGACTCAATCAGATTTGGATGATGTATTTGAGGCTTTAAAGAGTGTTAAGTAACTGAAAAATACTATACGATCTGGAGTGATTTGATGTTTGACGTTTCTAGGGTAAAGGATTTATGCCAGTTATCCCCGACACAAAAAGGGATGCTGTTTCACGCACTAAAAGATGAAAATAATGATACTTATTTTGAACAGATGGTCTTTCTAATTGAAGGGGAACTTAATGTCCCCTTCTTGGAAGAAAGTTTCAATCGTTTGATTGAAAAGTATGATGTGTTAAGGACGGTTTTTCTTTACTCCAAAATTAAAGAGCCAACTCAGGTTGTATTAAAAGACCGGAGAACCAGAGTAAGCTTTGAAGATATTTCACATATGTCCCAAGAAGAGAAAACGATGTTTCTAGAAGAATATAAATTGAGGGATCGACAAAAGGGCTTTAATCTCCAAAGTGATATGCTCATCCGCCTTGCCGTATTAAAAACAAAAATGAACCAGTTTCAAATAATATTGAGTCACCACCATATCTTAATGGACGGCTGGTGTATGAGCATTATCTTAAATGATCTTTTTAAGTATTATGTCGATTACATTCAGGAGATACCTATTTATCTGGAAAAAGGGCTGCCGTATAGTACATACATTCAATGGCTGGATGAGCAGGATGATGTAGTAGCCCGAGGGTATTGGAAGAAGTTTCTTGAGGGCTATAGCGGTGTTAAGGGAATTCCATATAATTGGTCTGCGCAGGAACCCACAGATTTTATGCATCAAGAAATAAAGTTCAGCTTTAATAAAGATATAACTCGGAAAATATCGCAGCTTGCCATGTCTAAACAAGTTACAGTAAATAGCGTTTTTCAAACGATGTGGGGTATTATGCTGCAGAAATTGAATAACACTGACGATGTTGTATTTGGTTCAATAGTTTCTGGCAGACCAGCGGACATTCCAGATGTAGAAAAGATTGTTGGGTTATTCATAAACACGATTCCTGTAAGAATTACAAGCAGTGAGAATGATACATTTCATCAGTTAGTAGAGAAATCACAGGAGAAGGCACTTGCTTCCAGTCAGTTTGATTATGTTTCGTTGGCAGAAATACAGGAAAACACCAAATTTGGTGAGCAGGTGTTTGATCATATTGTAGCTTTTGAGAATTTTCCTGTAGCTATGGATGATTTTGATCATAATCAAGAACAAAAGTTAGGTTTCCGCATTGTGGGATTCGAGGCTTTTGAACAGACAAATTATAAATTAAGCATTCAGGTTCATTCTGGTGATGAGATTAGCGGCAAGATAATATTCAATGGCAATGTCTATAACTCTGAATGGATGAAAAATATCCCCGGACATTTACAAGAGATTGCTACTCAAATCATCGAGAATCCGGAAATCAAGATAAAAGATATACAGATTATATCTGAAAAAGAGATAAAAAGACTAATAGATATGAATAACATCTGTAGCCAATATCCAAAAGAAGAGTCCATCTGTTCACTTTTTGAGGAGCAGGCAGCGAAAACACCTAATAATGTCGCTTTGGTGTTTGAAAATAAGGTTCTCACATACAAGGAACTCAACAGAATGGCTAATCAGATTGCACGTAGCTTGGTAAAGCAGGGAGTAAAGAAAGGGCAGACGGTCGGACTTCTCACGGAGCGCTCGTTTGAAATGATTGCAGGTATACTGGGCATTCTTAAATCTGGTGCTGCTTACCTTCCGATCGATCCAGGTTATCCGGCGGAACGGATTCAATATATGATTGATGACAGCGGAACCGAACTTGTAATTCTTCACGGAGGCGTTCTTCCGGACACCTATGAAGGGAAGGTTCTTACAATTGAGGAAGCTTTAGAGGAAAGGGATTCTTCCAATCTAGGTAGGGCTTCCGGGCCAGAAGACTTAGCTTATATTGTCTATACTTCAGGATCTACTGGGAAACCGAAAGGAAATCTGACTACCCATCGGAATGTCATCCGGACGGTCATTAACAACGGCTATTTGGAAGTGAAAGAAACTGACCGGTTCCTTCAGTTGTCCAATTATGCATTTGACGGTTCTACCTTTGATATTTATGCATCACTTCTTCATGGAGCGCGGTTGGTGCTCGTTCCGAAGGAAACGGTTGGAGATGCTCTCCGGCTCTCACGCCTAATCCAAGAAGAACAGGTAACAATTTCGTTCATGACAACAGCGCTATTCAACACGCTTGTGGATGTGGATCTTGAAAGTCTAAAAGGGCTGCGAAAGCTCCTGTTTGGCGGTGAAATGGTGTCAGTCAAACATGTGCGAAAAGCATTGAGGGCAATGGGAGAAGACAGGCTCATTCACGTATACGGACCAACCGAAACAACAGTGTTTGCCACGGCTTGCCCTGTTACTGAGTCTATGATTAACCTCCATACGGTGCCGATTGGGAAGCCAATCAGTAATACATCGGCTTATGTTTTAAGCCCTAGTGGTCAGCTTCAGCCGGAAGGGATTCCTGGAGAGCTGGTTATCGGAGGAGACGGAGTCTCCCGCGGATATCTGAATCGACCAGACTTGACAGAAGAGCGTTTTGTGGAGAATCCTTTCGTGCCTGGCGATCAAATCTATAAGACGGGGGATCTTGTCCGCTGGATGCCAGATGGAAACCTTGAGTACTTGGGAAGAATAGACCAACAAGTGAAAATAAGAGGGCATAGGGTAGAACTCGGAGAAGTGGAAACAAAGCTTCTTGAATTCCCTGCTGTACGGAAAGCCTTTGCTACGGACTATCAAGATGTTAACGGCCATTCTTATTTATGTGCTTATATTTCAGCTGAAGGAATAATCAATATCGAGGAAATTCGTGATTGTATTGCCAAAAAGCTTCCGGACTATATGGTACCTACTTTTATTTTGGAACTGGAAAGGTTGCCGCTCAATGCTAATGGGAAGGTGGATAAAAGTAAGCTTCCTAAACCTCAGGTTCTCAAAGAGAAAGAAAGGAAATACTTTGAACCAGTAACTGAAACAGAAAAGGTGCTTGCAAGTATATTTGAAGAGGTGCTTAGAGTGCAGCCGGTCGGCCTTTACGACAACTTTTTTGAACTTGGTGGCCACTCACTAAAGGCTATGATCCTTGCCTCTAGGATTCAAAAGCAGCTAGATACGGAAATTCCTATTAAGGCTATATTTTCTTCGCCAACTGTAGAAAAGCTGGCGTCCTTTATTACTGCTGCTGGTAAACAAGAATACCGTTCAGTTAAAAAAGCATCCAAAAGGCCGTTTTATCCGGTGTCGTTTGCTCAGAAAAGAATGTATGCAGCTCAGAAGCTTGAAGAAGCTAAAGGTGGGACAAGTTATAACATTCCGATTATTGTTGAAGTTAATGGAGAACTTGATATAGAGCGGATTTATCAGGCGTTCTGCTCTTTAATGAGCCGACACGAGTCACTCAGGACAGTGTTTCTGTTCAAAGAAGGAGAGCTTGTGCAAGAAATTTACGAAGAAGTTGAATTCCCATTTGAATTAATCAAGGGTGAATTATTTGAAATGCCAGATATTATTGAAAGTTTTATCAAACCTTTTGATCTTAGCAAGGCACCTTTGTTTCGTGTTAAAGTTGTGCAGATTAAGGACGATCATAATATCTTAATGATGGATATGCATCATATTATTTCAGATGGTGTATCTACAAATATTCTGTTGCAGGATTTTGCAGAATTGTATCAAGGAAATAAATTGAATGACTTACAAATACAATACAAAGATTATGCAGTCTGGCAGCAAGAACAGAGTCAGGTTGAATCATTGAAAAAACAAGAACAGTATTGGTTAAATACACTTTCTGGGGAGCTTCCAATTTTAGAGTTACCGACGGATTTTATTCGTCCGCCGATTAAACAGTTTTCGGGGAAGACATTCAGTTTTCGGGTCAATAATGAACTGGTGCTTCGTTTGAAAGAAATTTCTTCTGAAGAAGAGTCAACATTTTTTATGGTGCTGTTGGCAGCCTATAATATCCTCCTTTCAAAATATACTGGGCAGGAAGATATAATCATTGGTTCACCAATTGCTGGAAGAACACATGCCGATTTGGAAGAAGTAATAGGTGTTTTTATTAATGTTCTCCCTCTTAGAAATCATCCTGTAGGAACACTTACATTCCGAGAGTTCCTTCTTCAGGTAAAAGAACAGGTGTTGCAGTCTTATGAAAATGCCGATTATCCTTATGAAGAACTCTTGGAAAAGCTTAATTTACAGAGAGACTTTAGTCGGAATCCCTTGTTTGATACAATGTTGAACTTGCAGAATATGGAAATGAAAAACTTGGAAATACCAGGATTATCTTTTAATTCCTATAGCTGGGATTATAACAATACAAAATATGATATTAACTGGGACATTGCTGAAACTGAGCAAGGAGAGCTTTATATTTCTATAGAATACAGTACAAGCCTGTTTACCCAAGATACTATAGAAAGAATGAGAGATCATTTTCTTCATCTGCTGTATCAGATAGTTGAAGATCCTGAACAAAAGCTGTCAGATATGATTCTGGTGACAGAGGAAGAAAAACATCAGCTTCTGTATACTTTTAACCAAACTGAAAAGCCGTTCCCGAATGATAAAGCAATTCATCAACTGTTTGAGGAACAGGTTCAGAGAACACCTGAGCTTGTAGCCGTAGTTTTTGGTGACGAACAGCTTACTTATCGAGAGTTGAATTCTAGGGCTAATCAACTTGCAAGGCTTTTAAGAGAAAGAGGAACGGTTAGGGAAGAGTTGGTTGGAATCATGGTAGACCGCTCTCTTGAAATGATTGTCGGTATTCTGGGTGTACTAAAAGCAGGTGGAGCTTATGTCCCACTTGACCCGTCATATCCTGAAGAAAGGATTCGCTATATCCTTGAAGACAGTGGGGTTCAACGCCTTTTAACACAAAGTAGTGTGAAAATTATGGAAGGCTTTACGGGAGAGACTATTCTGATTGATCAGCCTCATGTGTATAACGGAGCTGATGAGAATCTTGAACATATCAATCAGGCAGAAGATCTGGCCTATGTTATATATACATCGGGGTCGACCGGAAAACCGAAAGGTGTGTTAATAGAGCATCGAGGCGTAAGTAATTTGCAGCTCATGGCTGAAACATATGGCATACGAGAGGGAAGCAGGGTCCTTCAGTTTGCTTCTTACAGTTTTGATGCTTCTGTGGGAGATATTTTTCATACGCTATTATCGGGTGCTACCCTTTATATCTGTGATAAGGAGATTTTTCTTTCTGGGCAAGAGTTTGTTAAGTGGTTGGAAGAAAATGCGATAAATTCCATTCCTTTTATTCCCCCATCCATGTTAAAAGCACTTCCGTTTGCTGAACTGCCAGATTTACATACGTTAAGCACCAGCGGGGAAGCGTTACCTGTAGATCTGGTGAAAGTATGGGGAAGAAACAGGAGATTTTTAAATGCATATGGACCTACTGAAACAGTAGTGGATGCTACTATTGGCGAATGCAGTCCAGAGCTGAATAAAGTGGTGATTGGAAAACCAATTGCCAATAAGCGTGTTTATATCTTTAATAAAGACCTCCAGCTGCAACCTATAGGGGTTCCAGGAGAACTCTTTATAGGAGGAGAGGGAGTAGCTCGCGGATATTTAAATAGAGGAGATATGACAAAGGAGCGTTTCATTGTTAATCCATATCAAGTGAATGAAAAGATTTATAGGACGGGAGATATTGTTCGCTGGCTGTCCGATGGAAATATAGAGTTTTTAGGCCGGAATGATGAGCAAGTAAAAATCAGGGGCTACCGAGTTGAATTGGGAGAAATAGAAACCAAGCTGACTGAACATGCTTTTGTCAAAGAAGCAGTCGTTGTTCTCAAGGATCGTAATTTATGTGCCTATATCGTTTCTGAGAGAGACTGGATGGTTACAGAGATGCGCCAGCACCTGCAGAAAGAGCTGCCTGAATATATGATCCCTTCATACTTTATAAGGCTGAATTCTCTACCGCTTACACCTAATGGGAAAATAGATAAGAAATCTCTTCCAGAACCTGATTTTACGATGGACGAAGGAACGGAGTACACTGCACCTCTCTCTGAAATGGAGAAGCTGCTTGCAGATGTATGGAAGGGAGTTCTACGGGTGGAGCGTGTAGGAATCCATGATAATTTCTTCGAACTGGGAGGTGACTCTATTAAAGCCATTCAGATCGCTGCAAGGTTAAATGAGCTCAATTTAAAGCTGAACATGATGGAAATGTTTAAAAATCCAACTATATATGAATTGAGTCCATTTATTGAGTCTTTCCAGACAGAAGCCAAACAGAGTGCAATTGAGGGAACAATTCCTCTTACTCCTATACAGCATTGGTTTTTAGAACAGGAATTTGAAAGGCCAGAGCACTTTAATCAATCGATGATGTTGTTTAGGAAAGAAGGATGGAAGCCTGAATTAATAGAGAACTGCTTCAGAAAACTATGCGAGCATCATGATGCATTGCGGATTGCTTTTTCTTTGGATTCTTCCTCTCAGTATAATCGGGGAACACAGGGGATTGAGTGCACTGTAAAAAACTTTGATTTTAGGGGTATGGAAAATCCTGTTTCTTTAATTGAGAAGGAGGCAAATCGAATACAGGGAAGCATCCAGTTTTCTAATGGCTCGCTTTTCAAGCTGGCAGTGTTCAACACAGAAGAAGGTAGCCATTTGCTAATCGCCATTCACCACCTGATAATAGACGGAGTATCATGGAGGATCCTCCTTGAGGATTTTTACCGCCTATATGAAAAAGGGGATGATTCTCTTCCGGCAAAAACAACTTCTTATCAGGATTGGGCTAATGGACTTGCACAATACGTATCGAGTCGCAAAAATGAAAAAGAGGTTGTTTATTGGAGAAACATTCAGTCTAAGACAATACCAACATTGCCTAAAGACTATCAGTATTCAGGTAGGCATCTATATGAAGATTTACAAATAGAAGGGATATTGTTAAACAAAAATGAAACCATCATGCTTTTAACTGAGGTACACAAGGTATTTCAGACAGAAATTAATGATCTTCTTCTAGCTGCTCTCGCAATGACAATAAAGGAGTGGACAGGAGAAAATACTCTGGCCGTTAGTCTGGAAGGTCATGGAAGAGAAGAGTTGATAGATGGAATGGATCTAAGCAGAACGGTAGGATGGTTTACAAGCATATTCCCCGTCATCTTTGAACTGGATTCAGGCAATATGGCATCTGTTATTAAGACTGTTAAAGAGACCCTCCGAAAGGTACCAAAAAAGGGAGCTGGGTATGGAGTTTTCAAGTATTTAAATTCAAGTGTAGCTATAGGAAAGACGATAGAGCCTGAAATTAGTTTTAACTACCTTGGAGCTTTTGAAGAAGACGATGTTCAACTCTACTCTAGCATGCCGATGGGCCGACAAATTAGCGGAAAGAACCATCAGGAGCATTTACTTGAATGGAATGGAATGGTGGTAGGAGGAGTTTTACAGATTAATATCAGCTACAATCCAAAGGTATTTAGTAAGAGAACTATTAAGATGCTGGGAAGCCTTTATCGTCAAAATCTAGTCGCTCTGATGAAGTTTTGTAGCGAAAAAGATGAAATCGAGCTTACTCCAAGTGATTTCAGTGAGAATGATATGACTCTAGACGAGTTGGACAATATTTTTGAAGTTTTCGAATCAAAAAAATAGCCTAGATAAATAAATTAGGAGTGAAGTAGATGTTTGACAGAAAAAACGTCAAGGATATTTATCGGTTATCCCCCATGCAGCAAGGAATGTTATTTCACACAATTAAAGATCAGAAAAATCAAGTGTATTTTGAACAACTGTCCTTTGATATAGAAGGTTCTGTGAACATAGATTGTCTAATAGCTAGTGTTAATGCTCTCATAGAAAAGTATGATGTTTTAAGAACTATATTTTTATATGAAAAAATAAAGCGTCCGATGCAGATTGTATTAAAGAACAGAGAAGCATCAGTTTATACTGAGGATATTTCAAATATGCCTGAGGCACAACGTTCGGCTTACCTAAAGGAATATAAAAAGAAAGACCGGGAGAGAGGTTTTGACCTCTCCCGGGATCTGCTTATTCGGTTTTCTCTTTTTAAAACGGGAGAAAGTACAAATCTACTACTGATAAGCAGCCATCATATTCTGATGGACGGCTGGTGTATGGATGTTGTTTTAAGTGATTTATTCAATTTCTATTATATGTATCTTAATAATCTCCCAGTAAAAGTTGAAAAAACAATCCCGTACAGCTCCTTTATTAGGTGGCTTGATGAACAAAATGAAGAAGAGGCGAGATCTTTCTGGAAGAACTATCTTCACGAATATAAAGAGATATCGAGAATTCCTTATCATAAGCTATCTAACTCTTCAGAAAATGTTAGAGAAGAGTTGCATTTTGGACTGGGAGAATCTCTTACGGGGCAGTTACAGCAGTTGGCTAATATGAATCAGGTTACGATGAATACACTTATTCAAACATTCTGGGGGATTCTCCTGCAAAAATTAAATGATACCAGAGACGTAGTTTTCGGCTCTGTTGTTTCGGGAAGGCCTTCAGAAATTTATGGGGTCGAAAAGATTGTCGGATTGTTTATTAATACTATTCCTGTTAGGGTTTCAGCTACTGAAGAAGAAACGCTGGTGGGATTAATTAAAAAAGTTCAAGAGCAATCCCTGCTTGCTGGAAAATATGATTATTTATCACTTGCGGATATTCAAAGCAATGGGGAAGTATCAGGTATGTTATTTGACCATATTATGGCTTTTGAAAATTATCCAGTAAACTCTTCGGAGCAAGTAGAACATGCTACGGGGGGGATTGGATTTACTGTAACAGGAATGGAAGCCTACGAACAGACAAACTATGACTTGGCGATTCAGCTCCATGCAGGTGAAGAGTTAAATGGAAAAATAACATATAACGGAGCTGTCTATCCTAAAGAGCTCATTAAAAGACTGCCTGTTTATCTCGAGAAGTTGGCCCAGGTGGCAGTAGAATCTCCTCTTACTGCCATTGGAGACATTAGTCTTGCTACAGAGGAAGAACTAAAAATATTTGAGAAGTGGAACCAGACTACTACAGATTATCCGAAGGATAAAGTGCTTTCTGAGTTATTTGAAGAACAGGCAAAACACTTGCCTGAACAGATAGCTCTAGTGTTCGGAGAGCGGTCTATTACCTACAGAGAAGTAAATGAAAAAGCAAACCAGATAGCTAAACATCTACAAAAGTCGGGAGTATCTCGAGGAAAGACAGTTGCTCTTCTGATGGAACGTTCGGCAGAGATGATAATCAGCATGCTCGGTATTTTAAAAGCTGGTGGTGCGTATCTTCCTATCGATCCAACATATCCTTCAGATCGAATTCAGTATATGTTGGAGGACAGTGGTACGGATCATTTAGTCGTTCAGGTACAAAAACTAATTCCTAATTTCTTTAAAGGTCATGCTCTTGTTTTAGAAGAAGGCGAATGGATGCAGGAAGGAAAGGATGACCTTGCAAAGGAAAATGTACCAGATGACACAGCTTATATTATTTACACATCTGGTACCACTGGGAGACCGAAAGGTTGCCAAATTTCTCATCGAAACGTTATTAAAACAATAAAAAATAACGGTTATATTGAAATCACAACGGACGATCGTTTTCTTCAGTTATTGAATTATGCTTTTGATGGTTCCGTGTTTGATATATACAGTGCCTTGTTGAATGGAGCTAGACTCGTGCTTGCTCCAAACAAAGCTGCTAGCGATCTTAAGGAAATTGCAAGGTTAATGAAAGAGGAAAATATTACGATATCCCTTATGACCACGGCATTGTTTAATGTAATTGTAGATGAGCAGATATCTTGTTTGAAAAACTTGAGAAAAGTCCTGATGGGCGGCGAGAAGGCTTCTATAAAACATGTTCGCAAAGCCGTCAATTATCTAGGAGATAACCGGATAATTAATGTATATGGTCCAACCGAAACAACGGTATTTGCTGCTACGTATGAAGCCGATCATCAAATAAACTCTTTGGATTGTATTCCTATAGGTCGCTCAATAAATAATACACAGCTGTACGTTGTAAGCCAATCTGGTCATCTCCAACCAATGGGTGTTTCTGGGGAATTATATATAGGCGGAGATGGAGTAGGCAAAGGTTATTTAAATCAAAGTGAGCTTACAAACAAATTCTTTATAGATAATCCTTTCGGTGAAGGTAAGGTATATAAAACTGGCGATTTAGTACGCTGGCTACCTAATGGGAATTTGGAATATCTGGGAAGATCGGATCAACAGGTGAAACTCCGTGGACATAGAATAGAACTAAGCGAGATCGAGGCTAGGCTAGCTGAATATCCTGGCATACAAAATTGTGTAGTAGCTTTAAAAGGGGAAGGATCGAATGGATCTTACTTATATGCTTATTATGTGGCTGAGTTGAAAGTAGAAACTGTAGCGTTGAAGAAATTTTTACAGGAAAAGCTTCCTAGTTTCATGATTCCTGCAAGATTTGTGCAGCTGGATGAAATTCCACTCACCTCAAATGGGAAGGTGGACAAAGGCAGTCTGCCGGAAATACAGGAAACTCATGACCCTCGACATCAAAAAGCAACTACACAATTAGAGCAGCAGCTAGTTGTCCTTTATCAGGAAGTTCTTAACAGGGAGAAGATTGGAATCTATGATAACTTCTTTGAATTAGGCGGTCATTCTTTAAAATTAATGATGCTTACTTCAAGAATATCTAAAGAATTAGCTGTAGATATTTCCTTTAGAGACGTATATGCTAATCAAACTGTAAAGCAGTTGGCAGACCATATAAATTCTCTAGAAAAAAACATCTTCGAGGCGATTAATCCTGCGCTTGAAAGCGAGTTCTATCCAGTATCTTATGCTCAAAAGCGGATGTATCTGGTTCAGGAAATTGAAGGGGATGACAGCACGCACTACAATATGCCAATTGCATTGGAAATTAAAGGTGCACTTCAGAAAACAAAAGTAGAGACCATTATGCAATCATTAGTGGATAGGCATGAGTCTCTTCGTACCTCTTTTCATATTAAGGATGAGCAGATTGTTCAAAAAATTCATCAGCGTGTCGATTTTCAGTTTGAAATCATTTCTTCCTCAGGAAGAGATGAATCAGTACTGGTAGAACAGTTTGTACGACCATTTAATTTACAAAGTGGTAGCCTATTTAGAGCAGCGTTAATTGAGAAATCAAGTGAAGATTTTATTCTCTGTCTAGATATGCATCATATTATCTCTGACGGAGTGTCTGCCAATATTCTATTTCAGGAGTTTGTATCTTTGTACCGTAACGAAAAGCTGCCTGAATTATCTGTTCAATATAAGGACTACAGTGTTTGGCAACAGAGAGAAGATCAGAAGCAGAAAATTCAAGAACAGGAGGCATTTTGGCTAAATAGGTTTACTGGAGAGATACCGGTTTTGGACATGCCTTCAGATTTTCCGGAGCGTGCAGATAAACTGTCCAAGGGAGAGACTTTTCATACGGAAATAAATGCGACTCTACTGGAAAAATTAAGAGACCTTTCTATCAGAAGTGGAACTACGCTGTTTACAACGCTCTTGGCTTCGTTTCATATTTTCCTTTCTAAATATACCAGTCAGGAAGATATTGTGGTGGGTACTCCTATCTCCGGTAGAGGTCATACTGATCTTGAAAGAATTGTAGGAATGTTTGTCAACACATTGGCAATTCGTTTGCAGTCTAATTCTAGTCTTACATTTAATGAGTTTCTTGCCAAAGTAAAAAATGAAACTGTTCTTGCGTTTGATCATGCAGAATATCCTTTTGAAATGTTAGTTGAAAAGCTGAATCTTTATCGAAATTCCGGTAGCAATCCACTTATTCATACTATATTTACTTTACAAAGTGAGAGTTCGTCTGCTGATGGAATTCCTGATCTTACGGTAACCCCTTACGAATGGGAGTGGGGAAATTCAAAATATGATTTTACACTTGCTGCAACAGAGGGGGAAAGTTTAAGGATTTCAGTGGAATATAATACTGGAAAATTTAAAAGAAGTACTATTAAGAGAATGCTTAAGCATTTTGAATGGATTTTAGAACAAATTACTAAAAATCCTGATATGTTATTAAAAAGCATTGAGATAGCCACTCCGCATGAAAAGGATATGGTCTTAGAACAGTTTAATAGCACTTATAAACACATTCCAACAAATAAAACTATACATCAGCTTTTCGAAGAACAGGCGGAAAAAGCACCTGGATATCCTGCTGTCATATATAAAGATGAGGTTCTTACGTACGGGGAATTAAATAATCAATCAAATAAGCTGGCCAAAATGTTGAGAAAAGCCGGCGTTGGTCCTGAGACAGTAGTGGGAGTAATTATGAATCCGTCTTTAGAAATGGTTGTAAGTACTCTTGCTATTCTTAAATCAGGAGGGGCTTTTTTGCCAATTGATCCTAAATTGCCTGTCGGTAGACAAGTTTATATGCTTGAGGACAGTTCTGCTGATCATTTGGTGGTCCATACGCTTAATCAAATTCCGGAATCTTATGGCGGGAACACTTTTTGTTTAGAGCAGCTATCCTCATCAAACGAAGATGAACCGAACCTTGAGAGTATCATCAAGCCAGACAATCTTGCCTATGTTATCTATACGTCTGGTACAACAGGAAGACCTAAAGGTGTGATGGTAGAACATCTTTCTCTCGTAAATCTGTGTTTTTGGCATAATCACGAATTCCAAGTCATGCCAAAAGACCGAAGCGCAAAATTAGCGGGATTTGGTTTTGATGCTTCTGTATGGGAGATATTCCCTTATTTAATTGCCGGATCTTCTATTTATATAGTAGAAGATGATATTAGGGGGGATGCAGTTGCCTTAAACAGCTACTTTGAGAAAAACGAAATAACCATCAGCTTTCTGCCTACCCAGTTAGCAGAACAGTTCATCCCTCTCAACAATAGCTCATTAAGAATTTTGTTAATTGGCGGAGAGAAAGTTAGAAAAGTAAGTAGCGCACCATATAGAATCGTAAATAATTACGGTCCTACTGAAAATACCGTTGTGGCAACCAGTTGCACACTCTTTGAAAATCAAATGGAATATCCGATTGGGCAACCAATATGGAATAACCAAATTTTAATTCTCAGTCCCGATGGAAATGTGCAGCCTGTCGGCATTCCTGGAGAATTATATATTGCGGGGAGAGGGTTAGCCAGAGGTTATATGAATAACCCTTCTCTTACTGAAGAAAGATTTGTGAAAAATCCTTACTCAGATGGTAAGATGTATTCAACTGGAGATGTAGCACGATGGCTTCCAGATGGCAAGATTGAGTTTCTTGGAAGACAAGATAATCAAGTGAAGATAAGAGGCTTTCGAATAGAGATAAACGAAATAGAATCCTGCCTACTTCAGTATCCATCAATTCGAGAAGCTGTCGTTTTGGCTCATGAGAGTGAAAGTAAGCGTTATTACTTATGTGCATATATAGTATCGTCTAATAAAGCTGATTACAGTGAGATTCGGCGTTTCTTACTTGAACAACTTCCTGAATATATGGTGCCAGCTCATGTCATTCAACTTGATCATATTCCATTAAATCCAAACGGGAAGATAGATAAGAAAAAGCTGTTAGAAGTTAAAGAATTTACTTTACCGGTTTCAAAATATACAGCACCAAGTAATCCTCTTGAGAAAAAGTTGGTAGCTATTTTTAAGGATGTCCTAAAAGTTGAGCAAATTGGCGTTCATGACAATTTTTTTGAGAGGGGAGGACATTCGCTTAATGCCACTATTCTTCTCTCAAGGATTCATAAGCAGCTTAACATAGGAATTAAATTACGTGAATTTTTTGCTAATCCTACAGTTTCTGGGACAGCACAGCTCATGCGACAGGAAAAAAATACTCGGTACCTTTCAATTCAGAAAGCTGCAGAACGGCCTTCTTACCCAGCTTCTGCCGCTCAGAAGAGAATGTTTATAGTCGAACAGCTGGATGCCCAGAACGATGGAACGAATTATAATATGCCAATTGTTATGGAAGCTAAAGGAAATCTGAGTGCGGAAAATGTTGAAAAAGCGTTCAAGTCATTGATAGCTAGACATGAGGCTCTTCGTACGTCTTTCCATTTGGAGGATAATCATCTTACTCAAGTTATTCATCATCAAGATATACCTTGGAGTTTGGATGTTGTTAGAGCATCAGAATCTGAAATTGAAAATCTTGTAAATAAATTTATAGTACCGTTTGATTTGCAAAAAGCTCCATTATTCCGTGCTGTTTTACTTGAAATTAGTCCCGATCGACAACTTATTATGATGGATATGCATCATATAATAGCTGATGGAATCTCGGCTAATATTCTTTTAAGGGACTTCTGTGCTTTATACCAAGGGCACAGCCTGCCGGACATCACTCTGAACTACAAAGATTTTGCTGTTTGGCAGCAGGAAGATGAACAGATTGAGAAGTTAAAGACCGATGAGGAATATTGGTTAAATATGTTATCAGGGGAGCTTCCTGTGTTGGATCTTCCTACCGATTTTACACGACCACCTGTAAGGCAGTTTAAAGGAGAAACCCTTGAATTTTCAGTGGATAGCTCTATTTTGAAAAAGTTGAAGGAACTCTCAGCTTCAGAAGGGGCAACTTTATATATGACTTTATTAGCTGCCTATAATGTACTTCTTTCTAAATATACAGAAAAAGAAGATATTATCGTCGGATCTCCAATTGCCGGTAGGCCTCATGCTGATCTTGAAGAAGTAGTTGGTGTATTTATTAATGTTCTTGCTTTAAGAAATAGACCGGAAGGAAGTTTGAGTTTCCGTGAATTTCTTGCAAATGTCAGAACGGAAACCTTGAAATCTTACGAATATTCAAATTATCCTTTTGAAGAGCTTGTAGAAAAGTTAGATCTAAAACGGGATTTTAGCCGAAATCCTATATTTGATACGACATTTAGTTTGCAGAATTTTGACCTGGACATAGCTATAGGAGAGGAACTGCAATTTAAGCCATATGAGATTGAATGGAAAAGCTCGAAGTTTGACCTAAGCTGGATATGTCAAGAGGGTGAATCTCTTTATATAACACTAGAATACAGTACAAGCCTGTTTACCCAAGATACTATAGAAAGAATGAGAGATCATTTTCTTCATCTGCTGTATCAGATAGTTGAAGATCCTGAACAAAAGCTGTCAGATATGATTCTGGTGACAGAGGAAGAAAAACATCAGCTTCTGTATACTTTTAACCAAACTGAAAAGCCGTTCCCGAATGGTAAAGCAATTCATCAACTGTTTGAGGAACAGGTTCAGAGAACACCTGAGCTTGTAGCCGTAGTTTTTGGTGACGAACAGCTTACTTATCGAGAGTTGAATTCTAGGGCTAATCAACTTGCAAGGCTTTTAAGAGAAAGAGGAACGGTTAGGGAAGAGTTGGTTGGAATCATGGTAGACCGTTCTCTTGAAATGATTGTCGGTATTCTGGGTGTACTAAAAGCAGGTGGAGCTTATGTCCCACTTGACCCGTCATATCCTGAAGAAAGGATTCGCTATATCCTTGAAGACAGTGGGGTTCAACGCCTTTTAACACAAAGTAGTGTGAAAATTATGGAAGGCTTTACGGGAGAGACTATTCTGATTGATCAGCCTCATGTGTATAACGGAGCTGATGAGAATCTTGAACATATCAATCAGGCAGAAGATCTGGCCTATGTTATATATACATCGGGGTCGACCGGAAAACCGAAAGGTGTGTTAATAGAGCATCGAGGCGTAAGTAATTTGCAGCTCATGGCTGAAACATATGGCATACGAGAGGGAAGCAGGGTCCTTCAGTTTGCTTCTTGTAGCTTTGATGCATCAGTTGAAGAGATTTTTCACACATTATTGGTTGGTGCTACCCTATTTATTTGTAGCAAAGAACAACTGTTGTCTGGTGAAGAATTTGTTCGATATCTGGAAATAAAATCCATAAACACTCTTACAGTGCCTCCATCTTACTTAAGGGCGCTTCCGCAAAGTGAATTGCCGAGCCTTACTACATTGGTAACAGCTGGAGAACCTTGCTCGAAAGAACTGATTGCCCAATGGGGCTATAATCGCCGATTTATAAATGCTTATGGTCCCACCGAAGCTACGGTTTGTACTACACTCTCTGATGAAGTAGAGGAAAAAGTAAGTATCGGACGTCCTATAAATAACAAAAAGGTTTATATTATAAATCCATTAGGTCAATTGCAGCCTATTGGTGTCCCTGGAGAACTTTGTATAGGAGGTGAAGGACTTGCAAGAGGATATTTAAATCAGCCTTCACTAACGGCGGAACGTTTTATTGATCATCCACTACTACCAGGAGCGAGAATATATTGTACAGGTGATCAGGCAAGATGGCTTCCAGATGGGCGAATTGAATATTTAGGCAGACAGGATGAACAAGTGAAAATTCGCGGTTATAGAATTGAGATTGGAGAGATAGAGGCTACCTTGTTGAATTTTCCTGATGTAAAAGATGTAAAAGTTATCTGCCGAGAAGATACAAAAGGAAATACTAGTCTCTGTGCGTATGTTGTTCTGAGCGGCGAATTGGAGGCAGGTGAACTGCGACGTTATCTGGCAAGTAAGCTTCCGGAATTTATGATTCCAGAACACTTCCTGCAGCTAGACTCTTTCCCTTTTACTAGCAATGGAAAAATAGATAAGAATAGACTCCCAAGTCCTAAACAAAGAAGGGTCGGAAAGTATACTTTTTCTTTTTCTGATCCTATAGAACAAAAATTATCGGATTTATGGGAAGAAATTCTTGATGTTCCCAATATAGGTATTAATGATAATTTCTTTGAATTGGGAGGACAGTCACTGAAAGGCATAATCTTTGTTTCAAGGTTACAGCAGGAACTGAATATAAAGCTTACCTTAAATGATCTTTTTCTATACCCAATCTTGAAGGATTTAGCTGATAGCATACGGAATAGAATGAATACCGAACAATACAGCTTTACCGTTCAGGATCCGATTGGATCTGAGATAAAAGGAATAGGAACTGCTAATTTTGAACCGTCTTATAAGATTCCAGCTTATGTTAAGCCAGAATTATATACCGAACAAGAGGTTCTTATAGGCTCAGGGGATATAAAAATTCCGGCTACATTGACAATACCAAAGAAGAAAGGTCCAATTCCTGTAGTAATCCTAATTCCTGGAGACGGCGAGGTAGACCGTGATTCGCGCTTATATGCACTTAAGCCGTTTAAAGATATTGCCCTGGGGCTGGCAAGCCAGAATATAGCTGTTTTACGTTATGAAAAACGAACGAACAAACGTTTTAAGTTTTTTAAAGACTATACTGTATCGGATGAATTTACTGAAGATGCAGTTCAGGCAGTAAAGTTTCTAAGGGAAACAGACAAAATAGAAGTAGATGACATTTTCCTGGTCGGACACTGTCGGGGAGGATGGATGCTTCCTGATATCTTGGATAGAAAAGAAATGGAAGGGATAGCAGGGGGAGTTGTACTATCTGCTCCAAATCCCCAGGTTTCTGCAGTTGAGATGCTTCTGAATAAAACAGACTTACCTGGTTTATCTTCCGAAGAATTGAAACTGTGCAGAGAGCAACTGAGGATGATTCAATATCTTCCTATCGATAAAATTAACCCGGAAAAGTTTCGCTTAGCTCCGAGTGTTAAATGGTGGCATAGTTTAAAAGATTATATTCCTAGCCAGTCCCCGATACTAAAAGATTTTCCGTTCTTAGTACTTCAGGGAGGAAGGGATATTAATATAACAGAAGATGATTTCGAAAAATGGAAGGAAGTTTTGTCGGAGAATAGGAATGCAGTATTTAGCTATTATAAAAAGTTAAATCACGCTTACGTAGAGGGAGAAGGACCTGGAACTATGGAAGAGTATCTGCTTCCTGGTAATGTTCCTGAGTATATAGTAGAAGAGATAGGTAATTGGATCAAAGAAAAAATTAAGGTTGTGAACTAGTGAAACAAGATGCCTATGCAGTTTTAAAATGCATAGGCACTCTAGAGAGTGGGTGATGAACATGATTACATTATATGCAGTCAGAAACTCGGTAAGTTGGGATAGTATAGAAGTTGATGGAATATTAGAGACTATTCATCTGGCAGACAAGGTAAGAATCCTTAAATTTAAAAAAAATGAAGACAAAATGAGGGCGCTTCTAGCAGTACTTCTAGCCCGCTATGCTCTTGCTACTGTTCTTCAAATGCCAGAGGAGGAACTGATTGTTGAGCGTCTTGAAAATGGACGGCCTTTTCTTAAAGAACCAGCTGAATGGAAAGGTGATTTTAACCTTACCCATTCTGGCGAATGGGTAGTATGTGCCATCACCTCGGCTGGGAGAATAGGAGTAGATACGGAGAAGATTGAGGAAATTGATATAAATTTATTTAAGAGTGTTCTTACAAGAACTGAGTTAGAAGTACTTACTGGTAACAAGGAAGATTCCATCCCTACTTTTTTTAGTTTATGGTCTCGAAAAGAATCATTTGTGAAAGCATTAGGAACAGGATTATCCTATCCTTTGGAAAAAGTGGAGTTTGTTCCTATACCAGCTTCTGACAGTTATCAAGTTTACCTGTTGGGTGGGAACTTTATCACTTCTTGGTATTGTAAAGATTTTTATTTGGATAAGGGATATAGTTTAGCGGTTTGTACAGATAAACTGCCCTTCCCTGAATCCCTAAACTTTCTTGATGCCTCAGACTTATTAAGCGGGCAGATGTCGACAAGCTATGTCAGTATAAATGAATAAGTAAAAATATAATAAAATTCAAGGTTAGAAAAATAAAAAAGGAGGAGTCAGCTTGAGTATCAATAAAAATAGTTTTTATTATTATAAACCTCAAAAAAAACCTTTGGTCCGGCTCTTATGTTTTCCCTATGCAGGAGGTAGTGCATTGGCTTACCGCCAATGGAATCAAATTCTTGCTGAAGAAGTAGAAGTTTGCCCGGTACAGCTTCCAGGAAGAGAAAATCGACTAGCAGAAGAGCCTATTCGGTCTCTGCCAACGTTAATCTCTTTCCTTGCAGATGAACTGGAGCCTGTTCTTAACAGCCCTATACCGTACGCTTTCTTTGGTCATAGTATGGGGGCTTTAATAAGTTACGAATTGGCTATAGAAATGAAAAAACGTTCATGGCAGATGCCTATAAGGCTATTTTTATCAGGGAAAGGTTCTCCTCAAGTGTCTAAAAGGGAGACACCCACATATAATCTTCCGAAAAAAGAATTTATCGAGGAACTTAGAAAAATGAATGGTACACCAGAAGAAGTATTGGATAATCATGAGATAATGGACCTGTTTTTACCGATTCTAAGAGCTGATTTTGAACTTGTCGATAATTATCAATATGAAAAATCAAGCATGTTAAGTTGTCCAATAACAGTCTTTGGTGGTATAGATGATCCGTCAATCAAAACAGAGGAATTGAAACATTGGAAAGAACTTACGACAAACCATTTTAATATGCACCTTTTTCCGGGAGATCATTTTTTTATCTATGAAAATGAAAAAAAATTGCTTAAGGTAGTTAATGAAGAACTAACCTATAAATTTCAGAAAACAAGGTAAAAACATTCCTTAATTTTGAAAAGGACTGTCATTTTTGACGGTCCTTTGCTTGTTGAGAAAGGGATGCTTTTTCTTGTAACAGCATTTTTTATTAACATTTCCATATTTTATAAAGTGGCTGTGAGGATAGCCTACTCACTTATATTTCTTGATTATAGCAATCTGCAGTAGTAAAGTCTGTACGACTTCATTTTGTCTTTTCTATACTGAATAGATTATTTTTTCCAGATGTAGATAGCTAGTTTAATCTGGTCTTTATTCTATGCGCTTCCTATATGTGACGAGTTACATCCTTGTTCTCATTTTTCCCTCAATCACTCCATTTGCTATTAATTCTTCTAAAGCAGTGATGACAGTACTTCGGTTTACTTTAAACGACTCGGCTAATTTTCACCGGTTCGGAATTTTACTTCTAATTGGTTATTCTCCGTAGGCGTTTTTTTTTTTTTTTTTTAAATTAGAAAATTATTGATATTAAAGAAAATTTTGGTGTGTTCACAAACGATACTACTCACTAAAAACTCTCCTTTCATATTGTTTTCGATTCAAAGTGGTTGAGTTAGTAATTGTTCAACTGGTTGGAGACATTTTACTAAGTATTTATTAAGATGAGAAATATTAACGAAGTAGAAAAGATATTGGCTGCTTTCTAATTCTATAAGAGGAAGTGATGAGATGGAAATCAAATGGGATTTTCGTGTTATAGTGGCTTATGGTCTTACTATTTTTCTATGGGCTTCAGCTTTTCCAGGAATACGGGTTGGATTAGAATCCTATACACCTGAACATCTTGCTCTTTTTCGATTACTAATTGGCTCTGCATTGCTTGTATTTATTGCTATAATCATTCGTATGCGATTACCACAATTAAAGGATATTCCTGCTATTTTATTGTTAGGTTTTTTAGGTTTTACTGTCTACCATACAGCTTTAAACATTGGAGAGAAAACAGTGAGTGCAGGTGTTGCGAGTCTTCTTGTTTCAACAACTCCTATTTTTTCGGCTCTTTTAGCTGTTTGGTTTCTGCGTGAACGGTTTGGATTATCGAGATGGACTGGATCTGTTATAAGTTTTTTGGGAGTAGCTTTGATTTCATTTGCTACAGAGGGAGATGTTGAAATTACTAGTGGGATTTTGTTTATTCTTTTAGCATCCTTTTCAGAAAGTGTATATTTTGTTTTTCAAACACGTTATTTAAAAAAGTATGGATTTTTTGCATTTACAACCTATACGATTTGGGCAGGGACATTTTTTATGCTTTTTTTTCTCCCAGGACTAACGAGTGAAATGATGAAATCATCTATAGAATCAACACTTAGCATTGTTTACTTAGGTCTCTTCCCTACGGTTATTCCTTACCTTGCATTAGCGTACGTTACATCACGTGTTGGTGCTTCGGAAGCTACAAGTTCTCTTTACCTAACACCGGCTCTTGCATTTGTTATTGCATGGATATGGCTTGGAGAGGTACCGACTTTACTTACCGTTATAGGTGGGGGAGTCACACTGTTTGGAGTTTTGTTCATCCAACTCAAAGTAGATAAATTCCAACAAAATGCAAAGCAAAATATACAACATGGAGAAAAAATCTAAGGAAGTAAGGATTTATGATGAAAGGAAGATAACTATGATTTCCGAAGGTACAGTAAGTTATACCTAAGGTATTTTCTGTATATTAAGAATGTTTGGTTTTTATTTTAAACCTCGAATCAGAGATCTAGATAGTTTTCTCCTTTCTACAATTGAAAGGATCAATGAATTTATTAATCTCAAGGGGGAAGGGGCAATTACTCATCGGGTGGAAGTAAAAAAGATAGAGAACAATTTCACCCGAAATTTCTTAGAAGATATCTGTATCCTTAAAAAAATGTTAATGATTCCAATCATTACTTCTGTCTTGTCAAATTCCTTCATAGTTGCCAATATACGCCGATAGAACAGTCCAATTCCTTCTTGCATAAGAAACAGGAAATGCTTTTTGTAGCACAAGACCTGGCTCATCAATGATGATTAGGGTAATGAGTTCGTTTAGCTATATCCATTCCAATTCCAATTGCAAGATTAGCATCGGTAACTTGATTAATTTTAAGTAAAATCTATATAGAGTTTTTCATGGCTACAAACTAGGGGGCAATCCTGCAGATTTGACACCCCATATCATTTGTAAGGACAGGGGGATATTATTAGGAATTAGAGAAATTTATGGGGAATTTGTGACTGCTAAACCATTTGAGAGTTACATGATTCCGGTTTTTCGCCCTATTACATACAACCTATTGTATATTGTGCGATTATGAAAATTTGGAGGAAGGGTTATCCCTTCCAAACGTTTCGGTCTTCTTAGTAAATTTTATCAAAACTACTTAATTAATTGTAAGAGAAGGCTATCGAGAATTTCACAACAGTTTTCTCTTACGATTAATTTATTCTAGTTCTATTTTATACTATGTTAATGTTAAGGGGTGAGGAAACTCCTTGCGTAGAGCAAACAAAAATTAGGATAATCATGGAAAAAGCAAGTAAGTATTTTTATGATAAAAACCCTTACTTTTTAATTTTTTTTAGAATTTCTTTACAGTACTCAAAATAATGAGCAGACTGCTTATATTTTTGGTTTTTCTTAAAATATTCTGCTAATAGTTCTGAGTAGTAGATGGCATTACGGTACAAGCTGTTCTTTTCAAAATAAGGAAGTGCAATTTTTTTTGCGTAATATACAAATTCTTCAAATTCTTTGTTGTGTAAATGCTTAAGTAGTTTATACTCGTGTTTTAACTCTAGATTTTTTGTTTTCCTTTCTAATATTTCTGCCTTTTGTATCCATAAAAGTAATTGTCTATTTTCTTTTTTGTTATACAGTGCTTTTATGATACATAATATAGTTATTAATTTTCCATCGTAATTATGTTCCTGTTTAAGATCCAAACTCTTTTTGTAATGATCTAATGCTTTGGTTTTATCGCCTCTTAGATAATAAAAATGCCCTATATTATGTTCGATAATGCCCAAAGCCTCTTCGTTCCTGACCTTCTTTGCAAGTATGTTTGCCCAGTTGAAATTTGTCTCAGCTTCATCAAATTGTTCCATCCGCTGATAAAGAATACCCAAAAGTAGGTGACATTCGCTGCTACGGTCTAGATTATAAATCTCTCTGAATATGTCAAGTGCTTGATTGGTAAAAACGATTGCCTGAAAGTGTTTTTCAATTTTAGTTGCAGTAAGCCCTAATGAATAAAGAACATCTGCTTTTTCAAGAGAAGGTGTATCACTGTTAAAAAGGGATTCAGCTTCTTTATAAGAATCAAAAGCGTTTTCAAACTCATTGTTCATATATTCATAGTTACCTTTAAATTTGAAATAATAGAAAGACATTTCTTTTGAAAAATTATTTGAAATTTCTGAAATTTTCTTGAAAAGATTTTTAGCTTCTTGAAGCTTTCCTAAAGTTAGAAGAAATCTAATATTGACAAGCTGAAATAGAGAGTATGGTTCAAAAGAGCTTTTAATTGTAATTTTTTTTGAGAGGTTATTATAGGTTTCAGCAGATTTTTCTATATCTCTATCGACTATTTGCTGATACCACAAACGAATCTCCTCACACAGCTTTTGGTCTTGCTGAACATCCTCCGTAATATTTAGCCTGTTAAACAATTCTTCTATAATATCAGAGCTAGCAGTAATCTGGCCATTCTCAATTTTAGATAAGTAGGAAACGGAAATTAATCCTGATGCTAATTCTTCTTGAGTAAGAGACATTTTTGTACGATGAAATTTAATGTTTTGCCCTACGTGCAAAATTTCACCCCTCTGATAATATTTTTTTTACAATAATTAGTATACAAAAATGTTGTAATATTTTAAAGAGTGAATTTAATATTTCAGGAAAATTCATTTTCTAAAAGCACATCCTCTCAGAATTTAGGTTCTGTTGAAGTTTTTATGCCTCAGTCACTTGGTGTTGATTTAAGATAGCGTTAATTCAGTTGGCAGCTAACTTTGAAACATTGTAAATTAACGTCACTAGTTAAAAGTAAAATTTGGTGTATTTTCCCGTTCAATAATGAACATTGTTCAATTGAAATAATTGCGTGAGATAAGCATTTACACATTCCAGAGCGGTACGGCACTTAAATATAGTTTTCTAAACTTTTGATACTCTAACTGGTGTTCTATATCTTCTAAGAGCTATATTGATTTTTAAGTTTACCTGCACAAATTCTTGTTAACACTGAAAATATAAAAAGTAGGAGGGAAAGTGTGTGAACCACAAATAATTTTTAGAAGTTTATAATCAAAGGCCTAATGAAGTATATTACCTATTCAAATCACAAGAAAAAACAATTGAATATCTCCCCCATAACTTCAAGTTGTTTCAAATCGTGCTTCGGCTTTTGAATTTTACATTAAAAACTCTACAAACAGTCATAAACCACTTTCATTCCATGGACTAGATAAACCGAAAGTGAAAAGAACATAATGGTTATATGCGTTGAGTGTAGATAAAGTTATGTCACAGTATGTTCATGAAAAATGTGGAACAGGTGCACATAATTTTACACTGACACGAAGCTTTTTAAGTACACTAAAAAAGAAAAAAAGAATTTATTTGTATCCATAAAATAAGTAATGAAAACGGGAAAAATAGAATTATTCTAAACATAGCTGTCGAGTTTATTTTTGATATAATTAACTTTATTGGTATTGGAAGGAATCTAAGTAGTTGCGATTTTCACTTTGTATACCTTTTGATAGAGAACATCATTAGCTAAAGGAGGATCTCGATATTTCCTTTAGCTAATGTATTTAATTGTTTGGTGTTTTTGTCAAAAATATAATAAATAATAACAGCTTGATGCACCATTTGATAAAATTAGATATAAATGGAATCCTCTTTATAATTATAGTGAAAAAGGAATAATTTATTGCCATATAGTTAAGTTCGATTAGTTTATAAAAATGTAACTTCTTAGTTATCACAACGACGATGGTATCAATGTCATTAATAGAAAAAATAGCTTCAAATCGTTGGATTGGTTTTAAATCTCTTGTAGGTCAAACAGGATTTCATGTCGTATAATATAGTCATAAGGAGTTTTCTTTCAATATTAGAATTTATGTGGTACTTATTCATTTGGAAATTTTGGATAGATACTCCATCTTTTGTGCTTAGAAGCCTTTAGCACGTCATTTCCAAAGTTATAGAATTGATTCAATGTCTATAACATATAAAATTTTTTATAGGAGGTTAATATGTTTAATGAAAGAGAAGCTTTAAAAGTAAGGCTTGAACAGCTTGTTGAAATGGAAGAAAGAAATCGGAAAATGTTTCAAGAAGAAAGGAAAGAAATTTTTAACAGGTTAAGGGAACTGGACAACCAGGATAGATTATCTACTTATACAGTGGGGCATTCAGGTAAAGCAGAGGATACCAAATATGAACAAATGCACAACTTAGATGAGGAGATTCAAGAGAGTTCGGAAAAAAATGAGTTTAGGAAAAAAGGGTATCACCAAAAAACATGGATTCTTAGAAATGCAGCTATAGATATACTGAAACAACACCAGGTAGCAATGCCGTTGAAGGAATTGAAGAAAGAAATTGAAACAGAAACTGGGGTAGAACTAAGCAATATTTCTTTATTTATGACAAATTTAATGAAAAAGGAAGATAATATTGTAAAAGCTACCCATGGACAGTATATGTACATAGGGAATAACAGTTAGTACACTATATAATTGACTTGAATTTTTGACATTTACTTTAGCTTAAGTCAAGCCTATGTAGTACGGATTGAGGTACCTGTGAAATTTCTTCAAAAAATGATTGTACCGCTTCTTTGATAGATGCTTGTGTTGGTGATGACGATGTTCTCGTATAAAAACTTGAACGACCTTAAAATGCTTAATTTTAACATCAACTGTAACTATGAAAATTAAATTTATTTTTATACTTGTTTAATACATACTAAAGGACTGTTAAAAAATCTCCTTCTCTACATGAAGAAGCGACTCGGTGTACGATTTCCCCTGTTTGTGCCTCCTCGGTACCAAAGATAGTCACACTGGCATGCATTTCATCCTGATATAAGAGTACTATATTGTCGGTTAACAGCTTTTTAAAGTTATATGGGGTTGATGCGAAAAAAATGCTGTTTTTTCAAAGCGGTTTTAGCAAGCGTATAAGGTAGGTGATTCTACTGAATTTTCAAACGAAATAATATGTGTAAAATTCCAGTTGCACTTATTTCACTATCGTAGGTGTGACGGATATACACTTTCAGAATTAGCATAGTCCAAGATAGAGTTATTCCTAGTTCGTGATCATTTGATAAACTAGTAAGAATTATTTCCTTTAAGGAGTTTTTGATGACCTTGATTAAGGAAACTTTTACGTCCTGGAGGGAGCGATTTTACGATCCAATAAAGAGCTCTAGTCCACCTTCATTAAAACTCTTCGCATATTTGGAAACAGACTGAAGATGTATATTACAAATTTCGGCTGCTTCTTTACCAACTTTTCCTTACATTATAATTGGTACAACTTCAATTCGTGTTCGAGAATCGACTTTTTTCTCTTGTTTTTCAAGTTTTCGTAGACTAGAAGTTTCTATACCATGGGGATTTTTAATTTCTAGCTGCTTCATAGGTCTTTCTATTTCCGTACCTCTTTTCTTATCAAACAGTATAGATAATAACTTGAAAGCTTAGGCATAAGAAGATGAAAAAATTAGTCATTTATATATAGTTTGAGAAATAAAGAGATTTAATTGGTGAATATTGTATAAATTTATTGTAAAATTCATAAAATTTTCCTCGGAAAATTTGATAAACACAAATTATATATAATTTTACTGAATTGTAAAAAAAAGATATTTAATAACATATGATAAAATTAGTTTAAACATATATTAGGGGAGAGTACTATGGAATTTAATGAAAGAAACGCTTTATTAATGAGACTTCAACAATTGGCTGAACATGAAAAAAATCTGGCCGAACAGCTCAGAAATGAGAGGGAAATGATATTTACTAGGTTAAATGAGATTGATAAGTTGGAATTTTACTGCATGGAAGGGCCGTCTGCAGTAGAAAAAAGAGGTTTTTTATTAGTTAAAGGCACCTATTTAAATTAATCTTTACTTTTTATCCCATGTATGAAACATAATTCAAGCTTTAATGAGCCTTTTCCTTCAATCCATATGAACCTGCAGAAAGTCATTTGTTATAGGGTGGCTTCTTGTTTGCCAATCCTAAAATTATGCAAACGAAGTCAATTTTTATCTTTAAAGTGATTAAGAGGAGAATTCATAGTATGAAAGTAAAGTTAAATTCAAATGATAATTTACTATTTTTAGCGTGGGCCACTGCAATTATTGCGATGTTCGGAAGTTTGTATTTTTCTGAAATCAGGCAGTATGAACCTTGTACCCTCTGCTGGTACCAACGTATCGTAATGTATCCATTCACTGTACTTTTAGGAATAGCAGTGATTAGAAAAGAGTATTGGATTAGTATCTATGCTAGTGTTTTATCTTTAATGGGTGGTATTATATCTTTTTATCATTACCTTATACAAAATATTTCTTTTTTCTCTGATAATTCTCCTTCCTGTGGAAGGATTCCCTGTAGTGGGAAATATATTAATTGGTTTGGTTTTATCACTATTCCATTCCTTGCATTAATAGCATTTATAATTATTTTCTTATGTACATACATAATCTATAAAAGATTAAAGGAGAACTAAAAAGTGAAGAAATTAATAGTGTTTATTGTTCTAATCGTGGGCATCTTCATTATAACTGCTTTTGTTTCTAATAAACAGCAAGCGGTTAAAGTAGAACATAATCCTTTTGGCAAAGAGAAGCTTCATCCTGCCACTGTTGAACAGTTGGATGATCCCAATTACCAGAACATTATCTTACCGGAAGAATTGCAAGAAGATTTAGAGAAAAACAAGGAACGCTTTGTCTACTTTTACAGCCCAACATGTTCTCACTGTAAGGAGACTACCCCTATTGTCACTCCATTAGCCAAAGACCTTAATGTTGATCTTGTTTTATATAATGTTTTAGAATTTCAAGAAGGCTGGGATGATTATAAAATTAAAGAAACTCCTACCATTCTCTATTTTAAAGGAGGCAAAGAGGTGGATAGAATAGAGGGAACTAAAAAAGAGGATGTTTTTAAGAAATGGTTTGAATTTAAATTAAAATGAAATGCAGTTGAATAAAATTGTTCAAGTAGGAGGTTGAAAATGTATGATAGAGATTAATGAAAATAAAATACCTTTAGCCATTTATCAACCTAAATTTGATTCTAATTATCAAGGTGTTAAAACATTAACTGATATGTTTCTTAAGGCTAGTATGGATAGAAAAAAGGGTATTACTTACATCCAAAAGGATGGCAATAAGTTATTTTGCAGTTATCAAGAATTATTAGAAGAATCTAAATGTATTTTAAATGGTCTTTATAAATTGGGGTTGGGACCTTCAAAAAAAGCTATTTTATTAGTAAATGAAATTGAAATATTCGTTCCCTTATTTTGGGCTTGTATTCTAGGAGGAATTACCCCTATACCATTAAAGGAACCCAATGAGTATCATAAAAAAAATGCAGATATATTAAAGTTGCTCAATTGTTGGGAATTATTTGGAAAACCGGTAATTCTAGCGGAACAGGAAGCAAAAGAAAAATTAAATGACTTGTTTAGTGAAGGGGAACATAAGGATTTTTTGGCTACATCCATTGCTGAATTGCGAAGTAATTTACCAACAGAAGATCTTTATAAGGCGACACAGGAAGACGTTGCCTTATATTTATTAACTTCTGGTACAACAGGAAAGCCGAAAGCAGCAGAATATAAACATAGTAATGTTTGTTTTAATATTATATCTTCTGTAAATGTTATCCAGGCTACAAAGAATGAAGTAATTATGAATTGGATGCCATTATATCATGGGGCTAGTTTATTTAATCAACATATATTAGGGGTGTATTTAGGATGTAACCAAGTACTTACTAGTATTGAATTCTTTTTAGATAAACCTTCTAACTGGCTTGAGTGGATAGATAAATGTAGAGTAAGTATTACATGGGCTCCTCCGTTTGCATTCACTTTATTGAATGAATGTTCTCAAGATTTTGAGGATAAAAATTGGGATTTTTCGTGTGTTAGATATATTTTTAGTGGTGGACAGTCTATTATATATGAAAAAATTCAAGCATTTTTTAGTTTAATGGATAAATATGATCTGAAAATTGATTGTTTCTGTCCTCAATATGGAATGACTGAAGCTTGCGGCTCTATTACTTTTGGAGATAGTCAGTGGATATGGGATTATGTAGAAGTGGATTCGTCATTAGGTACAATAGAACATAAAAATTTAAATTATCCAGGTGTGAAGTGCTTGACAAACTTAGGAAGAAGTCTTCCGGGTTTACAAATTCGTATTGTTGATAAAAATGATCAATTAGTTAATGAGAAAAAAATCGGTAGAATACAATTAAAAGGACCCATGATTATAGATGGGTATTACTCTAATTTAGAGGAAAATTTAAAAACTTTTACATCTGATGGGTGGTTTAAAACTGGTGACATGGGTTTTTTATATCAAGGGAGATTAACATTAACTGGTCGTGAAAAAGACATTCTGATTATTAACGCTAAAAATTATTATAATTATGAGGTGGAGTCTATCCTTGAAGAAGTATATGGGATTGAGCCGACATATTTAGCGGTAGGTGGAGTGCAAAATCATATAGAAGAGAATGATCAGTTAATAGTCTTCTTTACACCAATGCATTTTGAGCTAGAGTTTAGTTGTTACGTAATTGAAGACATTAAAAAACATATCACACGCTACCTAGGAATACATCCTACTCATGTTATTCCTATACAGAAAGGTGAATTTCGGAAAACAGTGACAGGGAAAGTCCAGCGTTTAGGAATGATAGATGATTTTCAAAAGGGGAAATTTGACAGTATCTTAAATGAAATTTCTGAATATGCTTTGAAATTCACAGATGATTCATATTGTAATGAATTAATAACCATCGATTACCTTTCGAAAGAAGATGTTCCACGTGCAAAAATGTATATTGAATTGAAGGAATTTTTAAAAAAACAGTCTATTGATAATTTTTTTATTCAATTTAAACAGAAAGTTAATGCAATCAATAAGATTGATGATGCGTTAGAAAATCATAGCGATGGAATGTTGTTTAAACTAAAAAAAGTTTGGGAAAAAGTATTAAACACTAATGAAATTGGTTTAGAGGATCATTTCTTTCAAAAAGGTGGGGATTCATTAAAAGCATTTCAATTGGTTACGGCCTTGAATAAAGAACATGGAATTATAATTGGTATTAGTGATATTTTTCAGCATCCGACATTAGAATCTTTATCAATGTTTGTGAATCAAAAGAGAAAAGTTGAAGCATTACAAGAAGTGCATCCGGTACCTCAATTAAGTAAGGAGAAATTTTATCCACTTAGCCCGTCTCAGAAAAGCCAATGGTTTGTCTATAAAACCAATCCTAATAGCCCGGTTTATACAACATCTGTTACTTTAAAATTTGATGGGAAGTTATCTGTAGATATTTTACAAAAAAGTATACAAGCAGTTATTGAGAGACATGAAGCGTTAAGAGTAAGATTTTGTTTGATCGACAATGAAGTTCGGCAATGGATAGATACATTCATTATTGAGCTACCAACTTTTGATCTATCTAACCTACCACCAGAAGAAAAGGGACAAGTCATAAAAGAGCATATAGAGAACGAGATAAATACTCCATTCTGTTTAGAGTCCGAAAAATTAATGCGAGTTAAATTGTTAAAATGTAAAGAAAGAGAACATATTTTGGTAGTATCTATTCATCATATTGTAGTTGATGGCTGGTCAGTAGAAGTTCTAATTAATGAAATATTAGCAAACTACAAATCTTTTTGCCAACACGAACCATCTGATTTAGAACCACTTCCTATAAAATATATAGACTATATTTTATGGCAAAATTATTTCATTAATGAGAATAAAGAAGGTTTTAGAAGGCAGTTGCAATATTGGTTGAAAAATTTATCTGGTACATTACCGATTTTAGCATTTCCGACTGATTATCCACGTCATTCACGTATTACTTATGATGGAAGAACAATAGAAAAAGTAGTAGAATCAGATTTAACTTTGAACCTATTAAGGGCGGCACAAAATTATCGAGTTACACCTTATGTACTCTTATTATCTCTATATGGCTTTCTAATTAGTAACTATACAAATCAAACAGAAGTTATAGTAGGAACTGTCATGTCAAATAGGACTCCTAATACTGAGAATTTGATTGGTTACTTGGCAAACTCTATAGCTTTGCGTCTAGACTTATCTGATGAGTCAACATTAGAAGGGCTAGTGGAGAAAGTTAAGCAGGTGGTCTTACAGGCTCAGGAACATCAACAAATCCCTTTAGAATTGTTAATTAAGGAGATAAAAGAGAAAGATCCAAGTTACACGCCGATTTTTCAAACTGTATTTAATTATCAAAATAAATTTGATTACAAATACCAAACTGATGACCTTGATATAGAGTTATCATTAGAGAGCAACTTTACATCTAAATATGATTTACTACTTCATGTATATGAAGAAAAAGAAATATATCGTTTAAAGTTAGAATATAATACTACTTTATTCAATGAAGATACCATGCAAAATTTTATGCAACAGTATTATAATTTGTTGGAAAATGTAGCTTTATATATTAATTAATTTATGTAAATTATATGGCATATAATCAGTATCAAGGAAAGACTAATTAATTTTAAAATTACATTTAGAAGGGGAAGAATATATGAGTAATGAAGAGAAGATATTACCAGATTATGGACTTATTAAACCTATAACAATTCATCCTGATTCTAAAGTACCATATTCACTAAGTGCAGTATCAACTGATGAGGAATATGATCTTTATTTTCGCTTACAGCGGAATGCATTAGATCTATTAGAATGGTCAAAAAGTTGTATAGATATATATGAAAATCACATTAAAGATTTAGAGGAAACTAATTTAACTGATAGGGAAAAATATGAAATAATAAAAGGTTGGGGAAATATTTTTCAAATTGCTTTAGAGAATTGGATAAAATCCTGTGAGAAAGAATAGGGAGAAGAAAAAATGACAACTAGGATTGATATTAATACAGCTTCGTATGAAAGAGCGGTATTTCGGTGGAAACAAGGGCATCAAGTGTTCCATATTATTTTGGTATGTATGAATACATTATTAGATGATGCTATAAAAGCAGTGGAATATAGAGATTTTATTAAGTTACAATCTATTCTTGGCCGTCTTTCAACTCTTTATGATGCAGCGACTGTTTCCATGAAGTATACTGTGAGTTTTCCAGTCGAATCTTATGAAGAGTTTATAAGGCCTTCTATGATGCCTCCTTTCCTGAGCCCAGGATTTAGTGGAACTCAAAATAAAGAGCATAAAATTATGATAGAAGGGTTTAAAGAATTGCATGAAACCTTAGCAAACCATCTCGGTCCTAAGGGCGAATGGCCTGCTGCTATAATAGAGTCTTGGGAAGAATTATCAAAGGCTCAAGTAAGGAATCGGAAGAATCATGGTTTCGTTTGTCGAGAGTTTGTAGATGATGGTGTTTCATTGCTTAAGGATTTTTATAAAAATAAAGAACACTTAAAATAAATTAAGGAAAGAAGGAATTGAATTGATTACTGTAATGGAGACTTGGTATTTGAAATTAGAATTAAAAGATCGAGCAATTGAATTAATGCAACAAATGGATGATTTATTAGGTCCAGCTGCACATGAACATCCTGGTTGGGCAGGGCATGCATCATTTTATCAAGATGATAGTGAATTGAATAAAATAAAAGTAATATATCCTTGGAAAAGCAAAGAGCTTCATGTAGATTTAGCTAATCAAGAAGAAAAGTTATTAATTGAGTTCAATCAAAATTATTGTATCAAGCCGAGAGAAATACATTATTATCATGAGTTAGAAGTCGAAGTTGAGCATGATCATCATCATCATCATCATCATGTTACTAAATAATACAAATAAGTAGCAATTTACTAGGGAATGTGGAGGGATCGTTATCTATTAATCAAAATAAAATAAATATTTAAGGAGGTTATAGTATGACTAATTCCATAAAGAATTTGGGGGACTGGAACCCTGCACAATTTGAGGAACATGGTATAGAGTTACTTGGAATGATTCGTGAACACTTTGAAAAAATACGTGAAATCCCTGTAACTTCTAATATTTCTCCAAATGATTTACTAGCGATGCTGGATCAACCATTGCCAGAACATTCTCAATCATTTGAGGTAATAATGAACGACACATGGGAGAAAATTATTCCTCATTTGACTCATTGGAATCATCCTTCTTTCCATGGATATTTCAGTACTTCAGCCAGTTCTCCTGGAATTCTAGCTGATCTTTTAATCTCTTCTTTAAATGTAAATGCTTTGGTGTGGAAAGCAGCTCCAGCTGCTTCGGCATTAGAAAAAGTTATACTCAAGTGGATCGCAGAAATGGTGGGATATACTCCAGCTGCGGAGGGGGTTTTATTAAATGGAGCTTCATTAGCGACTTTTTATGCGTTGGTTGCAGCTAGGGATCAAAGTACCGAGATAGATATAAGAACAAAGGGACTAATTGAGAGTCGAGTTTCTAAGATGCGTATTTATACTTCCGATCAGGCACATAGTTCAGTTGATAAAGCAGCTATAGCATTAGGAATTGGAACGGATAATGTAGTCCATATTTCTACGAATGGAAAATATCAAATGATGGAGGATCAACTTGAAAAAGCTATTCAAGATGATTTAAATAATGGTTATTGTCCCATAGCGGTTGTCGCTACTGCAGGTACAACTGCTACAGGAGCTATAGATCCTATTTTGAAAATTTCTCAAATTTGTAAGAAATATAACATTTGGCTTCATGTTGATGCTGCTTATGGAGGTTTTTGGAATTTAGTTCCAGATGTAAAGGAGAATACTGAAGATTTCTGTGTAGCAGATTCACTGGTTGTCAACCCTCATAAGTGTCTATATACACCTTTGGAAGTTACTACATTGTTTTGTAAGAGAAGAGGAGCTCTATCAAATAGCTTTCGCCTAGTTCCTGATTATTTACAAACTGAAAGAGAAGATGGTTCAGTTGATTATATGGATTATTCATTGCAACTAGGACGTAGTTTTCGAGCTCTTAAGATTTGGTGGATTATTAGAAGTTTTGGAAAAGATGGTTTATCAAAACGTCTTGAAGAAAGTATTCGTCAGGCTCGATGGTTGGAATCTGAAATAAATAAACATCCTGAATTTGAATGTACAGCCTCTTCACCTTATGCACTTATTTGTTTGCGGTATTTTCCTTATGAATTAAAAGAAAGGCTGAAAGATGCAAACGAGCAGCAAAAGATTATACTACAGAAATATATTGATGAGCTTAATCAATTATTACTTACAAGGCTTAATCAATCTAAAAAGACCTTTGTTTCTCATGCGACTATTAAAGATGGGTATGTTATTCGAATTTCTATAGGTAATATTCATACTACTGCTGAGGATATAGAAAGTCTATGGAACTTAATTCAGGAAGTTGCAAAAGATGTGAAGAAAAAAATTCCTGCTCCTGATAAATGGCTAACTGAAATTAGTAAATGAAACGTTTTTTTGGATATATATTAACTGGATTCCCCTCAAATTTTAGATATATACTCTCCTTAAATCGTTATTTCATTTCACCTGATTACTTTTTTGCATATGTGACAAGAAATAAATCTTGCCTCATATGCAAATTTTTTTGATTTATAACGTCTCTGTTTGAGCTCGCCAATAAAATTTCATTTGGTGATAAATCTTAAATACTAGAATGTATCCTTCGATTGTTATAAAACTTGTTGTATAATATAACCTGTATTTTCGCCTGTACAATGCAAACTAAGGTAGATGGTACACGTCTATAATAGAGAGGATATAAAAGAAACAATGTTTATCTTCTATGTAGCCATACTCTATATCTGCCTCTCATAATTAGTTAGAACTAGTAACTATTCGTTTGCGTATTAAAAAGTCATTGCTTTAACAAGAATGTTCACCAGCGTTCTATTCTTATTTATTCTGAAGAAAGTTGTTTGACAGCTGGGACAAATGAAGTTATTCAAGTGTACAGTATTCAATAATTCATCCATCTCAAAATGTTCGTATTAGAATTCCTAGGGTAAAGAGTGTCTAAAATTTGGCGAATTTGCTTTAAGCAATCACTATCACCAAATCACTGAAAATACAGTTTAATACTTCTTTTCCGTTAACAAAGGAAACAAAGAGTTATTAAATCTGGAAATTCAAACGTTAAAAAGTAGTAAATTTTTTCAAAAGGGATGGTGCATACCGTCCCTTTTGCTTTTTTTATTTAATGTAAAATATGGAATTTTTAACTTTATCTTGTCTGACAATTAGCTGCCACCCTCATTTGCATTTGTTACATTACCTGTAAAAAAGAATGTTAAAGGTCTAAATAATATTTTATTTATAGTCGATTTAAAAACAAAAAAGTTCAGGCAATTGTTCCATTTTATTGAAAAGCAGTTTAAAAGAAAATGGGATATCTTTTTTACATTTTAGAAGAGATTGTGAAGGTTTCTACTTAAAAAGAGAATATGTTAAAATAATTATTAGGAATAAAAAGAGAAAATAGTTTGAAACGAGGAATGACATGAATACAATTAAAAAGCGTAGGCCTAATAAACTAAAAGTTGTTTTAAAAGTATTGGCAATTATTATAGGGGCATTTATAACCGCGTATGGACTAGAAGCTGTATTAATCCCAAATAACGTTTCTGACGGTGGTGTGACGGGTTTAAGCATCGTTAGTTCACAATTATTTGGGCTACCATTAGGTCTGCTAATTGCAGTTATTAATATCCCTTTTGTTTGGTTAGGGTATAAGCAGATTGGTAGAAATTTTGCTATTTATTCTATTATTGGTATTGCTTCATTAGCAATCGGTACTGTTTTGATGCATGACGTACCAACTATTATCCACGGTGATACATTGTTAGTTACCGTTGTTGGTGGTATTATCATCGGTTTTGGTATGGGACTCGCATTGCGTAACGGTGGCGCATTAGATGGAATCGATATGTTAGCTGTATTACTTTCTCGAAAATTACCTTTTGGGACAAGTGATCTCATCTTATTTTTAAATATGTTTGTCTTTATTGTTGTCTCAACAGTATTTGGTCTGCAAGGGGCGATTCTTTCAGCAATTGCGTACTTTATCGCTTCTAAAGTGATTCATATCGTTGAAGTAGGTTTAAGTGGTTCTAAAACATTTAAAATTATCACAAAAGAGCCTGAATTAATGGTAGAGACAATTCGAGAGCGCTTAGGACGAAGCGCAACGTATAATGAAGTGTACGGCGGTTATTCAAGAGAGAAATTTAAAGAAATCACTTGTGTGATTAACCGGTTAGAAGAAAGTAAAATGAAAGAAATTATTCATGAGATTGATGAAAGTGCCTTTATTACGGTATATGACGTAGCAGAAGTAAAGGGCGGTAATTTCAAAAAGCATGATATTCATTAAGTATAACTTAGAAAACTTTAATAGAGTTTCACAAAAAATCACCTTTTCATTTGATGACAAGGTGATTTTTTAATGTTTTATAGCTGTAATGTATACATGTATAATTTAGCTAATAGCCCAAAAGTATAGTGTTTTTGTCGAACAGTCGATATGTTGTGTCGAATCGCTGATATATTTCAATTTGCGCCGATATATTTTAAAGGGGTGCTTAGAATGATTATAAAAGAGCGGAAACAACCGATTTATTTGCGTCATCTTTTTGAAAGAAGCACACAAATATGCCATGCAAGATTATGCACTTCTTTTAGGAACTACGGTTACAAATAAAGAGGTAAAAGAATTTCTAAATATCGAATCGAGTTCAGTAACGAAAAGGTTAATTTAAATGATGGAATTGTCTTATACAGGTAAGAATAAGGGGAGAAAGTATGATTTGAATTTTATGGAATAGAAAGAAAACCACTTCTTAAGCATTAGAAGTGGCTTTTCCTTTCTTGTAGAAATAGATGATTAGCAAAATACCTATGACCACACTAATGATAACCGCTAGTGTAATATACATCGGGTCTTTGTTTATTTCAGGTGGAATAACGTGTTCTAAAAGTGGGCCGATACAAATTACGAATGCAGCTAAAATTGTAGCCCATGATTTTGTATACAATGCGAATGAAATAAAAATAAGAAGACATACACTAGCGATGGCATAATTTTGCATAGTCGTTGCTACAAAGTAATCTGTATCAAGGCGTCCATCTAACCAAAAATAAAAGCCGAACCATCCACCGATGGTAATGAACTGCGTTGTGATTAAAAGAATTATTGAGTTTTTCTTAGATGGGTATACTTTCGGAAGTCCTTTGAAAAATACAACTGCAAATATAGCAATCGTTAAGAATACTGGTAGTGATCCAAATAACAATATGTTTTGTGAAATTTTGAATTCTCCTCTAAGAGCTGGAGCAAAGCACATATAAGCAATAATAACTAAAATAGCAGCGGGAATGATTACGAGCAACCCTTCTTTGTCTGTAGGAAGTTCTTTCCCGATATTTTTCATATGCTGTTTACGGCTTTTTCCAATGATATGATCTACACTTTGTCCTCTTGATTCGGCTTCTGTTAAATGAACTTCTAACTCTTCCACTATTGCATTTATATCTTCATCTTTTTTTCCGCGCTGCAGTAAATACATTCTGAGTTCGATTAAAAATTGTTCAGATTTTGTTGATAACATTCTATTCGCCACCTTTATTCATCACTTTTTCCACAGATAGCTTTAAATCGGTCCAGCGCTCTTTAAAGCTAGTTAATTCTTTCTCTCCTAATTCTGATAACTGATAGTACTTTCGCTTAGGCCCAGCGGTTGATTCTCTTAATTCGCTTGTAAGCAAGCCTTCTTTTTGCATGCGTAATAGTAATGGATAGATTGTACCTTCACTAAAAGAGTGAAAACCATAGCTATGCAATTTCTCTGTTAATTCGTAACCGTATACTTCACCTTCTTGAATGATAGCTAAAATACAGCCATCCAGAATTCCTTTTAGCATTTGTGTTGAGTCAGCCATTTTAGCCCCCTAGTTGTATATCTTTTTTAATAACTTGTAATACAAGGTAAAGGGCTATAACAATACCTTGTATTACAAGTGTTATAATGAAGATAACATGGAATTAACTTGTAATGCAAGGTATATTAGATTAATGATATAATAATTCTGAAATTTATATATCAGGATAATTTTGCTATAATACATGAGTATGATTCACCTGTAGAGGAGTGCTAGAAAATGCGATCATTTAATGTCGATGAATTTATTGCCAGTGTTTTACAATGGATATTAAATACAGCTCTTATTATCCTGTCCATTGTTCTATCTATCTTTTTAATTAATGAAACAATCACATTTATACAGTACATATTTTCAACGAAAAAATATACATCGTATAAATTAGTTGAGAGCATTATTGTTTACTTCTTATACTTTGAATTTATTGCATTAATTATTAAGTATTTTAAATCAAATTATCATTTTCCATTACGGTATTTTATTTATATAGGAATCACAGCCCTCATTCGATTAATTATTGTTTCTCATGAAGAGCCATTTGAAACATTATTATATGCAGGGGCTATTCTCATTTTAGTGATTGCTTTATATATATCTAATATGAGGGATTTGAAGAAACATTAAATAAAAAAGTAGTGCAGACCAGTCTATTGGTTCGCACTACTTTTTTTGGTATTATGAATCCAAATATGAAAAGGGAGAAAATGCAATGGAAACATATAAAGAGATTGTAGCAGAACGCCGGATTTATACAGCTGCTAAAGATACACATTCCCATAGTTATGCCCAGCTCATTTTACCCCTTCAAGGAGAACTTGTTATCAAAGCTGGGGCACAAAATCTACTCATAGACCAACAAACATTATTTTTTGTTCCTCCCGAGTGTGATCATACTTTTCATTCTTCTGTGCGTAATGAATTTTTGGTTCTGGATATTCCTCATTTTATGATTCCTGCTGGGGAGTTACAAAATAGGGGGATTTCTTATCAATTTACGAATCAGTGGAAAGGGATTCGCTATCTAATCCTGAATGAAATAGAACAGGGAAGGCCTGCGCTTAAAGAGCTCTATCCGTATATTTCACATTGTTTACGCCAAGAGCAACAACCTAAGTCGATTCAATATATTCACGAACATTATCATGAGAATATAACGGTACAAAAACTTGCACAGCTTGAGCATTATAATCGTTCCTATTATTCAGATTGGTTTTTTAAAGAAACAGGAAAATCTCCATCAGCATATATACAAGAAGTGCGCTTAAATAAGGCGAAAGACTTATTACAAAATACCAATTTATCCATTTTGCACATTGCAATTCAAGTGGGATTAGAGCACCAATCTTCCTTAACACGTTTATTCCAAAAATATGAGGGAGTCACACCAAGTCAATATCGGAAAGGTAACTTTTCATTTGCACCGAATACATGACATATGGTTAAAAAGTACTGATTTTCGGTAAAAAAAATCTCATTGTATGTGTCTAAAATGTAAATATGGATATTGTAAAAACGGGAGGTAATACATGTGGCAAGCATTGAGGATTTTATGAAATTAGATATTCGTGTTGGAACTGTAATAGAAGCCGTACCATTTCCAGAAGCGCGGAAACCAGCTATAAAATTAAAAATTGATTTCGGTGAGATGGGTTTGAAACAATCTTCAGCTCAAATTACGCGAAGATATGAACCGGAACAGCTTATTGGTCGGCAAGTAATTGCAGTTGTGAATTTTCCCCCAAGACGTATTGCAGGTTTTAAATCTGAGGTATTAGTAGTAGGCGGTGTACCAGAAGAAGGGGATGTTGTGCTGTTAAAGCCGGATGATCCTGTTGCAAATGGAACGCCAATCGCATAAGAGTGTAAAAAATCGAATAGAAGTATGTAGCTTTTGATTACAGTATTTGGTTATTTCTTGACCTTTTGCAGAAACATATGCTAAAATCCCCTTTAAGAATAAGGAAGGTGCTTGAAATGCTTTATATAAAATTTGTAAAACTCGTTAGAAAACTTTGCTCCGCACAAATGTATACGGTGAAGCGTTGTACGGAGCTTAATCTGGGAGCATAATGTCTCTCATATTCATCGGCTGAATAGTCTTCGAAAAAAGTGTAGTTTTGCTATGCTTATTTGGTTATGACTATTAGCTGATGAATAATAGATGAAAGGGCCATAGACAATGCTTTGTCTATGGCCCTTTGTGTATAGTATTCCAATGAGCTTTTACAAATTGGAGTAGTATAGCAAAAATTACGAAGCAGAGGGCTAGTGTCGGATGACGCTATCCCTCTGCTTTTTTTATTCTTAGGAAAAGAGGAATTATTATGAGCTTACTTAAAGTTGAAAATGTATCACATTGTTTTATAGATAAAATCTTATATGAAAATGCTACTTTTGACTTATACAAAGGAGAACATATGGGAGTAGTAGGACAAAATGGATCAGGAAAAAGTACCTTAATAAAAATATTGATGGGAGAAGTTATTCCCGATGCCGGCGATATAAAATGGCAATCTAATATTCAAATTGGACATTTGGATCAATATGCTGAAATTGATGGGAATCATACAGTTTTAGCATATTTAAAAACGGCTTTTATAGATTTATTTGAAATGGAAAAAAGAATGAGTAAGTTATATGAGGAGAGTGCGATAACTGGCGGTGAAGAGCAATTGTTACAAGCGGCTGAGTATCAAGAACAGCTTGAAGCACAGGAATTTTACTCGATAGATAGCACAATAAATAAAATTGCTGCTGGTTTAGGAATTGATGCGATTGGTATGGATCGTAGAATCGAAGAATTAAGCGGTGGACAAAGAGCGAAAGTGATTTTGGCAAAGTTGCTACTTGAAAAACCGAATGTTCTGTTGCTAGATGAGCCAACGAACTTTTTGGATAAAGAACATGTTGAATGGCTTGCTGGTTATTTAGTAGGGTTTGAGGGTGCTTTTATTGTTGTTTCTCATGATTTTGATTTCTTAGAAGAAGTGTCTTCTTGTATATGTGATATAGAGTTTGGAACAATTAAGAAGTACTACGGTAAATACTCAGATTTTTTAAGACAAAAGGAGCATTTACGAAAGGATTATATTCGTCAGTACCACGCACAACAAAAACAAATTGAAAAGACGGAAGAATATATTCGAAGAAATATTGCTGGGGTTAATTCTAAAATTGCGCAAGGGCGCAGAAAACAGCTCGAAAGGATGGAGCGAATTGCCCCGCCTGCTTTTACTCATAAACCATCTATTCGTTTTCGTGAACTTGATCTTTCAAAACAGACGGTTCTTACGATAAATGACCTTGAGGTGGGTTATGACTCAGCTCTTTTGCCAAAATTGAATTTCTCAGTTATAGGCGGCCAAAAGCTTGTTATTACAGGATTTAATGGCATTGGAAAATCTACATTATTAAAAACTTTAGTTGGACGCATTCCGAGTATTTCAGGAGATTTTGATTTTGCAGACCCAATAAAAATTGGTTATTACGAGCAAGATTTGAAATGGGAAAACGGGGCAATGACACCAATTCAGATTATTTCAGAACAGTTTCCAAAACTGAATATGAAAGAAATTCGTCATCATTTAGCGCAGTGCGGTGTAAAAGACACGAATGTAACACAAGAGATTCGTACATTAAGTGGTGGTGAACAGTCAAAAGTAAAATTATGCAAACTGTTACTAACTCCTTGTAACTTTTTAATTTTAGATGAGCCAACTAATCATTTGGATGCGGAAGCAAAGAAAGCTTTACAAAACGCTTTAGTACGGTTTAAGGGAAGTGTATTACTCGTTTCTCATGAAGAAAATTTTTATCGTGAGTGGGCAGATAGCATTTTCAATATAGAAAATGGCGTAATGTAAATCCTATTCAAAATACTTGAAATGAAACAAGAGGTGTAAATAAATTTATGTATGATAACAATTGGAAAACAAAAATCGTTCTATTCCTAACAGCACAAACCATTTCGTTGTTTGGTTCGTCATTGGTTCAGTACGCAATTATATGGTATATCACACTTACAACATCATCTGGAATGATGTTGACCATTTCTACTGTTTGTGGTTTCCTTCCACAAATTGCGATTTCTTTATTCGCCGGCGTGTGGATAGACCGTTATAACCGTAAGAAAATGATTATGTTATCCGATGGGATAATTGCGTTTGCGACATTCATTTTAGCAATTTTATTTGTAGCGGGTTATAAGAGCATTTGGTTACTTTTCATTGTATTGCTAATTCGGTCGGCTGGGACTGGGATACAAACTCCAGCTGTTAATGCTTTGATTCCACAGATTGTCCCCAAAGATAATCTTATGAAAGTAAATGGAGTAAACAGTAGCATTACATCTTTAATCATGTTTCTTTCACCGGCAGCAAGCGGAGCAATTCTCTCTATAGCAAGTATTGAGGCTACATTTTTTATTGATGTTATGACTGCAGTCATCGGGATTGGCATCATGTTTATGATTCAGGTACCAGCGTATATAAACAAGGAAAATCAACAAAAGTCTAACGTACAAGGAATAAAAGAAGGGTTTGCTTATTTAAAAGAAAATGTGTTCATTAAGCGATTGCTCGTGTTATTGATTATCGTAATGATTTTAGCAAGTCCTGCCGCATTTTTAACACCTTTAATGGTGAGTCGTTCCTTTGGTGCGGAAATGTGGAGGTTAACAGCAAGTGAAATGACCTTCAGCGCTGGAGCTGCTGTGGGAGGAATTTTAATCGCTGCGTGGGGTGGCTTTAGAAATCGCATGCATACAACAGCTCTTGCGTGTGCTTTATACGGTTTACTAATGGTTGGATTGGGTATAGCACCGATATTTGTCGTATACTTGTTGTTTAACTTCCTAATTGGGATAACGATGCCTTGTTTCAACACTCCAATTACAGTCTTATTGCAGGAGGAAGTTGAACCTTCTATGCACGGTAGGGTGTTTAGTTTTGTACAAATTTCTAACTCATGTGCTTTGCCATTAGGGATGATTATATTCGGACCACTGGCTGATATTGTACAAGTAGAAAGTTTATTAATATATGCAGGGACATTCGTTTTACTTTGTGCTTTTTATATTTTCTTTAGTAAACGATTGATTGTATAAAACAGTATGATTCAAGTGAAAAAAGTTTGTGGAACAGTAAATGTTTCGCAAACTTTTTTATTTAAAGTGATAATAATTTATTGTTTTACGATAAAATTTTGTTGATTTATAATTTACTTCGGATTATTATATGGTTAGTAATTGAAGGGTGTTTCTTTTTTATAAAACAGAAAGAATTATCCGTATGATTAAAGTTAATCATTTTTTATTGCTTGAGTTCTAGAATGCCAACCATGTGACATTTTAGAATATGAAAAAAATGAATCTTAATTATTTAAAACGAGGAGAATATATGATGAAAAAGAAATTCTTATTAGCTATTACACCAATATTATTAGGGATTATCTGTCTTGGTATCCATGCCTCAAATAGTAGCGTGGCACCAGATGGTTTGCTTATAGAACCTTATTTCTTCTTAGTTCCAGTAAGTTATGTATTATTTTTAACTGGTACTATTTCTGTGTTGTTTGTGGCGATCGTTTCGGTGTTTAAAAAAGGGAAATGTAATTGATTCAAAAGGATTGTTTGTAGCATTTTTGTCGAAAGGTCGATATCCTGTGTCGAATCGCAGATATATTGTAAAGGAAAAATAAAACCAATTGCTTTTCTTCTCATTATCTGCCAAGCTTAAGAAGAAAAAATACTGCAGAGAAAGAAATGTATAGGTGAAGAATATGATTGAAATCAAGACTTCCACACTTAGCGATGGAGAGTTTAATAGAGGAGTATTTGCAACGCGTGATATAAAAAAAGGGGAGCTTCTACATGAAGCACCAGTTATCTCGTATCCGAATGAGGAGCATCAATTTATAGAGAAAACGTTACTTGCTGACTACGCATTTGAGTATGGGATAAATCATTCGGCAATTCTTTTAGGATACGGTATGCTATTTAATCATGCTTATAAACCAAATGCGACGTATGAAATTAACTTTGATAATCATACATTTGATTTCTATGCTTATAAGGATATAAAAGCAGGGGAAGAAATTCTGATCAACTATAATGGTGACGTTGATGATGAGGAATTATTATGGTTTGATAAGGAAAAAGAAGAAAACAATAAGTAATTAAGTGTAAAAAGAGCACATTCCGTTGGGTGTGCTCTTTTGTATGGAATAAAAATAAATTTTTTGAAACCAAACGGTGCTTGTATCTATCTAATAAGTGAAAGGAGGGATACAATGGATGAAATAAAATTAGTCAAAAAAGCAAAAAAGGGTGACGATGCAGCTTTCGAACAGCTCATTAGTTTATATCAAGATCAGTTGTACCGCACTGCGTATCTGTATGTGCAGAATAAAGAAGATGCGCTTGATGTCGTACAAGAAACAGTATATAAAGCGTATCTATCTATAGAGCAATTAAAGAAACCAAACTATTTTTTGACATGGTTGACACGTATTCTTATACATAATGCCTATCAGCTATTAGGTGAAAAGAAAAAAGTGAAGAAGATAGAGGACGGAAGAGAAGCAGATACATATGGTGAGGTACCAAACAAACTACATCAAATTGAGCAAAATATTGATTTGCAGGGAGCAATTCAAAGATTGGATGAAAAATATCAAACAGTAATCATTTTATATTATTATTATGATCTTCCAATTCATCAAATTGCTTGGCAAATGAGTGTACCAGAGGGAACTGTAAAGACATATTTACACCGGGCGAGAAAATCTCTAAAAAAATTATTAGGAGGGAGTGATGAGAGTTGGATAAACAGCGGTTTGATGACGAAATAAATAAAGTTGAAGTTCCAGGGCAAGAACTGAATCTGGCTATCCAAAAAGGGATTGCTAGGGCAAAGGCAGAAAAACCAGTTAAAAAGATATATAAGAGAAGAAAAATTGCTTTGTTAACTGCAGCTTCAATCTGTATCGGGGTACTAGGCTCAGGATTTGTATTTCCGCAAATGAGCCGTGTATTGGCGGAAGTTCCGATTATCGGGAAAATATATTCGCATTTTCATGATACAATTGGTCAAAACTTGTCGGCAAGTAAGCTTGTAACAGAATTAAATCAGCAGGCAGTGAGTAATGGGATTAGTGTAACGATGAACAGTGTGTATTATGATAGTGGTAGAATTAGTGTTACATTTAAAGTAGATAATCCAGACGAAGTAGAGATAAAGAATACTTTTGCAAATGGCTTTTACTATGATTTTAAACTTGTTGATGGCAGTCCGAAATGGGGGCGTGCAGCTTCATTTGATGGGAAAATAACAAAAGACGGTTGGTTCGGGAATATTCATATTGATTATCCAGAAAAAGAGCTTCCTCAAAATACAACATTACCAATTACCATTACGTCTATCGGAGACACAAAAGGGATTTGGAAATTTGATATTCCCGTACAACAATTGGAAAATAAAATGATTCATCCTCAAGCATCCGTAAGTAGTGAAGATAAAGAACATACATTGAACTTTGAAAAGATTACAGTTGGAAAAGGGTCAATTGCAATCGACTATAAAGCAATGTATCCACTTGCCGGAGAAAATGATTTAGCGAGAATTGGGAAGGTGACGGATGATAAAGGAAATGAAATTGATTTTAAAACGTCAGGTATTGAATTTGGAAGAGAAAAAGTCGGAACTCAGATAGAATCTGATGAAAGATCTATTTTTGGAAAAGTTCCAGAGAACGCAGAATTTATTACGCTACATCCGAATGTGAGGTTATCTGAAAAACCGTCTATTCAGGCTTTAAATCAAAAGACACCATTTGAAATACAAAGTACTCGTAGCGATTTAAAGATCATTGTTAATAAAATCCAACATAAAAAACAACGATTAATTGTGCAATATACACTTCAAAATGTCGATACAAAACATATTTCTATGGATGAGTTGATCAATCGAGGGGAAGTTATGAATTTAACAGATTCTTCATATTTGGATAAAGAATTTGCACCGATTGGTCATGTGATAAAGGGCAGCGATGTGAAGGTATTGGATAAGGAGAAGTTACAATTCCAGGCGACGTTTCAGCTAGATGGGGAATATGGTGTGAAAAATTTTAGTTTAAAGAATTATGTATTAGAAATAGAAATGTCACCATATCACCCTGAAAAACCATTACCGCTAGTCAAAATTCAATTAAAATAACATGAAAAAAGGATGCCCTTAACATATAAAGAGGCATCCTTTTATATTACAAGAGCCTTACACTTTTATAATATCTATTGTTGATGTGACAAAATATAGACATTTTTATCAGTTTGAAAAGTTCCTTCTTTAACCATATTTTTTCACATTAACATGCGATATAATAGAGTTTTGTAAAGGAAGAGATTAGATTTTAAATTTTTTCGCCTTAAACTTGGTTATATCGGAAAATTTTTGAAGGTAAAGTTTTCTTCTCGATTTTTTGATAAGATAGAGACGGAAGCTATCTTACTAAACTATTCAGGTAATCTATGTGGTGGCCGATTACCTACTTATTTTCAGCATGGCATTACATGTAGTGTAGTAAATGAACTTGTAAGCGGAATGGAAGAGAATAAGAGAAATAGTTTTAAGAATGCTGGAACTATCGAGAGGATAGGCCATTAATTATTAATAGAAATAGAGGAATCATAGAATGGATATGCAGAAAGTATATGAATATTTAAATACAGTATTACCAGAAGAACATGTAAAACAAGATGAGATGTTAAAGAATCATACGCATATAAAAGTAGGGGGAAAAGCAGATGTGTTTGTGCAGCCCACTACCTATACTGAAATTCAACAAGTGGTACAGTATGCAACTGAACATAACATCCCAATTACGTTTTTAGGAAATGGTTCTAATGTGATTATAAAAGATGGCGGTATTCGCGGAATCACATTGAGTTTGACACATATTACGGATATTACTGTGAATGGGCAAATAATTGTAGCACAAAGTGGCGCAGCGATTATTGATGTATCAAAAGTGGCGCTAGAGCACTCTTTAACAGGACTAGAATTCGCTTGTGGTATACCAGGTTCTGTTGGAGGAGCCTTATATATGAATGCAGGTGCATACGGTGGTGAGGTGGCATACGTATTAACAAAAGCGGTTGTCATGACAAAAGAGGGAGAGTTAATTACTCTTTCGAAAGACGACTTTGATTTTGGATATCGTAAAAGTACATTTGCTAATAACCACTACATCATACTTGAAGCTACATTTGAACTTGAAAAAGGTGAATATGCAGTGATTAAAGCACAAATGGATGATCTAACGTATAAAAGAGAATCGAAGCAGCCGTTAGAATACCCTTCATGTGGTAGTGTTTTCAAACGTCCACCTAACCATTTTGCTGGTAAGCTAATCCAAGATTCTGAACTGCAAGGAACGCGAATTGGCGGTGTGGAAGTTTCAACAAAACATGCTGGATTCATGGTAAATGTTGATAATGGAACGGCACAAGATTATATTGATTTAATTCATTTTGTTCAAAAAACAGTGAAAGAGAAATTCGGTGTTACGTTAGAGAGAGAAGTACGGATTATTGGAGAAGATTTAAATTAAATAATTTTTAAAAAGTTTTTGGGTATAATTGACAATGTGTTTTTGATTCACTATAATGGCTATAATTTAACATATTCAATACGTTGAAAGAGCCCAGTAGCAGTTTGTCACTGTTATCGAGAAAGCTAGGGGTTGATGGAACCTAGCACAAACAAACTTGTGAATTACACTCTGGAGTATCTTAGGTAATGCTAAGCGGAGTAGCAAACGATATGATTGCTAAGAGTGGTATGAATAGTAGCGTTGGTACTATTTGTGCAATCTGGGTGGTAACACGGTTCATAATCGTCCCTATGTCTAGTATAGACATAGGGACTTTTTGTTTTTTTGCAAGGGAAATTTAATAAAGGGGATGGAAAGACATGAACATTATTGATGAGTTAGAATGGCGCGATGCTGTGAATCAACAAACAGATGCAGAAGGATTACGAAAACTAGTAGAAGAGAAAAAGATTTCCTTGTACTGTGGTGTCGATCCAACTGGTGACAGTATGCATATTGGACATTTAATTCCGTTTATGATGATGAAACGTTTTCAGTTAGCTGGACATCATCCTGTTATTTTAATTGGAGGCGCGACAGGAACGATTGGTGATCCAAGTGGACGACAAACAGAGCGTCAATTGCAAACATTGGAACAAGTACAACAGAATGTGGATGCATTAACAGCGCAAATGAAAAAGCTATTCGACTTTGGTGGCAATAGTGAAGTGAAAATGGTAAATAATTATGACTGGACACATCAAATCAATATTATTGAGTTTTTACGCGACTACGGTAAAAACTTTAGTATAAATAGTATGTTAGCGAAAGATATCGTAGCAAGCCGCTTGGATACAGGGATTTCATTTACGGAATTCACATACCAAATATTACAAGCTATGGACTTCCATCACTTATACAAAGAAGAAGGTGTCCAATTACAGATTGGTGGTAGTGATCAGTGGGGGAATATTACGAGTGGTTTAGATTTAATTCGTAAACTAGAGGGGCATGAAGCAAAAGTATTTGGATTAACAATTCCATTATTATTAAAATCAGACGGTACGAAGTTTGGTAAATCAGCAGGCGGAGCCGTATGGTTAGATCCTGAAAAAACAACGCCATTTGAATTCTACCAGTTCTGGGTGAATACAGATGACCGTGATGTGGTTAAATACTTGAAATACTTTACGTTCTTAACGAAAGAGAGAATTGATGAATTAGCAGTTAAAGTTCAAACAGAGCCGCATAAACGTGAAGCGCAAAAAGTCTTAGCGGAGGAAATGACGCGATTTGTTCATGGTGAAGAAGCTTTACTGCAAGCAGTAAAAATTACAGCAGCATTATTTAGTGGGGATATTAAATCGTTAACTGCGGATGAAATTGAACAAGGCTTTAAAGATATGCCAACTTTCCATGCTTCAAAAGAAACGAAAAATATCGTCGAGTGGTTAGTTGATTTAGGAATTGAACCTTCTAGACGTCAAGCTCGTGAAGATATTAATAATGGAGCAATCTTGATGAATGGAGAGAAAGTAACGGATGTGAATACAGATGTTACAGCGGAAAATTCATTCGACGGAAGATTTATTATTATCCGTAAAGGTAAAAAGAATTACAGTTTGGTGAAATTAGGAGCCTAAAGTTTGTTATAGAGTAGAAGTGAGAGGGGTTCTTGCTTCTACTTTTATAATATCCATAATTTCGTCACAAAAAAGTCAGTATATTAAGATTATTGCGGAGGTTTATCTAGCTTTCGTGGCGAATAAAAATAATATATAAATCGTTGTTACGAAGAATAGAAGAAGTGGGCGGATGCTCTCTTCCATCAAACAGGAAAGTTTTTATGTTGGTTCTTTAATTTATATTTATAAAAAGTTACTCATGGTAATCTATATAAATTTCTTTGTTTTTTTGAAAGGTAAATCATTGCCACGAAGAAAAAAGGAGCCTTGCACTCATTGTATCTTTTTGTTTTAAACATGGCATGGTGCAGAAAAAGGCCCTGACCGCTCCTATGCATGGCTGGATGCTCTCTTTCGCCCAAAAAGAAAGGGATTTTTGGATTTAAAAAAAGCCCGAATCATGATTCGGGCTAGTATTTGGATTAGTAAGCTAAGCTGAATAATCCTTTAATATGTGATAAGTAACGAACGTTACTTGCTTCTTTCATTAATGATGCTGGTAAACCTTTAAGTGGAGTATTGCTTGCTCCGATTGTAGCAACAGCATCTTTACGTCCTAGACTTGCAAGTGTTCCAGAGTTTACAGGTGCGAACTCTTCGAATGCTTTGCCTTCTAGTGCTGCGTATAAGTTGTATCCAATTAACTCACCCATTTGCCAAGCGATTTGTGCAGTTGGTGGGTATGGACGTCCGTCTGGAGCGAAGACAACAGCGCTGTCTCCAGCAACGAATACGTCTTTGTGAGAAGTAGATTGTAGGTATGCATCAACTGTTGCACGACCACGGTTTACTTCAAGACCTGATTCGCCGATTAATGGGTTACCTTGTACGCCGCCTGTCCAAACGAATGTGTTAGCAACAAGTTTTTGACCGTCTTTTAAGTCGATTTCATTGCCAGCAACGTTTGTTACAGGAAGACCTGTTAAGAATGTAACGCCGCGTGCTTCTAAGCTAGTAGTTGCACGTTCGATTAAGTGGTCTGGTAGTACTGGAAGGATTTTTGGACCTGCTTCAACAAGAAGAAGTTTAACTTCTTTTGGATTTACGCCGTGGCTTTTTGCAAGTTTAGGCATAATGTCAGCAAGCTCACCAACTAGCTCAACGCCAGTTAATCCGCCACCACCGATTACGATTGTAGCATCAGCTTCGTTTTTCGTTTTAGCGTATTCACGAATACGGTCTTCAACGTGTTTGTAGATTTTGTTTGCATCAGCAGCAGATTTTAATACCATGCTGTTTTCTTCTAGTCCTGGAATACCGAAGTAAGCAGTTTTACTTCCTAAAGCAACTACAAGTGCATCGTAAGATAAAGTAGTGCCGCCAGCTAGTTTGATTTCTTTGCTATCAACTGAGAATGACTCAACTGTTGCGATTTTAAGATCGATGTCTTTGCCTTTGAAAAGCTTTGTAAGTGGCATTGCAATTGCTTGTTCAGACACGTTACCAGCTGCAAGGCGGTGTAGTTCAGTGATGATTTGGTGTGTTGGGTATTGGTTAATCACTGTAACTTGTGCTTCTGATTTGCTGTAATATTTACGTACGTTTAAAGCGGCAAGAAGGCCGCCATAACCAGCGCCTAAGATGACAATTTGTTTTGACATAGTATGATATCCCCCGTCTTTACTAATTGTTGTTATAAGTTAAATTATTTATTGTTACGTTCTGCACTAATTTGAAGATAAGCATTGATGAAGCGGAACATTTTTTGTGCTTGTGGGTCTTTTAGTAATTTTAATAGACCGAATAGGCCGATAACTTCGTTGCTTTCGTCAGCACGATCTTTCGCTTCGATTGCAGTTGCAGCCATGCTTTTTACTGTATCTTTTACAGGTTCTACAAGCTCTTGGATTGCACCAACAGTGTCGCTTTTTAATACTTCATCAGTAGCAACAGTTTGAGCGAAGTCATAAGACTTAGTTAAAATGTTAACAAGCTCAGTTAATTTTGGAAGCTGTTCCACTAGTGTTGTTAATGATTCTTGTACCTCAGGTTTTAACAACTGATCAAGTACATCAAGTTGTCCTTGGCTAGCAGAAATTTGTACAGTTTCTTGTTCTGGCTTTGTTTGAGTCATAGTTTCTGGCATCTCCAATTCTCCTTTACGATAGCAATACTCTTATTTTTGATAAGTAAGATAGTAAACGTTTGCGAAACTTTATACAAAGTTTCACAAAACACAATAAAATGCCTTTAAATTTATGACAGCAAGTAAGCTGAAAACATAAATCCAAAACCATAATGTCTTACCTATTATTTATGAACTGTCCGATACATGGCTTGTCCGCATAATGGAAAGTTCCCTTATCGGAAAGTGTATATAATATATATCCTATATTATATACTATATACACCTATGTTAACATAAAAATGATTCCTAATTATTTGATATTGAGCGTATAACCTAGTACTGACAAGGCATGAAAGCGCATAAATTATTTTGTTTAGATAAGAAATGTACATATATATAAAGAGAGAAAGGGAAAAATGGACAAATTTATGTTCATTTTTTCCTTTTTCTTATTGTTCATCCCCTGTAATTAGCATCGATGTGTTACCGTTCTTTTCAAGATGGCACTCTCCCCATGTGCAAAGGGAATCGAGAATGGCTTCTAAGGACCAACCATAGTCGGTAAGTGAGTACTCAACTTTTGGCGGTACTTGATTATATACTTTTCTTTGAATAACTCCATCTTCTTCTAATTCACGCAATTGCTGTGTCAGCATCTTTTGTGTAATGCCAGGCATTAAACGTTTTAATTCACTTGTTCGTTTTGTCCCTTTTGTTAGATGACAAAGGATAACGACCTTCCATTTTCCGCCGATTACTTCTAAGGTTGCTTCTACAGGAATATTGTATTTCTTCATATATTACAACCCCTTTAACGAGTCTTTTCTAGTCATATGTTACTTTTTAGTACCTATAGTACTTAAAAGTACGTACTGTTTTTTACGTTGAACATGTTTCATAATAGCATACGTAAGAGGCAAATGAGTAGTACGTTACTAAAAGGTGCCTATGTTACTTTTAGGTACCTACCGTACTTTCAAGTGCGTTCTTTCAAAAAAGAATGAAACCATTCATAATAGCAGTTATGAGCAGTAAAACTGTTTTATTAGAAGATAAAAAGGCCTTTTTATCATACTATTATGATTGGATTTCTCGTATTAAGGAGGAGTTCAATTGAATTCATATACAGTACCTTCTTCTGGTGTTCAAACGAATAGAAGAAGTATGTTTGCCTTATTAGCATTAGCAATTAGTGCGTTTGGCATTGGTACAACCGAATTTATTAGCGTCGGTTTATTACCATCTATTTCGAAAGATTTACATGTTTCTGTTACAACGGCTGGTTTAACCGTTTCTCTATATGCGTTAGGAACGGCATTTGGCGCACCTGTTTTAACGTCGTTAACAGCTAGTATGTCACGGAAAACGTTATTAATGTGGATTATGATTGTCTTCATTATTGGTAATAGTATTGCAGGGATGTCAACAAGTTTTGGTGTACTTCTTGTTGCGAGGGTTATATCTGCATTTGCTCATGGTGTATTTATGTCGATTGGTTCAACGATTGCGGCAGCTCTTGTACCAGAACATAAACGAGCTAGTGCGATTGCTTTTATGTTCACGGGTTTAACAGTTGCAACCATTACAGGTGTCCCGATTGGAACATTTATTGGTCAACAATTTGGCTGGAGAGCTTCGTTTATGGTTATTGTGGCAATTGGAGTTGTTGCTTTAGTAGCTAACGGTATGCTCATTCCATCGAATTTACGAAAAGGTGCATCGGTATCTTTTCGCGATCAATTAAAGCTTGTAACAAATGGAAGGCTATTACTTGTTTTCGTTATTACTGCATTAGGATACGGTGGAACATTTGTAACGTTTACGTATTTGTCCCCATTATTACAAGAAGTAACAGGCTTTAAAGCAAGTACAGTTACGGTTATTTTGTTAGTGTATGGGATTGCAATCGCAATTGGAAATATGATTGGCGGTAAGCTATCTAATCGCAACCCAATTCGTGCATTGTTTTTTATGTTTTTCATTCAGGCAATTGTGTTATTTGTGCTTGCATTTACAGCGCCATTTAAGGTAGCAGGGTTAATTACAATTATTTTAATGGGATTATTCGCGTTTATGAATGTTCCGGGATTACAAGTATATGTCGTGATATTAGCTGAGCGCTTCGTACCAAGCGCTGTCGATATTGCATCTGCTATGAATATTGCGGCCTTTAATGCAGGAATCGCTCTTGGGGCTTACTTAGGCGGTATTGTAACGAATTCATTAGGGTTAATTCATACAGCGTGGGTAGGTGCGATTATGGTAGTCGGTGCAGTTGTTTTAACGGCATGGAGTATGAGTTTAGAAAAGAGAGATCAAATGAAAAATGTAAAGGAGAGAAGAGTATAATGAAAAATTTACAAAGTACAACAACATTGCATAACGGCGTAGAGATGCCTTGGTTTGGTTTAGGGGTATTTAAAGTAGAGGATGGACCAGAACTTGTAGAGGCTGTAAAAACAGCAATTAAAGAAGGATACCGTAGTATTGATACAGCTGCAATTTATGGAAATGAAAAAGCTGTAGGAGAAGGTATTCGTGCGGGGATAAAAGAAGCGGGAATTTCTAGAGAAGATTTATTCATTACTTCAAAAGTTTGGAACTCAGATCAAGGCTATGAAGGAGCATTAGCTGCATACGACGAAAGTCTGAAAAAGCTGGAGCTTGATTATTTAGATTTATATCTTGTTCATTGGCCTGTAGAGGGAAAATATAAAGATACATGGAGAGCATTAGAAAAGCTATATAAAGAAGGACGCGTACGTGCGATTGGCGTGAGTAATTTCCAAATTCATCATTTGAAAGATGTAATGGAAGGTGCAGAAGTGAAACCAATGATTAACCAAGTCGAGTACCATCCTCGTTTAACCCAAAAAGAATTACAGGGCTTCTGTCGTGAACAAGGTATTCAAATGGAGGCATGGTCACCTCTTATGCAAGGGCAGTTACTAGATAATTCTACATTACAAGAAATTGCAGATAAATACGGAAAAACAACTGCGCAAATTATTTTGCGCTGGGACCTGCAAAATGAAGTTGTAACAATTCCAAAATCAACGAAAGAGCATCGTATTATCCAAAATGCGGATATCTTCAATTTTGAATTAACAAAAGAAGATATGGAACAAATCGATGCATTAAACCAAAATCATCGCGTTGGTCCAGATCCAGATAACTTTGATTTTTAATAGAGAATAGAAAAAAAGGGTGCAAAAAAGAAGATTTGCGCCCTTTTTTGTGTTATTAGAAAACTAAATATTCAAACAAAAGTGTTTACTCCTTATATTGAATAAGATATCTTAAATTTATAATATAAACTTTTCCTAGGGAGGCACATATGAATAATCATCGTACAAACCATTTTCGCATGTTAATTGTTACTGCACTATTTGCTGCTATTATTGGTATTTTGGCCCAAGTTACAATTCCTTTGCCGCTCGTTCCGATAACAGGTCAAACGCTAGCGATTGGTCTTACTGCTACAATTTTAGGTTCACGTTATGGCACTTTATCTGTATTATTATATGTTTTAATTGGTGCAACTGGAATTCCTGTTTATGCTGGATTTAGTGGCGGTCTATCTGTTTTATTCGGTCCCACAGGTGGCTTTCTGTTAGCCTTTATCCCAACGGCTTTTTTAATTGGTTTATTAACTGAAAAAACAAAACTAACATTTTGGAATTCATTAATGGCAAATATTTTAGGGATGCTTGTGACATTAACGATTGGAACTGTGTTTTTAAAGTATGTGGCTTCATTAGGATGGCAAGCAGCTTTCCTGGGCGGTTTTGTTCCTTTCCTAATTGTAGGTGTAATAAAAGCTGCGTTAGCTGCATGGATTGGAATAAAAGTGCGAGGAGCATTAGTGCGTTCAAAATTATTGTTACAAGAAAACTAAATGATGGTAGAAACACGCGCAAGCTGATTCCTGCGCGTGTTTTTTTAGTGTTCTAAGAAAGAGGAAGTAATGTATAAAAAATTCTTTTAACTAGATACTATACAGTAGTAAATTTGTTATTTCATAAGGGGTTGTAAACATGAATATTAAACAATCGTATAAGTTATTGGTTGCTTTTTTGAGTGTTTTATTTGTATTTGCGAACTTATTATTCCCACTCCAAAAAGCATCCGCAGAAGTCATGGATCATACAAAGTATCAAATGGATTGGAGTTATAGTAAATCATTAAAGAAACCAATCCGAACGGAACTTATTAAAACAGCAGATGGAAAAATAGCGTACTGCTTAGATGTGTTTTTGAAATCACCAAGCGGTCAAGATTTACCTGAAATAGGTAAGGTGGACATAGGTGTGTACCGTGTATTGTTAAATGGTTACCCACAAAAAAGTCCACAAGAATTAGGTGTATCTGATTGGAGAGAGGCGCACTATGCGACGCAACTTGCTGTATGGAATGCGCTTGGACAAGTGAGTATCGATGATTTAGATTTTCGTAATAAAAATGTAGAGAAATTAACGAAAGACATTGTTGCAAAAGCAAATAGTAGTGAAGAAGTACAAGAAATCACAATGAGCGTTACGCCGTCGGAAAAACAAGAAGCAGTATTAAAAGGTGAGTTCTTTGAGACTGTTTTATATACAGTGCAAACAAATGCAAAGAGTGGAACATACACAGTGCAAGCAACTGGTGCGCCACAAGGAGCTAAGTTTGTGAATGAAAAAGGCGAAGAAAAAACACAATTTAACGTAGGTGAAAAGTTCCGTATTTTAATTCCAAAAGCGGCACCATCTGGTGAATTTAGCTTTAAAGTATCTGGTAATTTAACGAAATTACAAGGTATTGAACATAAGGGAACGGAAACGATTCAAGATGCAGTAGTGTTATTAGAGCGTAGTGAAGAGAAAACAAGCCCGGATTTAGCGGTAAGTTGGAAAAAAGCTGAAGTTCCTCAGAAGCCGAATCAACCTAATAAACCTTCTACACCGTACAAAAGATAAAAAGTGCTGGCGTTTGCCAGCACTTTTTATTATTACTCAGCTTCAGAAACAACTGTAAAGCGTTCGTTCACATGTTTTGGATTTTCAATTTCATCAAGTGCTGCTACGGCAAAGTCTTCGTAGCTTACGTAGCTATCGCCTTTTTCGTTAACAAGAAGGTGATCTTTACCTGCTTTGTAAGAACCAGTACGTTTTCCTAATGCGAATAGGGCAGAAGGGCTAATGAATGTCCAAGTGATATCATTTGTTTGTTGTAAGATTTCCAAGTTTTTACCTTGATTTTGAGCCGTTGCAAGGTATTCTTTCGGGAAACCTGGTGTGTCAAATACACGTGTTGTCTTTGCTTCATCAACAAATAAGCTTCCAGCGCCTCCAACAACAAGTAATTTTGTGTTAGGTGCACCTTTCATTGCTTCAATTAATACGTTTCCTGCCTCTACATGAAGATGTTCTTTGCCTGCAGGAGCGCCAAATGCGTTCACTACTACATCAAATGTTTGTAGATCATTAGCGGTAAGATCGAAAACATCTTTTTCTAAAATTTTTACATCATCTTCTGTAATTTTTGTAGCGTTCCTTACGATTGCGGTTACTTCATGTCCGCGATCTAATGCTTCTTTTAAAATGCGACTTCCAGCTTTTCCACTTGCTCCGATAATTCCGATTTTCATAAGGAATCCCTCCAAATAATTGTTATAAGTGTATATCTGAAAAATGAATGAATGTCTTTTAAGTAGGTTTGTAACCACTAGTTGTAACTATTATAGTTACAGATTTATTTTTTGTCAATTGCTTTGTCTATGAAAAATATTTCTGTATATAGTATGTGCGTTTCTAAAAATAAAGAGTTAGATTTTCTTCCATATAACATGTGTATGTTAGGAAATCTAACATATGGAAGTAATATCCTGTCGAAAGATGTTGATTTTTGAATATTTTTTGAATATAATTCAATTTATGAAGAGAAAAGGGAGGGGACTAATCGTATGAATATTTTAGAACAGTTCGTTTCATCAACGAATACGATTCTTTGGTCATATATTCTTATTGCAATGTTAATAGGTCTAGGGCTTTATTTTTCTATCAAGTTAAAATTTGTACAAATTAGCCATTTAGGGGAAATGGTACGTTTGATGAGTGACGGGTTAACTGGAAAGACACGTAAAAAGGGCAGCGTATCTTCTTTCCAAGCTTTCTGTATGAGTTCAGCAGCCCGCATTGGGATTGGTAACTTAGCTGGTGTAGCGTTAGCGATTTCTATGGGAGGACCCGGCGCAGTATTTTGGATGTGGGTAATCGCAATTATTGGAGCATCTTCCAGTTTCGTAGAAAGTACACTTGCACAAATTTATAAAATAAAAGATGGCAGTGGATTCCGTGGTGGTCCTGCTTATTATATGGAAAAAGGTTTAAATAAACGTTGGATGGGAATATGGTTTTCTATTCTTATCACAATTAGTTACGGTTTAATTTTTAACTCAGTACAGGCAAATACAGTTACGCTAGCATTTAAAAATGCATTCGGTTTAGAGCGTTATGTTGTAGGGATCGTATTAGCTGTATTAGTCGCAGTTATTATTTTTGGTGGTGTTAAGAGTATAGCGCGCATGTCAGAAATGATTGTTCCACCAATGGCAATCCTTTATATTGGAGTAGCTATCTTTGTTGTTATTAAAAACTTCTATTTACTACCAGATGTTTTTACAGAAATCTTTAAAGGTGCATTTGGCTTAGATTCAGCTGTAGGTGGCGGTATTGGAGCGGCAATGAAGTATGGTATTCAACGTGGATTATTTGCGAACGAAGCAGGTATGGGTAGTGCGCCGAATGCGGCTGCGACAGCAGATGTAACGCATCCAGCGAAACAAGGATTTATTCAAACAATTGGAGTTTTAGTAGATACATTTTTAGTATGTACATCAACGGCGTTTATCGTATTATGTTCTGGTGCATATAAGGCAACGAACTTAGAAGGAATTGAATTAACGCAAAAAGCACTAAGCTCGCAAATTGGCCCATGGGCAAGTAGCTTCTTAGCGATTATTATTTTCTTATTTGCGTTCAGTTCACTTCTAGGAAACTATTATTATGGTGAAACAAATATTGAATTCATTAAACAAAGTAAAACTTGGTTAATGATTTATCGTGCTGCGGTAGTTGGAATGGTGCTATTCGGTTCTGTTGCGACGCTTCAAGTCGTATGGAATATGGCAGATTTATTTATGGGTCTAATGGTAATCACAAACTTAATTGCGATTACGCTTCTTGGCCGATTCGCATATGCTGCGTTGGCAGACTATGTAAAGCAAAAGAAACAAGGAAAAGATCCAGTCTTCAGTGCAGATTCTATTCCAGGTTTAACAAATACAGAGTGTTGGGACAAGCCAGTAGTTGAAAAAGAAAAAGCTGTATAGTGAAATGGAAAACGAGCATCAAGTCGAACTTGATGCTCGTTTTTTGGTGGGGATAAGTTAGAGGGGATGAGGTGAAAAGCGAACGTTAAATTGAGTTTTATAAGAAAATGTATTTTTTTTAGAAATATGAAGATGTGAATTAGAATTTATGTTAGAATGTATAAGGTCTTTCCAGATAAGAGGTAAGGCGGTTTTAATTCTTAATATACATATTTTTATGTGTTAAATAAAAGTTCGGATTATTTCTTGTTTTCTATGGTCAGACGTTCAACGTTAAATAATTTTCTAGAGCGTTGAATAAGGTTTAAATGGAGGATTTTATCTATGAAATTTGTTATGTTTCTTGTAGGATTACTCGTTGTATTTATACTCGGTTTTCTTATAAGTGCGGATCGAAAGAAAATTAAGTATAAACCAATTGGGATTATGCTTGTTATTCAGTTGGCATTATCGTACTTCTTATTAAATACACAAATTGGTTATATTTTAGTAAAAGGGATTTCTGACGGCTTTGGAGCATTGCTTGCATATGCGGAGTCTGGAATCGTTTTCGTATTTGGTGGTCTTGTTAATAAAGGAGAGGTTTCATTCTTCTTAACAGCATTATTACCAATTGTATTCTTTGCTGTATTAATTGGCATTTTGCAGCACTTTAAAATTTTACCGTTATTCATTCGTTCAGTTGGTTTCTTATTAAGTAAAGTAAATGGTCTAGGAAAACTAGAATCATATAATGCCGTAGCGGCAGCGATTGTTGGACAGGCAGAAGTGTTTATTACGGTGAAAGATCAATTAAGTAAAATTCCAAAGCATCGTTTATATACACTTTGTGCGTCGTCTATGTCGACAGTATCGATGTCAATCGTTGGTTCTTATATGAAAATGATTGATCCAAAATATGTAGTAACAGCACTTGTATTAAATTTATTTAGTGGGTTTATCATTATTCATATTATTAATCCTTATGACATTACTGAAGAAGAAGATACACTTAAGTTAGAAAATAAACAAAAGCAATCGTTCTTCGAAATGCTTAGCGAATATATTATGCTTGGTTTTACAATAGCAGTAACAGTAGCTGCAATGTTACTTGGATTTGTTGCATTAATTACAGCAATTAACAGCTTGTTTGATTCTGTATTCGGTATCACATTCCAGGCTATACTAGGATACATTTTCTCACCACTTGCCTTTGTAATGGGTATTCCACAAGCAGAAATGGTAACAGCGGGACAAATTATGGCGACAAAATTAGTATCAAACGAATTTGTTGCGATGCTTGATCTTGGAAAAGTAGGGGGAGAATTATCAGCTCGTACAGTTGGTATTCTATCCGTATTCCTTGTATCGTTTGCAAACTTTTCATCTATTGGAATTATCGCAGGTGCAACGAAAGGGATTGATGAAAATCAATCAAACGTTGTTTCTTCATTTGGATTAAGACTTGTATATGGTGCAACGTTAGTAAGTATTTTATCAGCAATTATTGTTGGGGTTATGTTATAGAAATAAAAAGCAGTGAGCATGAGCTTACTGCTTTTTTGTATTCATTAAAAATAATATAATTAGAAAAAACATGTTACTATATAGATGGGAAGGGGACGAGAAAATAGTAAATGAAATTTTATCGGCGATTTTTCAAATATATCGACTATTTCTCAGCATATATCGGCGCAAATTAAAATATATCAGCGATTCGACAAGGGATATCGATGTTTCGGCGAATAACGACAAGAAGTATATTGCATCGAGAGAGAGGGAAGGGATAAATTTACATATGATTTCTTTGAAATTTATGTTGCATTTCAATTAGATAACGCTTACAATTTGGTTTGTAGGTGGTATCAATTTCAGACTTTAAATACGGTAGGGAAGAAGAGACTACCTGTTATAAATTGCAATTTATGTAAACGCTTACTGATTTTAGGTTATAGTTTAAAGTAAATAGTATTTAGGGGTTCTTATTTTTTTAATATCAATGGTCAGACGTCATTCGTTGGACGACAGATAACTTATGGAAGTGGAGGATTCACATATGAAACTAGTTATGTTTCTAGTTGGTTTACTTGTTGTATTTGTACTAGGTTTCCTTGTAAGTTCAGATCGTAAGAAAATTAAGTATAAACCAATTGCAATTATGCTTGTTATTCAATTAGCATTGGCATACTTCTTATTAAATACAAAGATTGGATTTGTATTAGTAAAAGGAATTTCGGATGGTTTTGGTGCCATTTTAAAATATGCAGAAGCAGGGGTTAATTTCGTATTTGGTGGTTTAGCAAATGATGGACAAGCACCATTTTTCTTAACGGTATTATTACCAATTATCTTCTTAGCGGTATTGATTGGTATTTTGCAACATATTAAAATTTTACCGATTATTATTCGTGCAGTCGGTTTCGTATTAAGTAAAATAAATGGTCTAGGAAAACTAGAATCATATAATGCAGTAGCAGCGGCAATCGTTGGTCAAGGTGAAGTATTTATTACAGTAAAAGACCAATTAAGTAAATTACCAAAAAATCGTTTATATACACTTTGTGCGTCTTCAATGTCAACGGTATCGATGTCAATCGTCGGTTCTTATATGAAAATGATTGATCCAAAATATGTAGTAACGGCACTTGTCTTAAACTTATTTAGTGGATTCATTATCGTTCATATTATTAATCCTTATGACATTAGTGAAGAAGAGGACATTTTAGAATTACAAGAAGATAAAAAGCAAACGTTCTTTGAAATGTTAGGCGAGTATATTATGCTTGGATTCTCTATCGCAGTAACAGTAGCGGCGATGTTAATTGGTTTCGTAGCATTAATTACAGCAATTAACGGTGTATTTGATTCTATTTTCGGCATTACATTCCAAAGCATTTTAGGATATGTGTTCTCACCATTAGCATTTGTAATGGGTATTCCAACATCAGAGATGCTAGCAGCAGGACAAATTATGGCAACAAAATTAGTAACAAACGAATTTGTTGCGATGCTTGATTTAGGAAAAGTAGCTGGTGATTTATCAGCTCGTACAGTAGGTATTTTATCAATCTTCCTTGTATCTTTCGCAAACTTCTCATCTATTGGGATTATCGCAGGAGCAACGAAGAGTATCGATGGAAAACAAGCGAATGTTGTATCTTCTTTCGGATTAAAACTTGTGTATGGTGCAACGTTAGTAAGTATATTATCAGCGGTTATCGTTGGGGTTATGCTATAAAATAAGGAAAGCAATGAGCTTGGGCTCATTGCTTTTTTTTCATTACCTTATGCTTAAAAGCAGGCCTTTTCAAATAAGTTCCAAGCCGCCATACGTATTCAACAGGCCCTATACGATACCTTTGTAGCCAATAGGTACTAGCATATAATTGAATGCTATAAATTCCAATCGTCAATACGATGCCAAAGAAGTAACCGATTTTTCCATATAATCCGAAACCGTACGCATAAAAAATCGTAGTAGCAATGATAGTCTGTGCTAAATAGTTACTAACTGACATTTTACCCATATTAGCCACATACTCAAGTAAGCGTAATGCTTTTTTGTAATGGAATAAGAGAATAATTGAGCTTCCGTAAAAAAGGGCCATTCCTAATGGTGAAACACTGTCTTTTAGCATAATGAGGATCGGTTGCTGTGTTAATAATGCTAAGATTTTTACTGTGAAAGAAAAGATACCACTGATAAGCCAAAGTTTTTTGAGGGAAGATACATGTTTATCTATTTCAAACAGCCATCCTTTTTTCCCGACATATATTCCTAGCAAGAACAGCGGAGCCATTAGAATGATCATTAAAAAGGTTAGAAGAAATCCCCCGGAAAATCCAGTGATTCCAATATCTTCGAATGGATTTTCGTAGAGGCGGAATTTTATATGATCTGTATAACTCCCGGTTTTGTGGACTGTTTGTTCTTTTTCAATATAGGAGGAAAAATCATCTACATTTGCATTGGACTCAAAAGGGTAAGAAATAAACATAGTAAATGCTAGTAAGATAAAGGCCCAAATAAGCAATGTTTTTGGTTTTCGATTGATGAACATCATTAAGAAAATCCCTACAATCCCATATGCAAATAAAATGTCTCCACTCCAAATAAATATACCGTGAATATATCCAAGAATTAGTAAAATAATAATTCGTCGTATATAAATCGGAAAGAAACGCTTTTCTTTTGCGAGAATGCTCTTTTGCAGCAGAATAATACTAAGACCGAATAGAAAGGAGAATAGGGAAATGAAGTTGTGTGTACCAAAAAATTCAATAAACCAGTTGGCTCCTTCATCAATCTTTCCGAACACATAAGTAGGTTGGTCAGCGCTAAACATTCCAAACTGAATTAATGTCATATTAACGAGCAAAATGCCGAATAAAGAAAAGCCGCGAACTGAGTCGATTGCCTCTAGGCGTTGTTTCATAGTTTTTCTCCTTTTCTTTTTGTTTTTCTTTGAAAATAATACCATTAATAATGGAAGTCCTATGCAGAATGAATGGAAATTTAAGGTGATTTTAATGGAAGCTTAAGGTAAGTGGATATTGGGGAGAGAAAATAAAAATCACCTTAACAAACTTGTTAAGGTGATCGGCTTATTACTCAGCAGGAGGAGTAAAAGTACGTTTTTCTAATTCCGCATCTAACATAAATAAAGCGTTAGAATCGCTTGTAATACGTTTTAGTTTCTGAATGATGCTGTCGAAAGAAGCTTCTTCTTCAACTTGTTCGTCAACGAACCATTTCAAGAACGTAATTGTTGCATGCTCACGCTCATCCCAAGCGATATCAGATAGATTATAAATACGCTTTGTTACTTCACGTTCATGCTCAAGTGCGATTTCAAATGCACTTAAAACAGATTCGTACTCATTGTTCGGATTTTCGAATCCAGTAATAATCGCACGCTCTCCGCGGTCATTAATATAATTATAAAGCTTCATTGCGTGGAAACGCTCTTCTTCTGCTTGTACAAGGAAAAAGTTTGCAAATCCATCATAGCTTTCTGCCGTGCAGTAAGCAGCCATTGCCATATAAACATGGGCAGAGTAAAATTCAAAGTTCATTTGATCATTAAGTGCATCGTGTAATTTAGTAGATAACATAAAAATCCTCCCTTGTATAATATCGGGAATATTATATCATAATTGATAAATGTTCTCATTTAGTTTCTTGGAAACGTTTAGATAGTTTTTCTACATGTGCTTCCATAATATCCTGTAAGTCTAAATCATATTTTTGAGAAAGAATAATGAGGTTGGAAAGTACATCCCCAAGTTCTTCTTTTAACTCTATTTTCAATTCTTTTTCTTGCTTTTCCTGCTCATCTGGGCGATCACGTCCAATTTCAATCGCGCGCACAACGCGTGAAACTTCGCCTACTTCTTCCACTAAGAAATTTAAGCGAATAAAAGAGTTATATTGTGACCAGCTTCGTTTTTCGTAAAAATCCTCGATCCATCTTTGAAATTCGACTATATTCACTTCTTCCTCATCCCCTCAATATGTTGTACAATGTTAATTGTATCATAACAATATATAGTTTTGGGGTGTAGGTATGAGAAAGATTTGTGTGTTTGCAGGTTCTAATTTAGGAGAGAGATCTGAGTTTAAGGAGCAAGCAATCAAGCTTGGAGAGGTGCTGGTTCAAAATAATTGTGAATTAGTATACGGCGGTTCATGTGTTGGTTTAATGGGGGAAGTGGCCAATGAAGTGTTACGCTTAGGCGGGCGTGTAACGGGCGTTATGCCTCGTGGTTTATTTCGTGGGGAGATTGTTCATGAAGGATTAACAGAATTAATTGAAGTAGAAACAATGCATGAACGTAAAGCAAAAATGGGAGAGCTTGCGGATGCATTTATTGCATTGCCAGGTGGCTATGGAACATTTGAAGAATTATTCGAGGTTGTATGTTGGTCACAAATTGGGATTCATGATAAACCAGTTGGGTTATTAAATATTAAAGATTTTTACGGGCCAATTCTGCAAATGGTCGATCGTGCAGCAGAAGAAGGATTTATGAATCCATCTAATAAAGAGTTAATTGTTTCAGCAACTACTGCGGATGAATTGATTCAGAAAATGCAAGATTATAAACGACCTGTTATGGGGAATAAGTGGAAGCAGTTATCATAATAAAAAGAGGCATTCCGTTCATTTAGGAATGCCTTTAGAGTTGTCTTTCTTAGTTTTCTTATATAAGTACCAACCGCCCCAACCACCAGCGATGGCGAGGACAATGAGGAAAGGATAGCTTCTTGTGTCTACGGTCAGATTGAAAATATTCGCTATTCCTAAAGCAATTCCAACAGTTAATAAGGCGAAAAATGCTCGAATCAAATAGTCTTTCAACTGAACCACTCCCGTCATTTAATGGTATATCTACCTAAATGATATTACGTAGAAGGAAATATCGGACTTTTCTATATTTTAACATAAAAACGTTTGAGATATATAGATATAATAATAAAACCCTCTCAACATAAATTGAGAGGGTTTTATGGGGTTCTTTAGCGTAGCGAGCCGCTTGCGCTTTTAGTGGTATCCAGCTTCAGCGGCTAGAATGTTCGGTGGCTTCGCTTCTTCCTGCGAGGCAAAAAGCGCCTCTACGTCAGAAACTCCATCCTCCTCACATTCTGAGCGAGCCGCTTGCGCTTTTAGTGGCATCCAGCTCCGGTGGCAAGCTCTTCGTGTCTAAGAACCTTCCGCATAAGAAGGCAAAAAGCGCCTCGGAATCAGGAGTTCCAATGCCCTCCTGTTCTAAACGAGCCGCTTGCGCTTTTAGTTTAAGAATGCACGTAGCATCCATACGTGTTTTTCTAGTTCTGTGTAGATACCAAGTAGTAAGTCAGATGTCATTTCGTCGTCAGCGTCTTGTGCGATTTCCATACCTTTTTTTAGTTCGCCTAGCATCATTTCGTAGTCTTTCATAATTGCTTCGACCATCCCTTCTGCAGTTTCTCCGTAAGCCGCTTCTTGAATAGAAGATCGTTCTAAGTATTCTTTCATTGTCGCTACTGGTTTGCCGCCAATTGCTAAAATGCGCTCTGCAATTTCATCGATGTGTCCAGCTGCTTCTGTATAAAATTGTTCAAATTTCTCGTGTAGTGTAAAGAATTGAGGTCCTTTTACATACCAATGGAAGTTGTGTAGTTTTGTAAATAATACGTTCCAGTCTGCTACCTGTTTGTTTAATACTTCGATTACTTGTGTGTTCATATGATCAATCTCCTTCTGAGTTATTTATTATGTTGTATTTTTTATTAATTTATAATTATTATAATCTAGTAATTTGTATAAATCAACCTTTTTCCAAACATTATTTTTGAACATTTTTTGAACTAGGTGTAATGTGATATTGCAATATGTGTTTATTTTTTTTCGTATTGTGGCATATGTATAGGAAAAGGGATTTTAGAAAGGAGAATGGAGGTCAATGGAACTCCAGTTTCAAAACGTATATCAGCAAGCTGGGAATTGGTATGTGCTGGATTCAGAATTTCCGTGGGATATTCAGCAGGTGCAAAATGATGTGTTTTCATTAATTGAGAAGCGCGACATTCCAGTTGTTTTTTGCGATACGTGTGATACAAATGATGTGCTCGTGAACTTAGGAGAAGAAGAGGAAGAATTTTTATTTCCTTTAAACGGTTTTTATCATAAAGAAAGACAAATGATTTTTGTTTGCATGTGGGAACAATATGAACAAGTGCTCAAAACTTTATTACACGAGTTTCGTCATTCTATGCAGCATGAAAACAATGTATTGTATATCGAAAAAGAAGTATACGAAGCACGTTGGATTGAAAGGGATGCTAGGACATTTGCTGAACGTAAAATGAATGAATATATGCGCAGGAATATAAACTAAAGTATAGTGGTGGGAACATCATTATACTTTTCCTTTCTACTTACTAGAATAAAGTAGTTGACAATTACATAGTTTAGTTCTAAACTATGTATATCAAGCAAGCGAGGTGATGAAATGAAAGCAGAAGAAAGACTTGGGTTGTTATTATGGTTTCGTTTATCACGTTTTTATAACAGGAGCATTCGCGAGACAAATCAACATTTGAAAGAGTGGAGTTTATCAGCTGCTCAGTTTGATGTGTTAGCCCAAATCGGAGGAAACGATCGCTTAACGCAGCAGGAGCTTGGAAAAAAGCTATTTGTTACAAAAGGGAATATTACGCAGCTTTTAAATAAGATGGAACAACTAGGTTGGATTAAGCGAGAACAAGAAGGGACTACGAAATATCTTTCGTTAACAGAAAAGGGAAAAACTTTATATGAAGAAACTGTTCCGCCGCAAGAAACGTTTCAAGCAGAACAATTTAATAAATTAGATCATAATGAACAAAAACAATTATTAGAATTACTGCGAAAGTTACAATAAAAAATTTTAAATAAATATCTCGAATTCGAGATAATATGAGGTGAAGGATATGTTTAAAAAAATTGATCATAAAAATATGGGAAGAGCAAATCATGGCTGGTTAAATACACATTTTCATTTTTCATTCGCAGATTATTACAACCCAGACAATATGCACTTCGGGGCACTTCGCGTTATTAATGATGATTTAGTAGCAGCGCAAACAGGATTTGATATGCATCCGCATCGTGATATGGAGATTATTTCTTACGTTGTAGATGGTGAATTAACACACCAAGATAGCATGGGAAACCGCGGTACGATTGAGCGGGGACATGTACAATATATGAGTGCTGGTACAGGTGTATTTCATAGTGAACATAATTTAGGAAATGAGACATTACGTTTATTACAAATTTGGATTTTACCAGATCGTGCTGGTCACAAGCCAAACTATGGTGAGTTTAAATTTGATTGGAACAAGCGTGAAAATGTATGGTTCCATATGGTTTCTCCGGTTGATGGCGGTGCACCAATTGCTATTCATCAAGATGCAAACTTATACTCTCTATCGTTAGAAGCAGGAAAAGAAATTAGCTTACCTGTTGATGAAGGGCGTCAAGTGTACCTTGTACAAATTGAAGGAAGTGGCGTAGTAAATGGTGAAACACTTGTGATGCGAGATGCAGCAGAAGCAGTTGAAGAAGACATTCGCATTCAAGCAAAAGAGCAATCACATTATTTAGCGATTGAGATGAAAAAACAATAATGAGTGAATGAAAAGAGAGTGTCTAATGTGACACTCTCTTTTTTGAGGGGATGAAATTATAAGAAAAATGTTTCTCAATATTTTTTTGGCAGGAGATATTTTCCTTTTTTTGAAATGTATAAGAGTGTCAAAAAATTTTTGGGGAATGGGGAGTGTTAGATTGAAAAAGCAAGTCGTTTCATCAGCATTAGCTTTATCCGTTATCGCCTCAGGTTTTGGAGCATTTGGAGCAACAAACACAAAAGCGGCAGAAGGGCAAATTCAATATCACCAAGAATTTAAAACACCAGCTTACATAGGTGAGGAATGGAAAGCACCAGAAGGATTAGATAAAAAAGAAACAGTATTTCAGTATTTAGAAAGCAAAAAGGATATGTTTAAACTAGCAGGAAATATAGAAAGTCATTTTAGTGTTGTAGGGGAAGAAAAGGATGCTGAATCGGGTACAACACACGTGAAACTAGTAGAGAAACATAATAATATTCCTGTGTATGGATCTGATCAAACAGTTGCGCTTGATAAAGACAATAATGTGAAAGCATTCTTCGGGCAAGTTATCCCGAATTTAGAAGATAAAAATATTCCAGCTGCAGCGAGCATTACCGATGAGAAAGCGGTAGAAATTGCGAAAGCTGATATTGAGAAAGAAATTGGCAAAGTAAATCAATATGATGGTGTGAAAAAAGATTTATATGTGTATGAAAAAGATGGGAAATATTATCTTTCATACCTTGTAAAAGCATCTGTTTCAAAACCAGCTCCGGGTTACTGGCATTACTTTGTTGATGCAACAAATGGAAATGTGATTGAGAAATATAATGCAATCGATCATATTACTGGTTTTGGATATGGTGTGCTAGGAGAAAGACAATCATTTGAAATTGCTCAAGATGAAAAAACAGGAGCATTTAATTTATTTGATGGTAAACGTGGAAATGGTGTTCATACATTTGATGCACAAAATATGGATGAGAACTTGTTTAATCTCTTCTCACAATGGTTTGGATATACAGGTGAAGAAGTAGAAAGTAAATCGAAGTTCTTTGAAGATAAAGCTGCTGTTGATGCGCATGTAAACGCAGGAAAAGTATATGACTATTATAAAAAGGTATTTAACCGTAATTCTTTTGATAATCAAGGTGCGAAGTTAATTTCTTCTGTTCACGTAGGGGAAAATTGGAATAACGCTGCGTGGAACGGGATACAAATGATGTATGGAGATGGGGATGGAAACACATTTATTCCATTATCTGCAGGTCTAGATGTTATTGCCCATGAGTTAACGCATGCTGTAACAGAGCACACAGCAAATCTTGTATATAAAGATGAATCTGGTGCACTAAACGAATCGTTATCAGATATTTTTGGTGCGATGGTAGACCGTGATGATTGGGAGCTCGGAGAAGATATTTATACACCAGGTAAACCAGGAGATTCACTACGTTCCTTAAGTGATCCTGCTTCTATTCCAAACCCATTAAAACCAACTGAAGGCTATCCAGATCATTACGACAAACGTTATAAAGGTACAGCTGATAACGGCGGCGTTCATATTAACAGTAGTATCAATAATAAAGCAGCATATTTAGTGTCTGAAGGTGGCACTCATTATGGTGTGAAAGTAAATGGCGTTGGCCGCGAAGCTACAGAAAAAATTTATTACCGTGCGCTTTCAAAATATTTAACTGCAAACTCTAACTTTAAAATGATGCGTCAAGCTGCAATTCAATCTGCGACAGATTTATATGGCAAAAACTCTAAAGAAGTACAAGCTGTAACGAAAGCTTATGATGCAGTTGGTGTAAAATAAGACGTGAAAAAGACCTGACTTTATAAAGTCAGGTCTTTTCTTATTAACTAATCGCGAATGCCCAGTGCGATTTTCGCCATACGTGACATACGCTCTTTTGACCAAGGTGGATTCCAAACCACATTGACCTCGATTTCATTTACTTCTGGTACATTTGTCGATAATACTTTTTTGACATCTGATACGATCTGCCCCGCCATCGGGCAACCGATAGAAGTCATCGTCATTGTAATAACAGCATTATTATTTTCATCTGCTGTAACGTCATATACTAATCCAAGATTAATGATATCAACGCCTAATTCAGGATCAATAACCGCTTCTAAATTGGCATATAATTTCTCTTCGAATTCTTGCGACATGCACAACACTCCTAATATTAATGATATCCATTCTCATTATAAAGGAAATAAGATAAAGATGCAGTGAAATAGCTCACAGTGTTTTTTAGAATCTTCCCTATACTGATTATAAGTATGTAGGGAGGAGCGAGATGGAAAATGAATTATGATGAAAATCCTTTTATTGTGATATGGGAGGTTACACGAGCTTGTGAACTAAAGTGTTTGCATTGCCGAGCTGAAGCGCAGTATAGGAGAGACCCGAGAGAATTGACTTTTCTTGAAGGGAAGAGATTAATTGATGAAATATATGAAATGAATCAGCCAATGCTAGTTTTCTCTGGTGGGGACCCGCTTATGAGAAAAGATATTTATGAACTAGCAGATTATGCAGTGCAAAAAGGATTACGCGTTTCGATGACGCCTAGTGCGACTCCAAATGTGACGAAAGAGGCAATTCGAAAAGCAAAAGAGGTTGGGCTTGCTCGCTGGGCTTTTAGTGTGGATGGTGCTACAGCTGAGACACATGATCGTTTTCGCGGCGTGGCAGGGTCTTTTCAGCTTACGATGGATGCGATTCAATATTTAAATGAGCTACAGATTCCTGTGCAAATCAATACCACTATTTCTAAGTACAATATTCATGAAGTAGAAGAGATGGCGGCGCTTGTTGAAAAGTTAGGTGGTGTACTATGGAGCGTGTTTTTCCTTGTTCCAACTGGAAGGGGAAGTGTAGAAGATATGATTTCACCAGTAGAACATGAACTTGTATTTCGTAAATTATATGAAATAGGGAAAAGGGCTTCATTTGATATAAAGACAACAGCTGCGCAGCATTATCGGCGCGTTATCATGCAACAAAGAAAGAATCGAGAAATTCGTTATGAAGATGCCCTTCAAAATGGCTTAACCGGCAAAATTGATGGCTTAGGACGAGCACCAAAAGGCGTGAATGATGGCAACGGTTTTGTTTTTATTTCACATATTGGCGATGTGTATCCGAGCGGGCTATTACCAATTCAAACTGGAAATGTGAGAGAAAAACGTTTACGGGATATTTATCGTCACTCCCCAATTTTTCAAGCATTACGTAATCCAGATGGCTATAAAGGGAAGTGTGGGAAGTGTGAATACCGCTATATTTGTGGTGGTTCTCGTTCAAGAGCATATGCGATAACTGGTGATTATTTAGAAAGCGAACCTTATTGTGTATATGTACCGAAAGCTTTACGAAGAAAAATGTGAAATTCCTATTGTCTTTTTAGGATACATCATGTATACTTCTAATTAGTTGATAACGATTATCAGTATCAACTAAACATTACTCTTCGTTATGTTGGTCATACCCCTTTTGACTGCGTAAGTCAGAGACAAAATGTTGAAATACCTTGTGTCCTATTCTACAGAATTATGGTAATCTCCAACCTCAACTTATATGCGTTAAGCATGCAAAAAGGATCCTATCCGTGAAGGGATCCTTTTTTGCATGCTGTTGTCGTAATTAACGTGTAAAGTCCTGGAATACGTTCTTCCATTCCTTCTGGGGCTGAAGAAGGAAAGACCCAGCGTTGATGTGGACCATGCTCTTCAATAAGCTTTTCAATGCGTAGATTTGCCCCTGCAACTTCTGTAATAATTTCTCCTAACGTCCAGCGGCGAATCATCGTTTTAGGAAGTGATTCTTGCTGCGCTTTATCAAGTAGAATGCTATAAGCAACGTTATCCTCTATTACTTCTTCAGAGAAATAATCTCCGCTTGCCTTAAACTTTTGATCATCTATTGCTAATAATTTTGTATAAAGAGGATGATAGTCACGAAGGATAAAAGTCCCATCGTCTTTTAGAAGTCTTGAGATTAATTTGAAAAGTGGCTTGAGATCTAAAAAGTAATGAAGTACACCGAGTTCTAACAAAACAACATCAAATGTTGGAGAAGGTGTGATTTCTAGTACATCTGAAACGATATATTCGATAGATACTCCTGCGGCGTTTGCGAGCTCATTTGCATATTTGGCGTTGCTCTCAGAAATATCTACAACAGTGACGTCAGCACCTAATAATGCGAGTGCGACAGCTTTATTGCCTTTAGAGCCAAGTAAATTGATGATTCGTTTCCCTTTGGGGTTTTGTATATAAGGTAAGTAGTAGGCTACTTCATGAGCAGGATCTTGCATAAGTTTCTTTGCGTATTCTTTTGGAATGCCATGCCGATTTGTCCATGCTTCATAGGCTGCTGCACTCCAGCCTTTTTTATTCATTGTGCTTAATTGCTTTTGATTCAATAGAACTCCTCCTTTTTCTGAACATATAAATATTCGGAAGGGGTTTTCTATTTCCTTTTTTTCTCTAAATAAAAAATTGATTTTTCTGTAGTTTAGTCGTAAAATACGTGTTATATATGAAAAGCGTTGAAAAGGAAAAGTAGAATGAAACCATTCTTTCCAGAGAGCTTCGGGAGCTGAGAAGAAGCAAGAATATTCATTTGAACAATGGCCTTTGAGCTGCGTCCTGAACTTATCAAATGATAATAGTAGGCGGCGACGAGAGTTGGTTCTCGTTATCAAAACCACAGTATAAGAGTGTAAGTAATGCTCCGTACTTGATGAGGTCGGTTATGTGAATAGCTGGCGAAATAAGGTGGTACCGCGACTGTTTATAAAGCCCCGCCCTTATCTTTTCTGAAGATAGGGGCGGGGCTTTTTTATATTTAAAAGGAGGAATAGATGATGAGTATTTTTATTGGAGGCGCTTGGCCGTATGCGAATGGATCGTTACATCTTGGTCATGTTGCGAGTTTATTACCAGGGGACATTTTAGCGCGTTATTATAGAGCGAAAGGTGAACAGGTCCTTTATGTATCAGGTAGTGATTGTAATGGAACACCAATTGCGATTCGGGCCAAACAAGAGGGAGTTAGCGCAAAAGAAATTGCAGACCATTATCATGAAGAATTCCAGCGATGTTTTCAGCATCTTGGGTTTACGTATGATTGTTATACACGTACAGATACACAGCACCATCATGAAACGGTACAGAAGATTTTCTTACGCTTATTAGGAGAAGGATTCATTTATAAAAAGACAGTTGAACAAGCATATTGCGAAACATGTACACAATTTTTGCCGGATCGATATGTAGAAGGAATTTGTCCACATTGTCAGGAACCAGCACGCGGGGATCAATGTGATGCGTGCTCAGCCATTTTAGATCCGCTTGATTTATTAGAAAAGAAATGTAAGTTATGCGGAAGTACACCAGCAGTTAAGGAAACAGAGCATTTCTACTTTGCGTTGCATAAATTTCAGGAGCAGATGAAAGATGCAGTAGCGGTTGCGAAACAAAAAGGAGCATGGCGTGATAATGCGGTTCAACTAACAGAGCGTTACTTACAAGAAGGATTACAGGACCGAGCTGTATCACGTGATTTACCAATTGGAGTACCAATTCCAGTTAAGGGATATGAGGATAAGAAAATCTATGTGTGGATTGAAGCAGTGTCAGGTTATTATTCAGCAAGTAAACGATGGGCTAAAGAAACAGGGAAAGATGATGGGGAGTTCTGGAGTAGTAGTGCGAAGACATACTATGTGCACGGGAAGGACAACATCCCGTTCCATTCTATTATTTGGCCAGCTGTATTACTTGGGATAGGAGAAAAGGCGATCCCGCGTCATATCGTTTCAAATGAATATTTGACTGTTGAGAAACGAAAATTATCGACAAGTAAAAACTGGGCGGTATGGGTGCCGGATATATTAGAGCGATATAATCCAGATTCGATTCGTTATTTCTTAACAATTAATGCACCAGAAAATCGTGATACTGATTTTTCTTGGCGCGAATTTATTTATAGCCATAATAGTGAGCTTTTAGGGGCATATGGGAATTTTGTAAATCGTACACTAAAGTTCATTGAGAAATATTATGATGGTGCTGTGCCAAAAGGTCATGTGAATTTAGAATTGCAAGAAAGAGTGGAGGGATTATATCGCAGTGTAGGACGTGCAATTGAGCAAGCTCATTTTAAAGTAGCGTTAGAAACAATCTTTGAAACGGTACGCTTTGCCAATAAATATTTTGATGAAGAGCAACCTTGGAAACAAAGAGAGGAAAACCCTGCTGCTTGTGAAGAGACGATTTACACCTGTGTATACTTGATTGTGAACTTTGCGCAGTTACTTGAGCCATTTTTACCTTTTTCTAGTGAAAGGGTGCGGAACATATTATCTATTTCGAGTGTGAGCTGGGAATGTAAGAATGTGTTGCCAAAGCAGATTGGTCATGTACAGCCATTGTTTGAAAGAATCGATGTGAAACAAATTGAAAGGGAAGTAGAAAAGCTGTACGGAGCATTAAAGTAAAAAAGAGCACATGATGTGCTCTTTTTTTAGGCGCTTTGTTCTATATTACGTTTCTTCTCTTTTCGTACAATAAGAAATTGCGGTGTGAAAATACCGATTAATATACAAAGGATACCAAGCCATTGTAATAGCGATACGACTTCATGAACAAGTGTAATGGAAGCGATGATTGCTGTTGGTAATTCAGCTGCTCCTAAAATCGTTCCAAGTCCTATTCCTACTTTTGGTACGCCAATGGAGAAACAAATGACCGGTACAACAACACCGAAGAGTCCAAGGAAGAATGCATATTTCCATAATCCAGCTTGCAAGGCACCGTCTGTTAAGAAGGTTGGCGGGAAAATTAAGCAAACGATAAGTGTAGCGCTTGTTGTCATCAGAAAGCTTTTCGTATACGGTGGTACATTTGTAGCAACGCGTCCGCTTGCAAAAATATAAAAGGAAAAAGAAACAGCGGCTAATAGTCCAAAAATAATGCCTTTTGTAGAGAAGTTTTGGCCAAGACCTTCGAACACACCACCTGCAAGTAATGTTCCGGCAAATAAAATGATAATCGAGATCACCTTTTCGCGACTTGGTAATGTTTTGTTCGCGATTGCTTCAATGACTACCCCAATCCATGTAAATTGAAAGAGTAAGACAACGGCAATAGATGCTGGTAATTCTTCTACAGAAATAGCGTAGAAAATTCCAGTCATACTCATTGTTGTTCCGACAGCCAATAAGGAAAATGCTTGTTTTTTCGAGATTTTATGACGTGAAAAGAAAAGAACGAGTAATAAAAGTCCGACCCAGCCAAATACATATTGTCCACCTAATAGCTCATGCGCAGAAAACCCATTCATAAAGCCCAGCTTGAAAATTGTCGAAAGTACGCCATAGCTGCAGGCACCAAATAAAACTAATAATGAAAACTTAAATTTCTCCACAAAAAATCCTCCTTTATAAATAAAAAACGCCCGCTGTCCAGTTCAGGACAACGGGCGAACGAAACAGAGTGGAAACTCTACAAAATTCCGCCACTCACAATCTTGTGTGAGTTTGGGTATAAAACATTGGATAATTATTATAACTCTAGTTTATAGCAATCTCTTTTAGATTTTCAATTAAAAATAAAGATAAATGAACTTTTTTAAAGTTAACTATGCGAAAATAAGAGAAAAACGCAATTTTTTCGTATATAATAAAGGAGAAATGAAAAAATTTGCAAATATATAATAGATATTAGGAGAATTTGCATGAATATGGATTATTTTAGTACTTTCCTTACAAAAATGTAATCTAAATGTAAGTTATTGTGATAGTTATTTCGACATTTTTTTTATACAATAATAGTAACAGTTTGTGCGTGGTAAATGCTGTAGATAAGACAGAAAAGGAGAGATCGACATGGAATGGATTCATGAATTATTTCAGCAATACGGCTATTATGTTGTACTTGTAGGATTGCTGTTAGAATATATTGCGCTTCCGTTTCCTGGAGAGCCGACATTAGCATATGCAGGTTTTTTGGCGCATAAAGGAGATTTACAATTACCACTTTTAATTATTTTGTCATTTATTGGTACAAGCGTTGGAATGACAATTCAGTACCTTTTAGGGAATAAACTTGGTATGCCTTTTGTGCAGAAATATGGGAAGTATGTGTTTTTAACACAAAGAAAAATTGATTTAACGAGAATGTGGTTCGATAAATATGGATATTTTCTTATTTTCATCGGCTTCTTTATTCCAGGCGTACGTCACTTTACTGGATACTTTGCAGGGATCATTAATTTACCGTTCCGCCGCTTTGCGATTACGATCTACTCTGGCGCTCTATTCTGGGTATCTTTCTTCTTAATCGGCGGTTATTGGTTAGGTGGAAACTTACATGATATATTTGGAGTACTTGGACAGCACATCGGGAAAATTATTTTCGGAGTGATTGTCATTGTAGCTATTACGTTAGGGGTTCGTTTCCGCAAGCAATTAAAACGCGTATTTGTACAAAGCGCAAATTAATATGGAATCCATTCTATGTCGAAAATTGGAAAGAGCAGTGCTTATAAGCACTGCTCTTTTTTATCGTTTTAACCGAGAAGACAACCTCTTCTAAACGAAGTGAAGGTGAAGGGAGTTCAATGTACTTTCCAGCTTGCTTTTATTTTCCCTTTCAGGTTGTGGCCAGCCACTACAATATAATATGTTCCCGTTTTAGTTACTGAAAGTAAGTAAGTATTTTCGTTTATTTCTGAAACAGGTTCGCTTCTGCTAAATTCGCTAGAAAAACGAAGGCCGTGACCATAGTTCCTATTTTCCTCGATAAGAAATTGAATATTGATTTCAAGTGCCTCTCCTTTTTGAGCGTGAATAGGAATTTTATGTTCGCCGTTCAAATATGAAAAAGTTGCTTCAAATTCATTTTTTGTAGTGTGTTCTACCCAGTGTTCTTTCTTTGTAAAATCAATTGAAGCAATTGTAATAAATAAAGCGGGAATAATGATAGAAGCTATATAGCGAAACCATTTAAATTTCTCTCCGATAAGAGTGCATAAGTAAAAGTAAATCGCACAGATTGCTCCGATAGAACCGGCAATGAAAAAGAAAATAATGTGTTCATCGTAAAATAATTGAAAAGGGAGAAAGTAGAGATAACCGCACATGATGTAGAGCAAGCTCTTTTTTATCATGCTTGTTTGTTTTGAACTTAGCTTATCAATTAAGAGCGAGCATAAGATTGCATAGAAGAAAAGCGCATAAGTCCAAGGGTTATATAGGGCGTTACATATAAAGTCTGAGAGCTCATATAAATCAAATTCATTTGTTAGAAAGAAAAGTATTCCAAAAGAAAGATAGAGAATAAAAGCTGCTGAAAGTTTGATGAGAAGATAAGAAAAAATCGATTTTTTCTCCATATTTCACCTCGCATATTATGTATTTTAAATATATTATATAAAATTTCTTAGTATGAATGTATAGTTGAATTTGCCATATATTAATGTCAAAATGACAATGATAATTGACAAATGTAAGGATATTATTTACAATTTTAATTAAATAAATGAAAAAGAGGTTAGATATGAAGCTTCAAAATCGAGTGAGGGAATTCAGGGCGAAGCACCGAATGTCACAAGGTGAGTTAGGGAAAGTAATTGATTCATCGCGGCAGACGATTAGCTTAATTGAGCGAGGTGATTATGCGCCATCGATTGTTTTGTCGCTTAAGATTGCGCAAGTTTTTGGGGTACCGGTGGAAGAGATATTTACGTTAGTTGAGGGGGAAGAAGATGGAGAGTAGGATAAAAGATACAATGTTTTTTTATTATAAAATTCTTGTTGTCTATGCTAGTGGGTTTAATCGTTGGATACATACTAGTTCATTATTTTGATGTTAGGTCAACCAAAGATGATTCTTATGTCGCAATAGCTGCGCTGTTTATGTTTTGTACAGCGGGGTTATTCTTGTTTGGAAAGAATGTGCGAACATTAGCAAAGTTACGTGATGAAGAAGAAAGTATACAGGGGCGTAGACTAGGGACTATGCTCATTTATTTACGTATAAGTGAAGTTATTGTATGGTCTTGGGCGAGTTGTGCTGCGATTATGTATTATCGATCATTTACAGATGGAACTCCGTCGTTATTTGAAATTGTAAACTTTGTTATAGCTACTGTATGTTTGATTCTTGTTATATGGAGTGGCTTTATTATGAAGAATCGATATAATAAGTTATACCCAGAACAATCCGTTACATATTCACAATCCATGGAAATGTGGGCGAGAAATGCAGATGAGGGACAAAAGCATATCGTTCATGAAGCGGGTTACAAGGCATATCAATTTACAAATGGTGTGCTTGCATGGGCATGGATTCTGTCAATTGGTTATACAGTTGTAAGGGAAGCGGATTTCTTTCTAATTGGTATTATTTCACTTGTTTGGATACTACATATCGGGAAATACATGTATGAAATGCATAAAAAAATGATTTATTAATGTTAAAGATTATAGAGGAGAGAAAAGCGGTGGACATTTTGAAAAGGCCTGTTTTTTCTATAGTTATTGCTTTTGCTTGTTCAGTGATATATGGATGGATTAGGCCGGAAAAAACACAAGGTTTATTGGAACTATGGGGAGTATTAGTTATTCTGGTGCTTGTTCTTGCCATTCATGAACTGGGGCATGTTATTTTTGGTTTGTTAAATGGTTTGCAATTTAAATTTATGACGGCAGGACCTATTACGATCCAAAAAGAAGAGGGGAAAATGCGGATAAGAGAAAATAAAAGGTGGATGTATTTTGGTGGCGTTGCAATGTTATTGCCTCCTTCTGTATATACACCAAACCTTTCAAAAAAATGGGCATGGATGACTTTAGGTGGACCGCTAACAAGTTTTGTGTGCGGCGCTGTATCAGGCTACATATACATGGTGAGTTATTATCAATTCCTTTTATATTTTTCTGTACTCCATTTTGTAATCTCTTTGGCCACAGCGATTCCGATGAAGGGAATCATGCTTAGTGATGGCAAGCAATTTTTAATTTTAATTAAAGGTGATGAGAAGGCTCGGCAGCATTTGCATAGTATTCAAGTATCCAGCGCGCTGTTAAGTTCAAAAAGGCCAAAAGATTGGGATGGTAAGATAGTAGAAATAAGTGCAGAAAAAATAAAGAGTAGCAAAGATGTAAGGAAAATAATGAGTGACCTTATGCTTGTGTTCTATTACCGCTGTGAAAGAGAAGGAATGAAAAAAGGCATAACTTACTTAGAGCGAGTTCTACAAACACCTGTTACAAAAGAAAATAAATATTTTGTCAGTGGTTTTCATAGTTGGTATCTGTTATATAAGGTGCTATATGATATGGACGATGTTTCTCTACATGATATGAAGCAGCATGCTCATGCTATAACGAAATTAGATCCACATAGTTATTATCGTGCACAGGCGATTTTGAAATATTTGCAGGAGGATATGGGCTCCTTTCATACATATTTAAGGAAAGCAGAAAAAGAGTTAAAGGATGCTGAAAAGAGTGGAATAGGCTGTTTGCAATTAGAGAGGGAATGGCTTGAGAAGTTGCAAAAGAAACTAGTAGTCTAGTAAAAGGAAAGAGGATATCTTACGCTGAGTAAGATATCCTCTTTCCTTTATGTAAATTTATTAGGTTTCACAAATGAAATGAGAAGAGTAGAATGAAGGGACTTCCTATAAGAAGAAGAGAACGTTGTGGAGGCAGTACATATGGGTATTTTGACGCTTATTTTGCTACTATTGCTTATTTACGTGTTCTGTAAAGTGACGTATGTAGCACTGAAGCTGTTAGCGATTGTGTTAATTATTGTATGTATCGTTCAGTTTGGAGAGAAGTTGCTTGGGCTCTGAGGGGCGTGTTGTGCTTTGTCGAACGGTCGATATATTGAAAAAAGAGGCTAGAAGATTTATCTTCTAGCCTCTTTTCTATTAAGAATTACTTTCGACTCCTCGACCAGTTTCTTCTTCTGGGTCTTGCAATAGATTAAATACATCTGCTAAGCAAAATGCGATAAACCAAGTCCAAAGACCGTGGAAGAAAGCTGAGCTTAATTGAAGTGGTAATGTATAATTTGTCATGGAGTAGGAAATACATCCTCCGACGATTCCGATCATTGTTAATAGCATTGTTTTTTGAGCATTTTCTTCTGGATTAAAGAGGAAGAAAATGTATCCACCTAATATTGAAGCGCTTACAAGTGATTCGATTCCATTAAAAACGATATGTTCTCCAAGCTGAATGTTTGTCCAGAAGCAAATCGTACCACCGATGATAGCAAACAGTACAGCTACTATATAGCGTATATTTTGATTCATATGTTCATCTCCTTATATAATAAGATGATTTGGAAGTCAAAAAGGTAGGTATAATAGAAGTGAGTGTTAGTTGTACGTATCTTTTTTATAAAAGATTAAAGAAGAATAACTAAGATGATCGGCTTTTTTAAACCGTTTCTTGTATGATGTGATAATAATTAGTTATTACGCAAACTTGCATTGAGATATACCCGACTTCTCGTTTCTTTTTGCTTATAAAAGTAAGAGAAACTCCCAAGTCTATACATTCTTTTTTGTAAGTCTTATTGTATTATAGCATATTTAACGAGAGAATAATAGAATTATCTGATTTTGTAATAAGTGTAAAAGTAAAAGCGCAAGGAATTCTAGTTCCTTGCGCTTTCTTATATACGTTTGAAACGTCCAACGATTTCAACGGTTTCTGTAATATTCATAAACGCATGATTGTCGACGTGACGAATAATGCGCTTTATTTCTCCTAACTCGTAACGAGTTACGACAGTGTAAATCATTTTTTTCTTATGGTTGGTATAGCCGCCGACAGCGTCTACCATCGTCACACCACGTATGCCGTGATGCAGTAGTGCGCTTTTAATTTCCTCGCCTTTTTCTGTAATTGTCATGATCGTTAATTTAATGTGTTTTGTATGCACAGCATCGATTACCTTGCTGACAACAAAACGGCTAATTAACGTATACAGTGTAATATCCCATCCGAAAATAAAGCCAGCAACCACAAGCAAGACTAAGTTGAAGCCAAAAATAATAGCGCCAATCGAAATGTCTTTATATTTCGCTACAATCAATCCAACAATATCAAATCCACCAGTCGAAGATGCAAATCGGAATATAATCCCTGAGGATGCACCACAGATAACGCCACCAAATACCGAAGAAAGTAAAATATCATCTGATACTTGATGTACGGGGATAATGTTCATGGCAAGTGATGATACTGCCACGAAGTAAGCTGTTAAGAAAGTTGTTTTCTTTCCTAAGTAAAAATGACTTAGAACAAGTAGTGGGATGTTTAGTAAAAAGATAAGTGCACCGATATTATAGTGCATTAAATAACCGATAATCATCCCTACACCAGCGAAACCACCGCTAATCATATTATGCGGGATAAAAAACATATTCATAGAAATAGCATACAAAATGGAAGCTACAAAAATAACAATCAACTGTATTATAAATTCTAAATGAAATGTTCTAGCTGCTGGGAAGGATAAAAAGGCGGTGTCGGGAACGTAATCGGCGTCTCCTAATTGACCCATAGTATGTTTCATCTCCATATTCGTTTTTGATTACAAGAAGAGAATAATGCTTTTTTCAAAAACTGGCAATAGTTTTATTATAATGCAAAAATTTTATAAATTTCTAACAAATCAAACCTATTCAGTTATGTGTGTGAATATACTAAAGAAAGCGAATACAATGTTTTTTTGTATCGTTTTTGTGAGAGAATATGCAAAACTTTTTTTTGAAAATAAAAGGAAATAGAGAACGCTTGGAGAATGTGCTAGAATGAACGTATTAAGGATGTGAAGCGATGGAGTTTTTATTGCAAGATTTGGGTTTATATATAACTTTTGTAACGACAGCGCTTTGTTTATTAGAAGTCTTTTTTCTTGCTAATATTTCTCGCTTTGTACGGCAGCAAGCATCAAGCGGTAGACAAAGGGCTTTCGCACTAGTTGATACATGTGAAGAACATATAGGAAATACGTCGCTTTTTTCCACCTTCTATAAATATGGAATGATTCGGTCGGTTCGTAGACAAGAATCGAGCGGAGAGAGTGACGAGGTTGGCCCGTATACACCAATGTTTCGCTAACTAATTACGAAACATTGGAGGAATGAACATGTTAAAATCATACCGAGCTGTGCTCGTTAGTTTATCATTATTATTTGTTTTTGTTTTATCTGGATGTAGCAATGCGGCACCAATTGATGCAAATAGTACGGGGATTTGGGATCACTATTTTGTTTACCCAATTTCACTTATGCTTCAATTTGTGGCTCATCATGTACCTGGCGGAAGCTTTGGGATTGCGATTATTATCATTACGCTTTTGGTTCGCTTAGCGATGATTCCATTAGCTGTCTCGCAATATCGCAGTCAAATGAAAATGAAAAAGATGCAGCCAGAGCTGCAGAAACTGAAAGAAAAACATGGTGATGTAAGCAAAGATATTGAAAAACAAAAACAATATCAAAAAGAAATGTCAGAACTAATGAAAACAGGCGGTTGGAATCCACTAGCTGGTTGCTTACCACTTTTGATACAAATGCCGATTTTCTCAGCATTGTATTATGCGATTAGCCGAACTGAAGAGATTCGTACATCTTCATTTTTATGGGTAAACTTAGGACATGCAGATCCGTATCATATATTACCGATTCTTGCAGCACTAACCACGTTTATTCAAATGAAAATTATGCAGTCTAGTGCATCGGCAGGAGAGCAAGTTCCAATGCTTAAAATGCAGCAATTCATGATGCCGGCAATGATTTTATTTATGGGATTTGCCGCACCATCAGGACTTGTGTTGTACTGGGTTACAGGTAACATATTTACAATGGTGCAAATGATTGTATTACGAAAAGTGATGGAACGTGAAGAAGGACAATTACAAAATGCATAAAAGAAAGCCACTCTAATTTAGGAGTGGCTTTTTCAGTTTGTCGGGAAATAGGAGCTAGGAGGCTCCTATTTTTTGTTGTTATTTGTCGGTTGATCGATATTCTTTGTCGAATTGCTGATATATTCGAATTTGCGCTGATATATGGTGGGAAATGTTCGATATATTTGAAAAATCGCCGATAAAATTTCATTCACCATTTTATACGAAATACCCTTGGCAGTTCACTATAGTTTTTCTTATAGTTTTGTAACATTTCCCTTTTAACATGGCATGAGAAAGCTGCTCTAATTAAGGTTTGCTACCATATATACAATCAGAATTTCTTTTAGAAGTAGTTAAGGAAAAGTTAAGAAACCAACTTTACTATATGCATTGTATACGAAAGTGTACATGTTTTTGAAAAGATGAGGGAGGAAAATTTCTATGAAGAAGAAAAAAACAGTTGGATATTTAGTAGCTGCCGGAGCTTTATCACTAGGAATCATAGGAGGAGCAAGTATCCCTGCGTTTGCGGCAACTAACGATGCAAATACTATATCAGAGGCGGAACAAACTACAAAAGAAAATACGAAGCGGAACTTAGATGAGGCCACGAAACAAAAAGTAAAAACAATTATGGAAGATATGAAAAAACAATTATCGGATTTAGGAGTGAACCTTCCGGAGAAAGGAAAATACAAGGAACTGTTCGCTAACTTAGATGATGCTACAAAAGAAAAAGTAAAAGCGATTATGGATCAGAAGAAATCGGGTACATTAACTCACGAGCAAGTAAAAGAGAAATTGTCAGAACTAGGTGTGAACCTTCCTGAAAAAGGGAAGCGTGGTGAGATGCTAGCAAACTTGGATGACGCTACAAAAGAAAAAGTAAAAGCAATTATGGATCAGAAGAAATCCGGTACATTAACACATAAGCAAGTAGAAGAGAAATTGAAGGAATTAGGTGTAACTCTTCCTGAAAAAGGGAAGCGAGGAGAAATGTTTGCGAATCTTGATGATGCTACAAAAGAAAAAGCAAAAGCGATCATGGAGCAGAAAAAATCTGGTACATTAACTCACGAACAAGTAAAAGAGAAATTATCAGAACTAGGAGTGAACCTTCTTGAAAAAGAGAAACACGAGGAAATATTCGTTAATCTTGATGATGCAACGAAAGAAAAAGCGAAGGTGATTATGGACAAAGCAAAAGCACAATTGACGGAGTTAGGTGTTGATTTTCCAAGTAAGGATAGTAAATTTTTAATGGAAAAAGGCGAATAGCGAATTGAAATATAGAAAAAATACAAACGATTGATAGAAGTCTCTTTCGTGTGGGCAACCGAAAGAAACACTAAAAATCTTATCTTAAGGATAGATTTCTCTCTTGAAGAAATCTGTCCTTTTTTATCGGAAATTAGAGAAATATATGAGGTTCTGTTATAATATAAGAGGAAATATTTTTTGTATGTTATATAAAAAAATATATTGATTATTTCTAAAAATTCAATATAATGAACAATAACTACAAAATTCGACATAAAGAAGTGATGATGAGGACACGATCAATTTTTTACGATTCTCAGAGAGGGAAGCCTTTGGCTGTGAGCTTCCTAATACGAAGAAATGGATTACCACCTCTGAACTGCAGCAGTGAATAAACATCTAGTAATTGCTTGCCGGCAAAAACCGTTATCTAGACTTGAGAAATTGGTGAAGTGTGTTTTATTTTATCAATTAAACAAGGGTGGAACCACGAATATAACACTCGTCCCTTTTTTAGGGAGGAGTGTTTTTTTATTTCATTTTTGCATCACACTAGAATTGGAAGGAGGATACGCAGCATGCATCATGATGAGAAAAACAAAATTGGTTTAACTGTAGCACTATCTATCGTTGTAGGGACTATTATTGGGTCTGGTGTATTTATGAAGCCAGGGAGCGTATTAGATTACTCAGGGAGTTCGAATATGGCAATCCTCGCTTGGGTAATAGGTGGATTGTTAACATTAGCTAGTGGTTTAACGGTAGCTGAAATTGGAGCGCAAATTCCGAAAAATGGTGGATTGTATACGTATTTAGAGGAAATTTACGGGAGCTTTTGGGGATACTTATCCGGTTGGATGCAAACAATTGTATATGGTCCAGCTATTATTGGGACATTAGGTTTGTATTTTAGTTCTTTAGTAATTAACTTTTTCTATTTAGATAAATTATGGAATTTACCGATAGCAATTGGAACAGTTGTATTTCTTGGTGTTGTAAATAGTATTGGAACAAAATATGGGGGGATTGTCCAAACCATTACGACAGTTGGAAAGATGATTCCAATCGTATTAATTGTTGTGTTAGGTTTTTGGAAAGGGAATAGCGATATCTTTAATGTAGTTGTACCAATATCAGAAAATCAAAGTATTGGGATGGCGATTTTAGCAACGTTATTTGCTTATGATGGTTGGATTTTACTTGCTTCTATCGGCGGTGAAATGAAAAATCCAACAAAGTTATTACCTAAGGCGATGACAGTAGGGATTTTAATTGTAACAGCTGCTTACGTATTAATTAATTTGGCGTTATTAAAAGTATTACCAGCAACAAAGATTGTAGATCTTGGAGAAAATGCGACAGCGACAGCAGCAGGCATGCTCCTTGGGGAACATGGCGGGAAAATCATTAGTATCGGTATTATTATTTCTATTTTCGGTTGCTTAAACGGAAAGATTTTAACATTCCCGCGTATTCCAATGTCAATGGCAGAACGCGGACAACTTCCATTTTCTAAGTTTATTGCAAAAGCACATGAAAAATTTAAAACACCAGCAAATGCAATTACTGTTGAAATTATATTAGGGATTATTTTAATGATTATTAGTGATCCAAATAAGCTCTCTGAGATTTCTGTATTTATCATTTATATTTTCTATGTGATGACATTTATTGGGGTCTTCATTTTACGAAAACGTAATGAAGGGAAAGAACGCGCATACAGTGTGCCGCTATTCCCGATTGTACCAATCGTAGCAATTTTAGGGTCATTATTCGTAATTGGAAGTGCGATTATGAATGATCCGCTAAGCTGCTTCTTATCGATCGGAATGGTATTTACAGGCCTTCCTGTTTATTGGTATTTAAATAAGAAAAAAGAAACTGGTGTGTAAAGAATGAGGATGATATAGAGAAAAAACGCATGGAGCATTCATGCGTTTTTTTATTATCTTTATTCTGATAGTAAGAGCTTCATCTTCTTAAAAATACTTGGCTTTAGTCAAAATCATTTTCTTCTTCGATTTTTAAGATTTTTCCTGTTTTTGCGAGTATTTCTACCTCGAATAATCTGTTTTGTGGTGTCAAAATGAATATTTCATAAACTAAGACTCCATGTTCTAAATCCATGTCTACGTGTAGAATTTGCCCAGGTATTTGCTTTAGGGCGATTTCTTTTGCTTGTTGTAGAGTAATTCTTTGTCTAAATATAGGTGCTGGGTTACCATGATAGGCATTTCTATACATTGAAAAACCCCCCTCATTTAATCATGTTATTTATCCATATGTATTAGACAAGGCAGGAGTGCAGATAGATAAATTTCATTTCATCTTTCCCTATTCTTGTTCTTCATATTAGATGAAATCTAATATGTTTCCATTTTATTTGTAAAAAATTTCCGAAGGCATATAGGAGAATTTACACTTGATTGCTTTTGTTATTTTGGTTACTATGATTGTAGTAACCAATAGTGAACGAGAGAAAGTGTGGGGAAAAACTTGAATTTTCGTGTATATATTTTAGCCATTGCGGCATTCGTAGTCGGGACGGTTGAGTTAATTATTGGAGGAACGCTCGATTTAGTAGCGGATGATTTAGGTGTATCTATTAGTGCAGCGGGCCAGCTTATTACAATATTTTCGGTTGTATTTGCTCTATCAGGTCCAATTTTATTAGCGGTGACAGGGAAAATTGAGCGCAAAACATTATATATCGGGGCATTATCTATTTTTTTAATCGGAAATATTATTTCAGCGTTTAGTGTGAATTATGCGATGCTAATGTTCTCAAGGGTCATTTGTGCAGCAAGTGGCTCCCTAATCATTGCGTTATCGGTAACGCTAGCTTCTAGTGTTGTAGAACCTCATTTCCGTGCACGTGCAATCGGAATTATTTTTATGGGGATTAGTGGGTCGCTTGTACTTGGTGTACCATTAGGTCTTGTACTTGGGAATGCATACGGATGGCGTGCACCATTTGTTTTAATTTCGGTATTAACGGTTATAGCAATTGCTAGTATCTCTTTATTTTTAACAAAGGTTCCACCGGTAGCTGTATTGTCTATAAGAGAACAAATTGCTACTTTGAAAGATAAAAAAATCGTGAGTGCACAGTTAACATCGTTCTTATTTTTAACAGGGCATTTAACACTATATGCATATTTAACACCGTTTTTAAAAGATGTGATGCATGTAGAGGCAAACTGGATTAGCGTGTTTTACTTTATTTTCGGTATTGCAGCAGTAATCGGTGGTGGATTTGGTGGTTGGCTTGCAGATAAATGGGGATCGAAGAAAAGTATTATCTCTATTATTATCGTCTTTGCATGTGCCATCTTTATCTTACCGATGATGACATTCTCATTCCCGTTATTTATCATCATGATGGGAATTTGGAGCATGTTAAGCTGGGCTATTTCACCAGCTCAGCAAAACTATTTAATTGAAATTGCACCAGAATCAGCTGGTATTCAACAAAGTTTAAATAACTCAGCTCTTCATTTAGGTATTGCGCTTGGCTCAACAGTGGGCGGAGCTGTTATTGAACAATCGTCTGTTATATATAATGCTTGGGTAGGCGGCGGTTTTGTGATTTTAGCATTACTTTGCGCAATCTTTTCGATTACGAGAGGACAATCTACTCATGTAGCAAAGAAGGAATCTATCGTTTGATAGGTTCTTTTTTGTTTGTAATAAATTGAAGGGTACAGGGGGAAGGAGTGATGGTATATGGATTTTGAATCAACGATTGGCTTCTTTGCGATAGTGTTACCAGTTTTTTGATTGCTTTTGTACTGCGATGGATTCGTTTCCTCTATCATAATTCTGAGAAACAGGTGAAGCAAAATGAGCAAATTATTGAGCTGTTATCTGAGATAACAAAGCAAAATAAAAAATAGCAAAGGTAGATCCTTTGCTATTTTTAATATCTCAACTTCATTAAAATGCTTCGTATCTCTTCATCATTCATAAAAAGATCGTTATGCTTCTGTGTAATTTTTGCAAGAGCAACATCATGATAGAAGAACTCTGTAAAGAATTTCACGAATGGCTGGGACATTGTTTTCATTGCTTGCCATGATTCTTGCTCTACTCCAGCAAATAAAATTTCACGATCATCGATAATAAGAAGTAAGTAACGTTCTAACGCATTAGGTTCCTCGGTTGGGATAAGGAAATGAACGTTTTCAAGTTTTGTTTCTACATTACCGACTACAAGTGCCTCAATATCAACGCCTTGTTCTGCTTTTGTTTCAAGTAAAGGAAGATAATCCAAAAAGGTATCATTCCAAGCGGAAATACGGATAGACTGTTTCGCTTCTTCTACTAACTGTTTACTTTGTACTTGAATAGAAGATTGCATTTTTAAACTCCAAACACGATCATCTGTAAAAGAGCGCTTTGAAATGTTTGTTTGAAGTTCTTTAATATTCGATTGAAACTCTGTCGTTAATTTTTGAATGGCAAGGTCTAGTGGCAGGGCGGTATATAACTTTTTCTTTTCTGAGACGGAATCCATGACCATTCCTTTATCGATGAGGCGCGCTAATACCTCATATATTTTCGCTTTTGGAACACCTGAATGCTTTACAATCGTTGTTGCATCTAATGGTTCAACGCTTGAGACTACGACCTCATATGCTTGGCTTTCATATTGTGAGAAACCGAATTTTTGTAACATAATGCCTCCCGAACAAGATAGATTCTACTCTAAGAATAAAGAAGTATATGTATTTACACAAGTGCTTCACTTTTTAACGAGGAAAAAAGAAAGAATAGAGTCAGCCTGGACCCCTATTCTTTGCGGTGTGTTTAATTATGAAGCGCCTTGAACATGAGCGCACCATTACTTTCAGTAACAGTTAATGTACCGTTAATTGCTTGAGTTGAGAATTGCTTTGTTTGAAAGTAATCTTTTGAACCGAGTTTTTCTAATATGGTATTTAAATCTTGTTCGCTTAGAGATGAATCAAGCGAACGAATAACAGTTTTGATTGTGGAATAAAAGGCATCGATTTGTTCTTTAGATGTACCTGATCCAGCGATAGCAACAGCGGCAATACCACCAGTTGCTTTATAAATGGAAACGCCTAATCCAAATGTAGTATTAAATGTTCCGTTATATGTCGCGATTTGTGCTGTTTCAGTAAAGAGTTTAACGTTGCTGATGCTAATACCATTTGAACTGCCAACTGAGTTAATTGCATTTACTAGCTTTTGCATGATTTGGGCCGTATCTACTGAAGCTGGTGGTGGAGTTGGATTAGGTGGTGGAGTTGGGGTAGGTTGTGGGGTTGGACTAGGTGCTGGTGCTGGTTTTGGCTCCGGCTTTGGCTCAGGTTTCGGCTCAGTTTTTTCTACCGGTTTTGAGTCCTTCTGCCATATGTCACAAGCTGTTGTTCCAAATAGAAGAGGAATAGCTAATAAAGTAAGAAACAACTTTTTCATGTGTCCACTTCCTTTCAAAAGGATAAGGTGATTAAAAAAGGGTAACATCAATATATGCACAACAGATGAAGAAGGATTACTACGAATAAGCATATTATGAAAAATAAATTAAAAGTATAGTTATGGTTAGTAAAGTCGGAGAGAGTTTTGTACAATAGAAATGAAGCAAACATAGGAGGGAAACGATCATGGCAATTGTTGATGTGTCGATTATTCCAGTTGGAACAGGTAATCCAAGCGTAAGTGAATACGTAGCAGAAGTACAAAAAGTGTTAGAGAAAAATGCGGATCGCGTGAAGTATCAATTAACACCAATGAATACAGTAATTGAAGGGGATCTTCCTGTATTACTTGAAGTGATTCAACAAATGCATGAGGTACCATATACAAAAGGTGCAAAGCGTGTAGCGACAACAATCCGTATTGATGATCGTCGCGATAAAGAGAGCACAATGGAGAAAAAATTAAACTCTGTTCGATCAAAATTATAAGAAAAAGCAGCGATCTTCGCTGCTTTTTTATATGGATAAATTAGGCAAGAAGACTTTATTCGTGATACACTTTTTTAATATTAATGATGGAGATTGGAGAAGGAGGAAGAGAAGGTGAGTGACAAATTTAATGAACAGTTTGATGGCTTGCTTGAAAAGTATACAGAATTATTACTAGGAGAAAGCAGCGAAGAGAGGAAAGAGCAGGTGAAAAAGTGGGCACTGTACTCTTACATTGCAAAAACAATGCCAGCTTTAGTGAAACATTGGAATGAGACGTATCCAGATGGAAAAGAAGAAATAGTGAACTTAATTGCGGATATTAAAAGATTAAATGAAGAACATCGAAATCATAAATAAGCGTTAGAAATCATTTTGTAACTGTCGCATAAAGAGCTTGAGGAAAAATAGTCCTCAAGCTTTCATTTTTATTCCTGCTATTCCACTAAATTAGTCAATAACATGCAACAAAATACGTGTCTATAAAGGTATTGCTTTATGTTGTAGAAGCTATTTCTAAACGCCAATCATTGCATCGCATAATACTTCCTGGTGGATATTCAAAATTACACTCACTAATAAATAAGAAGCCGAGTTTTTTGCAAATAGCGTTTGAAGCAGGATTACTAATGGAAGGAAAGGCATGAATGAATCTGTGCTTTTGTTCCATTCTAGCATGAGCGATAGCTTGTTCAATGGCTTTTGTTGCGATTCCTCTACCTTGAAATGCTGGTAGGACACTCCATCCAATTTCGTACACGGTCTCTTCTTGCCAGTAGTTGTCCCAATAGCCAACACTACCAACAATTTCGAGTTGCGGGAGTAGGACGATGTTAAACATACGTCCGGTCCCAAGTCTACTAATCCTAAGGTACCGTTCGTGGCGAGCAAGGAGTTGTTCTTCGGTTTCAGGACCTCCTAGGTATTCTAACATTTCAGATGTATTCATAAGACGAAGTAAAGTAAGATTGGTATCGTTCCAAGGTTCAATCCGAACGTATTGTGCATTTATTCTTCCTGTCATTTTTCACACTCCAATTGTTATTTTCCACCCTGAAAAAATTGTATATGCAATGTAGGGGAGTACCTGTAAATGAAAACGGGATTCTATGTTTTTACACTTGCTATTCTTATTTCAACAGGGATCCTCTCCCACCTTTACACTTGATTTTTATAGGAGTGAATTAAGTGCACTCAGGCTCTTATATTTGTATTCATCTTCAGTCATATTAATATTTTTATATAATTTATGGGGAGAAGTAAGAGGTGTGATGAGTAGTGTCGAATTTTTATTTTTAGGCTAGTTATTCACTTGTTTTTCTAGTTTCTTTTTAAATGTCGAAAAATTTTTTTGGATATTTGAAAGCGACATTATAGGCTTTTAAACATTTTTATAGTATTTTATAAATTATCTAAATAATTATTTGTATCAAATAATTTTAAACAATGATATAATTTTGAAGAGGGGTAAAAAACAGATAAAGTACAGTCATAGGGGTGAATTACATGGAACAATTAATGCGCAATTCGTTTCTTTTTTTATCAAAAAATAAAGCGTTAACAAAACTGGCTAAGAAGTACGGTTTACGCTTTGGTGCAGGGCGCTTTGTCGCAGGGGAGACAATTGATTTAGCTGCTGCAGCAATTAAACAATTAAACAAGCAAGGCCTTTGTGTAACAATCGATTATTTAGGTGAGTTCGTTGATAATGAAGCGGAAGCAAATGAAATGGCGAACCAATCGATTGAAGCAATTCGCGCAATTGGACGTGAAAAACTAGATTCACAGCTTTCTTTAAAGATGACTTCTATGGGATTAGATATCTCAGATGAAATCGTAATGAATAATATGCGCCGCATTTTAGAGGCTGCAAAAGAAAACGGCGTGTTTGTTACGATTGATATGGAAGACTATACGCGCTGCGGGAAAACAATTGATATCTTTAAGCAATTAAAATCTGAATACGATAATATCGGTACTGTTATTCAAGCGTACCTATATCGTACAGAAAAGGATATTGAGGATTTAAATGCATATAGCCCAAATTTACGTCTTGTAAAAGGCGCTTATAAAGAATCTGAAGAAGTTGCGTTCCCGGAAAAGAAAGATGTAGATGACAATTATAAGAAAATTATTAAAATGCACTTATTAAATGGAAACTATACTGCTATTGCTTCTCACGATGAGGCAATTATTGAATATACGAAGAAACTTGCCGAAGAACATAATATTTCACGTGATCAATTTGAATTCCAAATGCTATATGGTATTCGTACAGAACGTCAGCTTGAGCTTGTAAAAGAAGGCTATAAAATGCGTGTTTACGTACCATATGGAAATGACTGGTATGGTTATTTCATGCGCCGCCTAGCAGAACGTCCAGCAAACGTTGCGTTCGTTTTAAAAGGAATGATCAAAAAATAACCAAGGAGAAACATACTCCTTGGTTATTTTAATTGCTTGAATGCATAATGTGCCATCTTTTTCGTATCAGGATATAACTGAGTACGGGTAGAAGATAGTACAACGTTAATAACTCGTTTACCGTCTTTTTCATCGACTGTGACGACCGTGTATTTTCCTAAAGCAGATAAACCACTTTTACTTCCAATTGCATATGGATCATCGTAAAGTTCTTCACGGCCATAGTTTGCGATTTTTGGAGACCTCTGTGAAGTATGTAATGTTGTGCGCGTTGTGTTCATATAATCTAGCACAATCGGATACTTTAATGCTTCCTTCGTAATGATGGCGATGTCATAAGGTGATACTTTATTGCCCATTGCATCAGCCCCGCTCGCATTTTTAAAAGTCGCATGCTTTGTTCCAAGTTCTTTGGCCCTCGCATTCATCATTTCTACAAACTTCTCTTTTGACCCTGCAATATGTTCCGCAATGGATTCAGAAATGGGATCGGCACTGATGATGAGCATCAGTTTCAGCGCTTCATCTCTTTTTAACTTTTCGCCGGCACGAAGTTTAATTTTCTTACTTTGACTTTCTGTTTTTATCGCGTTCTCTGTGATTGTAATTTCTTCATCTTTTTTCACATTTTCTAATAATAGAAGAGTTGTCATCATCTTTGCTATACTTGCTGGATAAGAGCGTTCTTGTTCACGTTTTCCATATAGAATTTCGCCAGTATCGGCATCAATTGTAATGGCGTATTTGCCTGTAATAGCAGGCTGATTAGCTCTTACGTTTTTTTGCCTGTTTGCATAAGAGCAGAAGATCATACTTGTAAACAGTGTAGCAATCATCACAATCATGACTATTGTTCGTTTCATCACTTAGTCCCTCTTTTACTTATGTATACAAATAAATTGGGCAGAAAAGCAGCCCAATACTCATTATGCCACGTTCTCTGCCCAAAAATATAGCGGAAGTTCAAAAAGTCCGGTAAAGATAGCTTTCGCATTTCTTCGTTACGTCGCTAGTCCGGTACTCATGTAGTCCCAGCTACACTCCGTATCCTTCCGGCTTCCGCGCCTCGAACTGCTCGGCTCTTTTTATCCTCCTTTTTGAACAAGCACATATAGCGGAAGTTCAAAAAGTCCGGTAAAGATAGCTTTCGCATTTCTTCGTTACGTCGCCAGTCCGGTACTCATGTAGTCCCAGCTACACTCCGTATCCTCCCGGCTTCCGTGCCTCGAACTGTTCGGCTCTCTTTATCCTCCTTTTGAACAAACACATATAGGATTATTTTTCACCCATGTTGTGCTTTTTGTATTGCTGGTTGTTACCTTGGCGGCCTTTTTCAATGCCGCGATCAACCGGTCCTGCGTTTCCTGTTACACTTGCTGCGCTAACGCCTGCTTTTGAAGGGTCTTTCTTAAGTTTTCCCATATATATTCCTCCGTTTTCGTCAAATTCTAAAAAAGGAAAAAGCGTATTTTATCGCGAAAATACACAGTTATAGGATAACCGAATAAAAGAAAAGTATTTATTTCAGAAAATTTTATCAATAAATATATTGCGAAAATTTAAACGGTATCATATATTTATTAGTAGAGGCTCACTCATTGATTGCGACGTATGTCGAAAAATTGAATGAGCATTCATTCAAGAATAGGGGGAGAAATGAATGTTCCAAATTAAAAAGGCTGCTGTTCTCGGTTCTGGCGTAATGGGCTCAGGGATTGCTGCACATTTAGCCAATATCGGTATACCAACATTACTGCTTGATATTGTGCCACAGGCGCTTACAAAAGAAGAAGAAGCGAAGGGGCTTACATTAGAACATAAAAGTGTGAGAAATCGTTTTAGTAACGGGGCACTGCAAAAATTAGTAAAGCAAAAGCCAGCTCCTCTTACGGTGAAAGATAACTTAGCACTGATTGAAGCAGGGAATTTAGAAGATGACCTTGAGCGTCTTGCTGATGTAGATTGGATTATTGAGGTTGTTGTTGAAAACTTAGATATTAAAAAGAAATTATTTGAAAAAGTAGATGCAGTTCGTAAACCTGGCTCGATTGTGAGTTCAAATACATCAGGTATTTCCGTTGAAAAAATGGCAGAAGGTCGTTCAGATGACTTCCAAAAACACTTCTTAGGAACGCACTTCTTTAACCCACCACGTTATTTAAAACTTCTAGAGATTATACCGACAAAAGAAACAGATTCACAAGTGTTAAACTTTATGAAATTATTCGGCGAAGACGTTCTTGGAAAAGGCGTTGTTATCGCAAAAGATACACCAAACTTTATTGGAAACCGCATCGGCACGTACGGCTTACTTGTAACATTGCAAGAAATGATGAAGCGCGGTTATAGCGTTGGGGAAGTTGATTCTGTAACAGGCCCATTAATTGGTCGTCCGAAGAGTGCAACGTTCCGTACGTTAGATGTTGTTGGTTTAGATACATTCGTTCATGTTGCAAACAACGTATATGAAAATGTACAAGAAGAAGAGCGTGACGTATTTAAAGTACCTGCTTTCATGCATGACATGCTAGATAAAAAATGGCTTGGAAGTAAAACTGGTCAAGGTTTCTTCTTAAAACAAGGAAAAGAAATTTTAGAGTTAAATCCTGAAACAATGGAGTATGGACCTCGTAAAAAATTAAAAGCTGCTTCCGTAGAATTAAGCAAACAAGAAAAAGGATTAGCGAATAAATTGAAAGCGCTTGTATACGCGAAGGATCGTGCAGGAGAGCTTTTATGGAATATTATTACGCCAACCCTTTTATATTCTGCGAAGCTTCATAAAGAAATTGCGGATGACATTGTTGCAATTGATCAAGCGATGAAATGGGGATTTGGTTGGGAGCAAGGACCATTTGAAATTTGGGATGCAATTGGCGTAGAAAAATCCGTTCAAAAGATGGAAGAGAACGGAAAAGTTGTTCCGGCATGGGTGAAAGACATGTTAGAGAAAGGGTTTAGCACTTTCTATAAACATGATAACGGCGAAAGCTATTACTACGATAACGGCGAATACAAATTGATTGAACGCAATAAAAAAGCAATTTCCCTTAAACAATTAAAAGAGAAAAATGGTGTACTAAAGAAAAATAGTGGTGCAAGCTTAATCGATTTAGGAGATGGCGTCCTTTGTTTAGAATTCCACTCGAAGAGCAATGCAATCGGTATGGATATTACGCAAATGATTAATTACGCTGTTGATGAAGTTGAAAAGAACTACAAAGGTCTTGTTATCGGGAACCAATCGAAAAACTTCTGCGTTGGGGCAAACCTTGCAATGATCTTAATGGAAGCGCAAGATGACAACTACTTTGAAATTGAGTGGGTTGTGAAAAACTTCCAAGACGCAATGATGAAAATTAAGTACTGTTCTAAGCCAATTGTTGCAGCGCCATATGGCATGACGCTTGGCGGCGGTACAGAGGTATGTTTACCAGCAGCGAGTATTCAAGCTTCTAGTGAAACGTATATGGGATTAGTAGAAGTTGGCGTTGGCTTAATCCCTGGCGGTGGCGGTAACAAAGAACTATATATTAAACATTTAAATAAAATGGCAAACGGTGTGGAGTTTGACCTGCAAAAGGTTGCGAATAAAGTGTTCGAATCAGTTGCGATGGCGAAAGTATCTACATCAGCGCAAGAGGCTGTTTCTCGCAACTTCTTAGGCGATAAAGATGGTATTAGTGTGAATGGTGATCACTTACTATACGATGCAAAACAAAAAGCTCTTGCTTTATATGAAGCGGGCTATAAAGCACCGATTCGTAAAAAGATACCGGTTGTTGGTGAAACAGGATATGCAACGCTTTTACTTGGAGCAGAAGCAATGCACTTATCTGGTTACATTTCCGAGTATGACTTACACATTGCGAAAAAGCTTGCATATGTCATTGCTGGCGGAAAAGTGCCGTACGGAACAGAAGTTGATGAGCAATATTTATTAGATGTGGAGCGCGAAGCATTTATTAGCTTAGTAAGTGAGATGAAATCACAAGCAAGAATGCAGCACATGCTTGTAAAAGGAAAGCCATTACGTAACTAATAACGAGGGGAGATATCGTTCATGAGAGAAGCTGTCATTGTTGCGGGAGCAAGAACACCAATTGGTAAGGCAAAGAGAGGTTCATTAAAAACAGTTCGTCCTGATGATTTAGGAGCATTAGTAGTAAAAGAAACGTTAAAGCGTGCGAATAACTATGAAGGACCAATTGATGATTTAATTTTTGGTTGTGCGATGCCAGAAGCAGAGCAAGGCTTAAATATGGCACGTAATATCGGAGGATTAGCAGGACTTTCTTATGATGTTCCGGCTATTACAATTAACCGTTACTGTTCTTCAGGACTGCAAAGTATCGCTTACGGTGCAGAGCGCATTATGCTTGGTCATTCTGAAGCGGTGTTATCTGGTGGAGCTGAATCGATGAGTTTAGTTCCAATGATGGGGCATGTCGTTCGTCCAAATAGCCGTCTTGTAGAAGCGGCTCCAGAATATTATATGGGCATGGGCCATACAGCAGAGCAAGTTGCTGTGAAATATGGCATTTCCCGTGAAGAGCAAGATGCATTTGCGGTAAGAAGTCACCAGCGTGCAGCGAAAGCATTAGCTGAAGGGAAATTTGCTGATGAAACAGTACCTGTAGATGTAACGCTTCGTACTGTAGGAGCAAATAATAAAATTCAAGAAGAAATGATTACTTTCTCACAAGATGAAGGCGTAAGAGCGGATACTACGCTAGATATCTTAGGGAAACTACGTCCAGCATTTAACGTTCGTGGTTCTGTAACGGCTGGTAACTCTTCACAAATGAGTGATGGTGCAGCATCTGTTCTTCTTATGGATCGTGAAAAAGCAGTGAGTGATGGCATGAAGCCACTTGCAAAATTCCGTTCATTTGCAGTTGCTGGTGTACCACCAGAGGTAATGGGAATTGGACCAATCGCAGCAATTCCAAAAGCGTTAAGGTTAGCAGGATTAGAGCTATCTGATATCGGCTTATTTGAGCTAAATGAAGCATTCGCATCTCAATCAATCCAAGTTATTCGTGAGCTTGGTCTAGATGAAGAAAAGGTAAATGTAAACGGCGGTGCAATTGCACTTGGACATCCGCTTGGTTGTACAGGAGCAAAATTAACGTTATCTCTTATTCATGAGATGAAACGCCGCAACGAGCAATTCGGTATCGTAACAATGTGTATCGGCGGCGGCATGGGAGCTGCTGGGGTGTTTGAACTTCTATAAAAAGTGGAAGGAGCTCGTCCAGAACAAGAGGACATTGGAGCTCCTGACATAGAGGCGCCTTTTGCCTCGGAGGAAGGGGCGAAATGGCCGACTGTTCTAGCCACTGGAACTGGATTAGATAAAGAAGAATGGAAGTAACTAAAGGGTATAAAAAACAAAGGGAGAGCCAGCTTCTCTCAAAATGAGAGAAGCGGCTTATGAAAATATGAAGGAGGAAATTTTCATGGAGAAAATAGTAGGAAGCGCAGTTAAGGGCGGTAGCTTTTTAGTTGATGAGATTACAATTGATCAAGTATTTACACCAGAGGATTACAGCGATGAGCATAAAATGATAGCGAAAACAACAGAGGACTTTATCGTAAATGAAGTTCTGCCAGAGCTTGAGTATTTAGAGCAACATGAATTTGATCGCTCTGTTCGCTTATTAAAAGAAGCTGGCGAGCTTGGTTTACTAGGTGCTGACGTACCAGAAGAGTACGGCGGAATTGGTCTTGATAAAGTTAGTTCAGCATTAATCGCAGAGAAATTCTCTCGTGCTGGTGGATTTGCAATTACGCACGGTGCGCACGTTGGGATCGGATCGTTACCAATCGTATTATTTGGTAACGAAGAGCAAAAGAAACAATATTTACCTGCCTTAGCAACTGGTGAAAAATTAGCTGCATACGCATTAACTGAGCCAGGATCTGGATCTGACGCATTAGGTGCAAGAACAACAGCTCGTTTAAATGCAGAAGGTACACACTATGTATTAAATGGTGAGAAACAATGGATTACAAACTCTGCTTTTGCTGATGTATTTATCGTATACGCAAAAGTTGATGGCGAGCACTTCACAGCATTTATCGTTGAGAAAGAATATCCTGGCGTATCTACAAGCCCAGAAGAAAAGAAAATGGGTATTAAATGTTCATCTACCCGTACATTAATTTTAGAAGATGCACTTGTTCCGAAAGAAAATGTACTTGGTGAAATTGGTAAAGGTCATGTTATCGCGTTCAACATTTTAAATATCGGTCGTTATAAATTAGGTGTTGGTACAGTTGGTTCTTCTAAACGTGCGTTAGAAATTTCAGCACAATATGCAAACCAACGTCAACAGTTTAAACAACCAATCGCTCGCTTCCCATTAATTCAAGAAAAATTAGCGAATATGGCAGCGAAAATTTATGCAGCTGAAAGCTCTGTATACCGTACAGTAGGTTTATTTGAAAGCCATATGAGTACATTAACAGAAGAGCAAGTAAAAGACGGTAAAGCTGTCGCAGCTTCTATTGCTGAATATGCAATTGAGTGCTCTTTAAATAAAGTATTCGGTTCGGAAGTATTAGACTATGTAGTAGATGAGGGTGTTCAAATCCATGGTGGTTACGGATTTATGGCAGAGTACGAGATTGAAAGAATGTACCGTGATTCTCGTATTAACCGTATTTTCGAAGGTACGAACGAAATCAACCGTTTAATCGTACCAGGTACATTCTTACGTAAAGCAATGAAAGGTGAATTACCACTTCTTCAAAAAGCACAAAAATTACAAGAAGAGTTAATGATGATGATACCTGAAGAAGTAGGCGACGAGCCATTAGCACTTCAAAAATATTTAGTAAATAATGCGAAGAAAATTGGTTTAATGGTAGCTGGATTAGCTGTTCAAAAATACGGTAAAGCATTAGATAAAGAACAAGAAGTTCTTGTTAATATCGCTGATATCGTAAGCAACTTATACGCAATGGAATCAGCTGTTCTTCGTACAGAAAAAGCAATTAAAGCAACTGGTCTTGAAAAGAATAAACAAAAAGTATTATACACAGAAGTATTCTGCCAAGAAGCGTTCAACCAAATCGAAGCAGATGCAAAAGAAACAATTATCGCAGTTGAAAATGGTGATATGCTGCGCATGATGTTATCAGCGCTTCGCAAATTCACACGCCACACGCCGCTTAACGTAATTCCGAAGAAGCGTGAAATTGCTGCGAAGATTTTAGAGGATGAGCGTTATACAGTTTAATAAGTAAGGGAAAGCAGTAGCCACGTTTGGCTACTGCTTTTTTGTTGTTCTTTGTCGGAATGTCGATATCCCTTGTTGAATCGCCAACATATTCGGATTTACGCTGATAAAATTTCATTTACTTTTGTCTACCACGATGAAATATTGATATGTGAATCGTCACTGTTACTTTATGTATATATTAATCTTCACTCATTACTCCGTATCTCATTTTATCTCCCATCCACGAACTAACATCTCTCCATTTTACATTTTTTGCAGAAATCCAGCTTACTTCATATTCTATAACCTGATCAGGTTTCCAGCTACTGTCATCGGCCTAATAAAATAAATTGTTTTGGAAGATAAGAGATGCATCGTAAATGATTGGATCATGTTTTTTAGGAGTTACATGGAATTGTGTGACACCTTCGAATAGTAATTCTATTGCGGAGGGGTTCTCATACTGTCTTTGAAAAAGTATTCTTACTTTCGTATTTGATTATTTTTTTAATTGGTAACCTGTATTCATTGACAGCTGAGCAGTATAAATTAGCAAATGCGTTTTTATTGGCAGGGGTGTTAGGTTCTTATTCACTATCAATTGTAGTTTTGAAGAGAAAATATTAGGTGGAAAGGAGAAACGTTATAATAAAACGTACCAGTGATAGAAAGAGTAGAGAGTTCAGCAGTAGAGTGGGTTGATAGAAAATTAATACATAAAATTTTATCGGCACAAATTCAAATGTATCGGCGTTCCGACAAAGAACGATAACAAAAACAGGTGGGCGAAGCCTTTATCCACAATCTAAAAAGGAGCTGTTTTATAGAGTAACTTGTAAACAGCTCTTTTGTATGTTATTTTGCAGGTTTTAAAAACGTATATAGAGCTAATAAGAAACCAAATAAAGTAAAGGTTAGAGCATCTTGGCTTGGATTGGGATCGTAGCTTTTTTGAATTTTTGTAAAGAATTCGTGTGTTTTCATGTTCATATCTCCTTTAACTAATGGTTTGCTTAATAATTATTAGGTTCTATTTTTTGAATTTTCATTCTATAAGTATTATATAATAATTTATCTATAAAAACTATAAAATATAGGACTTTGATACTTATCTATAATTGCATACTATGTCTTTTTTGAGTAAATCAAGAAAAAGGTTAACTCGTGCATACAATCCAAAAATAAATAAATACTAAATGATGAATGAACAAAGAAAGGAAGGTCTTAATTATGCCAAATTTAACAGAGCTTGAATTAGAAAACTTACGCCATATTATTGGGGGGCATACAACAATTGCAAATAAATTAGATCAATATGCACAGCAATGTACAGATCCTCAACTAAAGCAAATACTACAACAAGATGCGCAAGCTGCAAGAAACACAAAACAACAATTAATGTCCTTTTTAGGATAGGAGGTTATGAAATATGAATGAAAAAGATATGGTGAATGATTATTTAGCGGGATTAAATGCAAGCTTAGCAAGTTATGCGCATTACATAGCAGAGTCAAATAACGAACAGCTACATCAAACGCTGATTCACATTCGAAACCAGGATGAGATGAGACAACGTAATGTATATAAATATGCATTGCAAAAAGGGTATTATAAACCAGCGGCTCCTGCAAATCCAATGGTTGTTCAGCAAACGAAAAGTCAATTAAGCGCACAGTAATGAATAAAAAAAGCGAGTGAATATCAGATGATCATTCCCTCGCTTTTTTATTTGTATATATGTCAATAAAGATGTATAAAATATTTTTCCAGTTGTAACAAATATGACGAAAACAGAGTAGCGTGTTTCACAAAATATACATAAAACTTGCTCAACATTTCACAAAGTATCCATGGTTTCTATAGTGAGAATCTCTATAATAAAAAGTGTAAAGAACAAACAAAAACAATACAGAAATACTTAGGAGAGATTCTTATGAATAGAAACACAAGAAAAATCGCAATTATTGGAACTGGATTAGTTGGATCAAGCTGTGCGTATTCAATTGTGAATCAAGGTATCTGTGAAGAACTGACATTAATTGATATAAATCATGAACGTGCAGTTGGAGAAGCGATGGATTTATCGCACTGCATTAATTTTACAAATACAAGAACAAAAGTATATGCAGCTACTTATGAAGACTGCAAAGATATGGACATTGTGATTATTACAGCAGGTCCAGCGCCAAAACCAGGACAAAGTCGTTTAGATACTCTAGGAGCAAGCGCAAAGATTATGGAAAGTGTTGTAGCAGGTGTAATGGAAAGTGGATTTGATGGCATTTTCTTAATCGCATCAAACCCAGTTGATATTATTACTTATCAAGTTTGGAAATTGTCTGGATTGCCAAGAAATCGCGTGATTGGTACTGGAACATCGTTAGATTCTTCACGTTTAAGAACAATTTTATCTGAAATGCTTGAAGTGGATCCTCGTAGTATTCACGGTTATTCATTAGGTGAGCATGGTGATTCCCAAATGGTTGCTTGGTCTCACGTTACAGTTGGTGGGAAACCAATCTTACAAATTTTAGATGAACAAAAAGAGCGTTTCGGTGAAATTGACTTAGATGAAATTGTTGAGAAAACTGCCAAAGCTGGTTGGGAAATTTATAAACGTAAAGGAACTACTTATTACGGCATTGGTAACTCACTAGCTTATATCGCACGCTCTATCTTTAATGATGATCACCGTGTAATTGCTGTTTCAGCAATTTTAGATGGTGAGTATGGTGAATATAATATTTGCACAGGTGTACCAGCAATTATTACAAGAGATGGTGTGAAAGAAGTTGTTGAACTAAACTTAACAGAAACTGAAGAAGGCCGATTTGCACAATCAAATGATATTTTACGTGACTATATGAAAACAATCGGCTACTAAACTAGGAGAAGGTGAAGCAGATGAAGGAATATATAATGTCTCGTGTCTTTAAAGGTTCTGCCGGAATTGCACAAGGTATTTTCGTATCCCTTGGAATTGGTTTACTTATCGAAAATATTGGAAGAATTGTTGATATTCCGATGTTGATTACAATTGGAGTTGTTGCGAAATCACTGATGGCACCAGCAATTGGAGCAGGGATTGCTTTTATGCTTGGAGCAAACGGACTTGTCATTTTCTCAGCGATGGTTGCCGGGGCGATTGGAGCAGGATCCATTTCGATTACTGAAGCTGGTCTAATCATTAAAACTGGTGAACCGATTGGTGCGTTATTAACAGCAACTTTAGCAGTTTATATCGGTAAACGGTTAAGCGGAAAAACTGCTTTAGATATGATGCTCGTTCCATTTGTAGCAATACTTGGTTCTGGCATAGTCGGTATTTGGTTATCTCAAAATATTAGTCCTGTTTTAAATGCAATTGGCGCATTTATTAAAGATAGTTCAGCTGGTAGTCCATTTATTGCTTCTATCGTGCTTGCGGTTGTTTGGGGACTATTATTAATCTCACCAGCGTCATCAGCAGCTCTAGCAATTGCACTTAGCCTAGATGGTGTTGCAGGAGGTGCAGCACTTGCAGGATGCGTCGCTCAATTTATCGGATTCTCTGTTATCTCAGCAAAAGAAAACAATTTAGGTGGTATTTTAGCACAGGCCCTTTGTACTCCGAAAGTCCAATTGCCGAACATTACTAAAAATCCAATGATTCTCGTCCCAACTGTCGTTGCTAGCGCCATTGTGGGCCCTGTATCTGCACTGATTTTCCAATTAGAAGCAGGTAAAGAAATCGCAGGTCTTGGATTAAGTTCTCTGATTGCACCAATTAATTTAATCTCCAGCCAAGGATTCGGTGTTGTACCAGCGATGGTGATCACTTATATCGTAATCCCAGTAGCTGTTTCTTATATAATATATATCGCATTAAAAAAAGCGGGTCGAATTCATTCTGGCGATATGACTGTGCCGCAATCTTAATCGCCAAACAACGTATTGCACCTGAAAATCTCCTTTATATAGATAAAAGCAGACTGAAGAAGCCACAGTCTGCTTTTTTGTTTACATTTTATGATTTTGTTTCATCGGAACTGTCACCGTTTCTTTTACTAATACTAGCTGAATACCAAAGTATAGTATACTTGCTAGCGTCATCCCAGAAACGGCATCTATGAAGGCATGCTGCTTTGTAAATAGTGTTGATAAAATGATGAGTGTACCAAAGAAAGTAAGAATATAATATTCAAAAGCATGTTGTTCTCGGCGTTTAAAGGCAGCTAACATAATGACAAATGTCGTAAGCACATGAATGCTAGGGAAACAGTTTACGGGTTGATCAATACTATAAATATAGCGAACTAGTTCAGAAAATATGTCTGTTCCAACGACGGTTGGACGCGGTACAGTCGTTTGCCAAAAGTAATAAATAGAAAAACAAGCAAGCTTTCCAAGAATTACACTACTTAAAGTGACATAATATTGCTTTCGATCAGCAAAGCAGTAATAAATAAGTGCTCCGTATAAGTATGGAAACCACAGTAAATATGGAATGATAAATGCTTTTACAAATGGAATCCAATCATCTACTACAGTTGTAACGTTTACAGCGTGAACAGTAGATTTATTTAGTACATCGTAAAGGGGACTTACGAGTACGAGTAGAAGTATATAACTTAATGGAAGAAAAGATGAAAGTTTATATTTTTTCATGAGTATCTCCTAGTGTTTAGTAATGAAAGTAAATCCAATTGATTATAATATAGAAAATCAAAATGAGCTATCGATTTTACTTACATTTTTTGGATTTGCCTTACATTTTTGTCACTTGACTTTTGGGATGGGGGAGTAGAAATGAAGCGTTCGCTTAATTTTTGTTTTCTTATATTGTTATGCCTAGTAGGAGCTGGGTGTGCAAAGAATAAGGATATACCGCCTGTTCAAGGGTATAGCGGAAGGGCATTGACTATTGGAGTTGTCGGTGAAGCGCCAAAAGACACGTTTCGAAATATAAAGTTTGAGAAGGTAAAGTTAGATGAAATGAAGGAGAAATCAGAGAAAGTTGATGGATTTCTTGTTATGAAAGAACATTTTGAAGAAGCATCAAAAGAAAAATATACAGATCTATTTTTAGGCTTAAAAAAGCCAGTGTTTTTTGTTGGTTTAAAAGATCGACCGTATTTAATTTTTACTGAAAAAGATCTAGATTATAACAATGCACCAAGAGATAGAGCGATGATGTATACACAAGGATTTGTAAATATAGGAAGTGGGGAAGGGCAATTTTGGGGCACTGATTTATACAATGATACGATTTCAGAGCAAAGTATTCATAATATGTATATATACGTGTTTCAAACGATTGCGGATTATTTGAGTAGACAGTGAAGGAGCTCTAGATTAGGAGCTTTTTTTTATCATTTTAACGGAGAATCCCCCCTATCTTAAGCTCGTGTAGAGGGAGTTCAATTAATCAAACGTTTGTTTAAGACGTATGTTCGCTTTTGTAGCGGCGAATCTATTAAATAAACGTTTGTTTAATATGTGTATTCGGCATACATATATATTTTTATACTTGCAATTTATACAGAAATACCGGAAAAATAAGAAAAATTTGCAGGATAAAAGAAAATTATCACGAAATAAGTTAAAGTTTAGAGAAGAATCGTTTGAAATAATAAAACGTTTTCTATATGATAAAGGTAAAGGTTAGTAAAAAAGTAGGTGAATTTATGACAGTAACATTTTATTCATATCCAAAGTGTGGCACATGTCAAAAAGCGAAAAAATGGTTTGAGGCAAACGATGTAGCATATGAAATGATTCATATTGTTGAAAATCCACCGTCAAAAGAAGATTTGCGTAATTTACATGCAAAAAGTGAATTGCCATTAAAAAAATTCTTTAATACAAGTGGAATGCGTTACCGTGAACTTGGCTTAAAAGATAAATTAAAGGATGCAAGTGAGGACGAAATGTTTGAACTTTTAGCGTCTGATGGCATGTTGATTAAACGTCCAATCGTAACAGATGGCACGAATGTAACACTTGGTTTTAACGAAGAGCAGTTTGAAAGTGTGTGGAAAAAGTACCAATAAGGTATTTTTACATAATTAATACATTCACTGGAGGTACAGTCATGAGCATTCCAAATCATTTACGTTACTCTGAAGAACACGAATGGGTAAAAACTGAAGGCAACCAAGTTGTTATCGGTATTACTCATTTTGCACAAAACGAGTTAGGCGATATCGTATTCGTTGAACTTCCTGAAGTAGGTGCAACACTTGAAGCTGACGAGCCATTCGGAAGTGTAGAATCTGTTAAAACAGTTTCTGAATTATACGCACCTGTAAGTGGTAAAGTTGTAGCAGTAAACGAAGAATTAAGTGACCAACCAGAACTTGTTAACGAATCTCCGTACGAAGGTGCATGGATGGTTAAAGTTGAACTTTCTGATGAAAGCCAATTAGAAAAGTTATTATCTGCAGAAAAATATGCAGAAATGACAAACCAGGACTAATTCTAGTCACCAAAAAGGGCAGCCAGTGTGCTGTCCTTTTTATTTTGTATTGTGTGAATGAAAGAGTGCCTCTATGTCAGAACCTCCATCCCCTTCACATTCTGAACGAGCCGCTTGCGCTTTTCTTTGTCTAGCTCCAGCGGCTAGAACAGTCGGTCGTTTCACTCCTTCCTGCGAGGCAAAGAGCGCCTCTACGTCAGGAGTTCCAACGTCCTCCTGTTCTGAACGAGCCGCTTGCGCTTTTCTTGATTTAGCTCCATCCCCCTCACATTCTGAGTGAGCCGCCTCCGCTTTTCTTTGTAAAAATAAACAGGAAACAACATGAAAATATCGAATATACTATATACTAAAGTAAGGTTGTTTTATAGTATATGGTGATCGGGTGATGACGTATGGTCTATGTAGAGAAAGTCATTATTGTCGAAGGAAAATCAGATAGAAGAAAGATTGAATCTATTATTCGTGAACCAGTGGAAATTGTTTGTACAAATGGTACAATTGGTTTGTCGAAAATGGATGAGCTCATTGATCAGTTTTTTGATAAAGAAGTGTATGTATTAGTGGATGCTGATGCTGCAGGTGAAAAGCTTAGAAAACAATTTCGAAAAGAATTCCCGCAGGCCGAGCATATTTACATTGATCGTTCGTACCGTGAAGTGGCTACTGCTCCTTCTAATCATTTAGCGAACGTATTATGGGGAGCTGACATTGACGTTTATACAGAATATTTACGGTAAGGAATGATAGAAGTGATTGACTGGACAGGTGCTGAAGCTACAGCTCTAATAGCAGACCAAGAAAAAACAGTGTTATATGTATATACACCGATGTGTGGAACATGCCAATTAGCAAAGAAGATGCTAACAGTGGTAGAAGCAACTATATCTGAATTAGAAATAGGAATGCTAGACTTAAACTATGCCCCGCATTTAGCGCGAGAGTATGAAGTAGAAAGTGTACCTTGCTTACTCGTATTTGAGCGTGGAACAATTGTGAAGAAAATATATGCATTTCATTCAGTTGAATATTTATATAAAGAATTACAGTAGGCGGCAAAGTTTTTGCCGCCTCGACATATTTTCTGGGAAATATGTCGAGGTATCAAAGCGGTACGTTATTTGTCGAGAGAAAGTAACAGGATTGCTGTTTGAGAAGATGGAATGGTATTAGGAGAAAGTGAGATGAAGGATGTGACTAGAATGAGATTATATTCGTTGCTTCAATCATTTGTAACGTATGCTAATAGCCAATATCATCTAGAACCGCTTCTTCGGCAAGGAGAAAAAACGATCAATTTTCGTTTTGGAGATGAGTGTTGCTCACTTCAAATTTCAAGAGAGTATATACAGCTTTTGAAAGAGACACGGGGAACGGAACAACTTATTTGCTTTCAGGAAGAAGATTTAAGGCGATTAGTTACTGGAAATGTTCGGTTGCAAACACTATTGCACAGCGGACGTGTGCAATATAACGGAACGTATCGTACGATGTTATTATTAGAATCCGTATTTCATATATGTAAGCCAATGCCAGTAGGTGCTTAATAGTCTGAAGTTTCGTTTTTTAAGAATTTTTTTGTTGACATAGTGGGTGTATATTGATACAATTCAAGTCATAAAATATAGACAATTTCATAAATTTCAAATCAGACGAAAATTAAATCTGATTTCTCTTATCAAGAGAGGTGGAGGGACTGAGCCCTGTGAAGCCCGGCAACCGTCAATTTTTAGATTGAAATGGTGCCAATTCCTGCAAAGCAAATGCTTTGAGAGATGAGAGGAAGGGATCATGTTGATATACGCATATAAACCTTTCTGCTCATTCTAAAAGCAGAAAGGTTTTTTTGTTGTTTGAATGAGGAGGACATTCGAATAATAAGAGGAGCTAATAAGAAATTTAGCTATGGCGACGGTTAGATTTAAGTAATTCTTACACCAAAAATAAAAATTGTGGGAGTAAATCTGAACGAGCTGCTTACGCTTTTTAATTCAAAAAGGGGTGAACATCATGATTTTATTGGAAAATGTAAAGAAAATATATAAATCAAAAAGCGGTGATGTCACTGCTGTAGATGATGCCAATTTAAAAATAGAAAAAGGCGAGATCTTTGGTGTTATCGGATATAGTGGCGCTGGTAAAAGTTCTTTAATCAGATTATTTAATCAATTAGAGAAACCAACTTCAGGACAGATTACGATAGCAAATCGTGTGATTTCAGCAATTACTGGGAATGAACTTCGAAAGGCAAGACAAGAAATCGGAATGATTTTTCAACATTTTAATTTACTGTGGTCACGAACTGTACGTGAGAACATTGCTTTTCCACTTGAAATTGCGGGAGTGGATAAGGAAAAGCGAAAAAAACGAGTAGATGAGTTAATTCATCTTGTTGGATTAGAAGGAAGAGGCGATGCATATCCGTCTCAATTAAGCGGTGGACAAAAGCAGCGCGTTGGGATTGCGAGAGCATTAGCAAATAATCCGAAAGTGCTGCTATGTGATGAAGCGACGTCAGCGCTTGACCCTGAAACAACAGATCAAATTTTAGATTTACTACTAGATATTAATAAACGTCTTGGCTTAACAATTGTACTTATTACACATGAGATGCATGTGATTCGTAAAATTTGTAATCGTGTTGCAGTCATGGAAAAAGGAAAAATTGTAGAGACGGGTCCTGTACTAGAGGTATTCCGTAACCCACAGAAGGAGATTACAAAGCGATTTGTACAACAGCTAACAGATTCTGAAGATACAAATGAAACAATTGAGAGTTTATTAGAAAAATATCCAGATGGAAAAGTCATTCGTTTACAGTTTATTGGTGATTCTGTAGAGCGTCCAGTACTCCAGAGATTAATGAGGCGGGATGATATAGAAGTAAGTGTACTTCAAGGGAATATTGCTCAAACAAACAATGGATCGTATGGAAGTTTAGTGATTCACTTAAATGGTGAGGAAGTGGCAATCCAACAAGCAATAGCAGGAATCCATCAAGAGCAAGTAGAGCTGGAGGTGATTGCACATGGATAAGTTACTCGCGAACGTCGACTGGAATCAAATGCTAGAAGCAACAGGTGAAACATTATATATGACGGCAATCGCAGCATTTGCGACATTTGTTTTAGGTCTTATTTTAGGACTATTACTTTTCATGACGGCAAAGGATAATTTATGGGAAAATAGAGCGATTCACACAGCGATTGGAGCATTTGTAAATATCTTTCGTTCCATTCCATTTATCATTTTAATTATTTTATTAATTCCATTTACGAAGATTCTCCTTGGAACAATTCTTGGAGCAAGCGCAGCACTACCAGCTTTAATTATTGGAGCGGCACCATTTTATGCAAGGATGGTTGAAATTGCACTTCGTGAGATTGATAAAGGAGTAATAGAAGCTTCAAAAGCAATGGGAGCAAAAACGAGTACGATTATTTGGAAAGTATTGATTCCAGAATCTTTGCCAGCACTTGTATCTGGTATTACAGTAACGACAATTGCACTTGTAGGCTATACAGCGATGGCTGGTGTTGTCGGTGCTGGTGGTCTTGGTACACTTGCTTATTTAGAAGGATTTCAGCGTGGAAATAACGATGTAACAATCGTTGCAACAATTTGTGTATTACTCGTTGTATTTTTAATTCAGTGGATTGGTGATCGTGTAACAATTCGAATTGATAAACGATAATTAAAATGGGAGGGTGTTTCAAATGAAAAAATTATTACTTACAGCACTTATTTCAACGTCAATTTTTGGTTTAGCTGCTTGTGGTGGGAAAGATAAAGATGAAAAGAAACTTGTTGTAGGAGCTTCTAACGTACCGCACGCTGTTATCTTAGAAAAGGCAAAACCTTTATTAGAGAAAAAGGGAATTGAATTAAAAATTGAAACATTCCAAGACTATGTATTGCCGAATAAATCATTAGCGGATAAGGAATTAGATGCGAACTACTTCCAACACATTCCATACTTAGAAAAAGAAATTAAAGATAAAAAATACGATTTTGAAGTAGCCGGAAAAATTCATTTAGAACCAATTGGTGTATATTCTCAAAAGTATAAGAGCTTAAAAGACCTTCCAGATGGAGCGACGATTATTATGAGTAACTCTGTCGCTGACCATGGACGTGGTTTAGCGATTTTACAAAAAGAAGGTATTTTAAAAATTAAAGATGGGGTAGATCCAGTTAAAGCAACTACAAAAGATATTGCAGATAATCCAAAAAATCTAAAATTTAAAACGGATATCGAGCCTGGTTTATTGCCACAAGTGTATAACAATAAAGAAGGCGATGCTGTTCTAATTAACTCTAACTATGCGATTGATGCGAAATTAAACCCAGAAAAAGATGCAATCGCGATTGAAGGAAATGACTCTCCATATGCAAACGTAGTAGCGGTTCGTAAAGGTGATAAAGATAAGAAAGAAATTAAAGCTCTTGTAGAAGTGCTGCATTCTAAAGAAATTGAAGACTTCATTGACAAGGAATATAAAGGCGCAGTTGTTCCTGTAAAAGAATAGTAGGTATCAAAAGGGCTGGTAAATGCCAGCTCTTATTTTGTACCTAATAAAATGCATATATGAAAAAAGTTATGAAAATTACAAAAATAAGGGTGACATCTGATGAAGAAAATTATATTAACCATTTTTATAGCAGTCTTTGTATTTGCATTAGCTGCTTGCGGCGGGAAAGATGAAAGTACACTTGTTGTGGGAGCTTCTAACGTGCCACATGCTGTTATTTTAGAAAAAGCACAGCCAATATTAGAGAAAAAAGGAATCAAACTAAAAATTGAAACATTCCAAGATTATGTGTTACCTAATAAAGCGTTAGCCGATAAAGACATTGATGCCAACTATTTTCAACACATTCCTTATTTAGATAAGGAGATCGAGGAAAAGGGATATAAAATTGTAAATGCAGGGAAAATCCATTTAGAGCCAATGGGAATATATTCCGAAAAATATAAAAAATTAAAAGACCTTCCAGATGGTGGAACGGTTATTATGAGTAATAACGTAGCAGAACGCGGTCGTATGCTTGCATTATTGCAAAAAGGCGGCGTCATTAAACTGAAAGATGGTGTAGATATCGTTAAAGCGACAGTCAAAGATATCGTGGAGAATCCAAAGAACTTGAAGTTTAAAACAGATGTTGAGCCAGGGCTTTCGCCAAAGCTATACGAAAATAATGAAGGTGATGCGTTATTCATTAATTCAAACTATGCAATTGATGCAAAATTAAATCCTACAAAAGATGCAATTGCAATTGAAGGATCAGATTCTCCGTATGCAAATATTATTGCCGTTCGTAAAGGCGATGAAAAGAAAAAAGAAATTAAGGAATTAGTAGAAGTTTTACATTCAAAAGAAATTCAAGATTTTATTAATAAAGAATATAAGGGAGCAGTACTTCCGGTAAATGAGTAGACATGAAAGGGGCTAGGAAATTTCCAGCCCTTTTTTCTTTATATAAATAAGAAGAAAGGTGTATCATAGTAGGATGTGAGGGAAATACTTATATACATTTGTGAAAAAAGTGTTACTTTTTTTCAGCGTTTGCGATATCATTTTATTTGATATAAAATTAGAATGAGAATAAAATGAGAATGTGAATGTTTTAGGAATTTTTAAAATGTATATAGAGGATTAATGGAGGTATTGAGATGACTGGTTCTACATTAACGGTTAAAGACTTACATGTATCAATCGACGGTAAAGAAATTTTAAAAGGTGTAAACCTTGAAGTAAAAGGTGGAGAAATCCACGCAATTATGGGACCTAACGGAACAGGTAAATCAACTTTATCTTCTGCAATTATGGGTCACCCGAAATATGAAGTAACAGAAGGTAGCATCATCATCGACGGTGAAGATGTATTAGAAATGGAAGTAGATGAGCGCGCACAAGCGGGTCTATTCCTAGCAATGCAATATCCAAGTGAAATTAGCGGAGTAACAAACGCTGACTTCTTACGTTCTGCAATTAACGCACGTCGTGAAGAAGGCGACGAAATTTCTCTTATGAAATTTATCCGTAAATTAGATAAAAATATGGAGTTCCTAGAAATGGATCCAGAAATGGCACAACGTTACTTAAACGAAGGTTTCTCTGGCGGTGAGAAAAAACGTAACGAAATTCTTCAATTAATGATGATTGAGCCAAAAATCGCAATCTTAGATGAAATCGACTCTGGTCTTGATATCGATGCATTAAAAGTTGTATCTAAAGGTATTAACGAAATGCGCGGCGAAGAGTTCGGCTGCCTAATGATTACGCATTACCAACGTTTATTAAACTACATCACTCCAGACTTCGTTCACGTTATGATGAACGGTCGCATTGTTAAATCTGGTGGCCCTGAGCTTGCACAACGTCTAGAAGCTGAAGGTTACGACTGGATTAAAAAAGAACTAGGTATTGAAGACGAAACAGCAGAGCAAGAAGCGTAAGAGAGGAGCATAAACATGACAATCGGTACATTACCTTTCGATCAAGAAACAATCCGTCAGCGCGCTAGCGAAGTTAACGAAGCTGCTTGGTTGACTGAGTTCCGCTTACAAGCTCTTGCACAAGCAACTGAACTTCCAATGCCAACGCCTGATAAAACAAAAATCGATAAATGGGATTTTATCGGAAAAGGCGCTACTCCTAAGCAAGAGCCTGTAAGTTCTTTAGCGGAACTTCCAGAAACGGTGAAAAACTTAATCGATGAAAATAACAGCGTACTAGTGGGCCGCACTGGTACAACTGCATTCGTTTCTTTAGCTGATGAAGCGAAAGAAAAAGGTGTTATTTTCACGGATATCGTAACAGCTGCAAATGAGCATGCTGAACTAGTACAAAAGTATTTAATGAAAGACGGTGTGAAGGTAGACGAACATCGTTTAACAGCACTTCATGCAGCATTAATCAACGGCGGAGCATTTGTATATGTTCCGAAAAACGTTGTTCTTGAAACGCCACTTCAAGCTGTATTCTTAGTAGACGGCGAAGAAGCAAACGTATATAACCACGTATTATTTGTAGCTGATGCGAACAGTTCTGCAACATACGTAGAAAACTACGTAGCACATGAAACTGTTACAGGTATTGCAAATATCGTGGCAGAAGTAATCGTAGAACAAGGTGCACAAGTGAAATTCGGTGCAGTTGATCTATTAGCGAAAGATGTAACATCTTACGTAAACCGCCGCGGTGTTGTAGGACGTGACGGCCGTATTGAGTGGGCATTAGGCCTTATGAATGACGGAAATACAATTTCAGAGAACGTAACGAACTTAATGGGCGACGGATCATTTGCTGATACAAAAACAGTAACAATTGGCCGCGGGTCTCAAACACAAAACTTTACAACGAAAGTTGTTCACTTCGGTAAACACTCTGAAGGCTTCATTTTAAAACACGGTGTACAAACAGATAGCGCAACATCTATCTTTAACGGAATCGGTAAGATTGAACACGGTGCATCTAAATCAAATGCACAGCAATCTTCTCGCGTTCTTATGTTAAATGAAAAAGCACGCGGTGATGCAAACCCAATTCTTCTGATTGACGAAGACGATGTAATGGCAGGTCACGCAGCTTCTGTAGGTCGCGTAGATCCAATTCAACTATACTACCTAATGAGCCGTGGTATTCCGAAAAGAGAAGCAGAACGTTTAGTCATCCATGGATTCTTAGCACCTGTAGTAAATGAGCTTCCAATTGAAGGAGTAAAAGCACAGCTTGTTGAGGTAATTGAAAGGAAAGTTCGCTAATGGATATTCATGAAATACGCAAACAGTTTCCAATTCTTGATCAAAAGGTGAACGGTAAACAACTTGTATATTTCGATAGTGCAGCAACTTCTCAAAAACCAATTCAAGTCATTGAAACGTTAGAGCGTTACTATAAAGAATATAATTCTAACGTGCATCGCGGTGTTCATACGCTCGGTACGAAAGCTACCGATGCGTATGAAGGTGCACGCGAGAAAGTTCGCAAGTTTATTAATGCAAAATCAATGGAAGAAATTATTTTCACGCGCGGAACAACAACTGCATTAAATACAGTAGCAGCCAGCTATGGCCTGGAACATGTAAAAGAAGGCGATGAAATCGTCATCTCTTACATGGAGCACCATAGTAACATTATTCCGTGGCAACAAGTTGCGAAGAAAACAGGCGCAACTTTAAAATATCTTCCGCTTCAGCCAGACGGAACTATCTCTATTGAAGATGCCCGTCAAACAATTACACCGAATACAAAAATTGTTTCTATCATGTATGTGTCTAACGTACTTGGAACGATTAATCCTGTAAAAGAAATTGCAGAAATCGCTCATCAAAACGGTGCAATTATGGTCGTTGATGGTGCGCAAAGTACACCTCATATGAAAGTGGATGTACAAGATTTAAACTGTGATTTCTACGCGTTATCCGCTCATAAAATGTGCGGGCCTACAGGTGTCGGCGTATTATATGGTAAGAAGGAATTGCTAGAAAATATGGAGCCAATTGAATTTGGCGGTGAAATGATTGATTTCGTAGACTTGCAAGATTCTACGTGGAAAGAACTTCCGTGGAAGTTTGAAGCGGGTACACCGATTATCGGTAACGCGATTGGACTTGGAGCGGCAATTGATTTCCTAGAAGAGATCGGTCTTGATAATATTGAAAAGCATGAACATGAATTAGCGCAGTACGCTTTAGAAAGACTATCAGAAGTAGATGGCGTAACAATTTATGGTCCAAAGCATCGCGCTGGTCTTGTGACATTTAATATTGATGAAGTACATCCTCACGATGTGGCAACAGTATTAGACGTAGAAGGCATTGCGGTTCGCGCAGGACATCACTGTGCACAACCGCTTATGAAGTGGTTAAAAGCTTCTTCTACAGCACGTGCAAGCTTCTATTTATATAATACAAAAGAAGAAATTGATACATTTGTTGAAGCGCTAACGAAAACAAAGGAGTATTTCACAAATGTCATTTAATAATTTAGATACGTTATATCGTCAAGTTATTATGGATCATTATAAAAATCCTCGTAACCATGGCGTGTTAGAAGATAGTGTTACAGTTAACTTGAACAACCCAACTTGCGGCGATCGTATTCAACTTACGATGAAAGTAGAAGATGGGATTGTGCAAGAAGCGAAGTTTGAAGGAGAAGGTTGTTCTATCTCTATGTCTTCAGCTTCGATGATGACGCAAGCAGTAAAAGGAAAGAAAATTGAAGAAGCACTTCAGCTTTCTAAAATTTTCTCTGACATGATGCTAGGAAAAGAGTATGATGACAGCGTAGATTTAGGAGATATTGAAGCATTACAAGGCGTATGCAAGTTTCCAGCACGTATTAAATGTGCAACATTAGCTTGGAAAGCGTTAGAAAAAGGCTTAAACGAAGATAAGTAATGTGAAGGGTTCCTAAAAACGAGGTTATCTAAGGAGGGACATACCAACATGGCGAAGCAACTGCCAGATATCGGCGATTATAAATATGGTTTCAAGGATAAAGACGTTTCGATTTTCCGTGCTGGACGCGGTTTAACAAAAGAAATCGTTGAAGAGATTTCACGTATGAAAGAAGAACCACAGTGGATGTTAGACTTCCGTTTGAAATCACTGGATAAGTTCTATGAAATGCCAATGCCACAATGGGGCGGCGACTTAAACGACTTAGATTTCGATGAAATTACGTACTACGTAAAACCATCTGAGAAATCTGAGAAGTCTTGGGATGAAGTACCTGATGAAATTAAAGCAACATTTGATAAATTAGGTATTCCAGAAGCTGAGCAAAAATATTTAGCTGGTGTATCTGCACAGTACGAATCTGAAGTTGTATACCACAACATGAAAGAAGACCTAGAAGCTCTAGGAATCGTGTTCAAAGATACAGATAGCGCATTAAAAGAGAACGAAGATATTTTCCGTGAGCATTTCGGAAAAGTAATCCCACCAACTGATAACAAATTCGCAGCATTAAACTCTGCAGTTTGGTCTGGTGGATCATTCATCTACGTTCCAAAAGGTGTAAAAGTTGATACGCCACTTCAAGCGTATTTCCGTATTAACTCTGAAAATATGGGACAATTCGAGCGTACGCTTATTATCGTAGACGAAGGCGCACACGTCCACTACGTAGAAGGTTGTACAGCACCTGTTTACACAACAAACTCACTGCACAGTGCGGTAGTAGAAATTATCATTAAGAAAGATGCATATTGCCGTTACACAACAATCCAAAACTGGGCGAACAACGTATACAACCTAGTTACAAAACGTGCTGTTTGTGAAGCAAACGCAACGATGGAATGGATTGACGGTAACATCGGATCTAAATTAACGATGAAATACCCAGCAGTTATCTTAAAAGGCGAAGGCGCTCGTGGTTTAACATTATCTATCGCGATTGCTGGTAAAGGCCAACACCAAGATGCTGGTGCGAAAATGATTCACTTAGCACCAAATACATCTTCAACAATCGTTTCTAAATCGATTGCAAAACATGGTGGTAAAGTAACGTACCGTGGTATTGTACACTTCGGACCAAAAGCGACAAATTCTCGCTCTAACATCGAATGTGACACGTTAATCATGGATAACCAATCTACATCTGATACAATCCCTTACAACGAGATTAAAAACGATCACGTTTCACTTGAGCACGAAGCGAAAGTATCAAAAGTATCAGAAGAACAATTATTCTACCTAATGAGCCGTGGTATTTCTGAGCAAGAAGCAACAGAAATGATCGTAATGGGCTTCATCGAGCCATTCACTCGCGAACTTCCAATGGAATACGCAGTTGAAATGAACCGCCTAATCAAGTTTGAGATGGAAGGTTCTATTGGTTAATATTTAAAGTGGAAGCGCCCTGCCAAGCAGGGCGCTTTTTTGTGCGAGGCAAATATATCGGCGATTCGACATGAGATATCGACCGCTCGACAATAAATGACATGGAAAAACTCGAGATCTAAATGTTTAGATCTCGAGTTTTTCTCGTTTTCTATAAAGAAACCATAATCTCGTTATGGATGCGTATATGCTATCATGCATTAAGGAAGTTTTGATAATAGGAAATGTTCTGAATTAAAAAGCTTTACGTTGATAAATGATGAATGATACTCCCCATGAAATGATATAAGCACATATGATAATAAATGTAGCTACGGTATACAATGCAGGTACAGATAAGCTGAAAATAGCATCGGTAACTGTACTAAACTGTGTTGCTAGAAATTGTACAGCAGGTGGACCCAAATAAGCTGATGCTAAAAATGAAACCATGACAATGGACGACATATGCTTATGCTTAAATTGATAAAATAGTGGAAAGGTAATGGCTGCAAATAGCAAAAATAGTGTATTGCCCATTACAATATGCTCTATAGTAAATGACTTTTGAAAGATGATAAGCATTAAACTTGTTACAGCAATTGCTAGCAACATGTAAACAATTGCCCCAATATAGCGTGAAGCGACAATTTCCTTACGGGTATATGGTAAAGAATTTAATAAAATATTTGTTTCAGTTTTTTCGTCATAGGCATGCGTATTAAAGGGAATAAAAATACTTGTAATTGTAAAGAGCAAAATAGGGTGCGTGTTCATCACAATAAAAAAGATAATGCAGCCTAAATAAACTAGCAATTGTTTCTTCTGTAAAATTAAATCGCGCTTGATTAAATTAAGCATGGTACCCTACTCCTTTCGAATAATACATAATATCTTCTAATGAGGCACGTTCAATTATAACCTCATTACCAAAAATTTCTTCAACTTCGGCTACATTATTCGTTAATGCCTCAAAGCCAGTTGGTGCACGATGAACATGCATAAAGGCTTTTTCTGTATCGCGATCTAATAAATCCGTACTGCCTTTGACGAGAGCATAGTTTTCTCCCACCTCATGAATCGACTGATTAAAGATTAATTTTCCCCTTTTTAAAAAGGTAATAAAATCAGCGATGCGATCTAAATCCGTCGTAATATGTGTAGAGAAGAAAATTGTACGATTGCTATCCAGCATTAATTCATGCAGTAAATCGAGTAACTCCCGTCTAAATATTGGGTCTAAGCCAGCTGTTGGCTCATCCATAATAATCAACTCGGCATGGTGTGATAGCGCAAGCGCTAATGAAGCTTTCATCTGCATACCTTTTGAAAAAGTTTTAATCGCTTTATTCATCGGTAATTCAAACTGCTCTATATAACGCTTAAATATGGTATCGTCCCAATTTTTGTAAGCAGGTGCGACGATTCGCTTAATATCTTTTAGATTTAAGCCTTCATAAAATACGTTACTATCAAAAACAAAACCGATGCGCTCTTTAATTTCCTTTTCGTGCGATGCATAGTCTAATCCAAAAATTTTAATCTCGCCTGCATCTGGCTTTAATAAGTTCATTATCATTTTAATGATTGTCGATTTCCCTGCACCATTTGCGCCAATGAAGCCTGTTACAAATCCTTTTTTAATTTGTAAATTTAATTGTTTTATTGAAAAACCTTGAAATGTTTTACTAACATTGTGTAGCTCTACTATATTTTCCATATCGTTTACTCCTTATATAAAATAGTTAATAATTCTTGCAGTTCCGTTAAGGGTAGCCCAATTTCCTTACTATTAGTAATGACAGCCAATAATTGTTCTTCAATCACTTTTAATTTTTTCTCACGTACTACATCTAAATTTTGTTCAGCAACAAAAGAGCCCTTACCTACAATTGAATAAATAAAGCCTGCTTTTTCTAGCTCCTCATACGCGCGCTTTGTCGTAATAACACTAATCTGTAAGTCCTTTGCCAGCTGGCGCATTGATGGGAGTGACGATCCTTCTTTTAAATCACCAGTTAAAATTAGTGACTTTATTTGATTGGTAACTTGTTCGTAAATTGGCTCCTTAGAACTGTTTGAAATAATTATTTGCATGCAAATCCCTCTTAGTCTTTATATTGTATATACACTCTATATACAATATATATATTTCGTATCAAAAATGCAATATATTTTCAGAATTTTTATATAAAAAATGTTCATGTGAGTGAGTATATTCAAATTTCTCCCACATTAACAATCAGTAAGATTTCCATCTGAAAGCCCAGAAGAAGCAAAGAAGGCGGGTAGCGGATTAACTACCCGTAAAAGTTCAATTGGTGAAGGCTAATAATCAGTGGTGGGAATTATTTTTTGTTTTTTGAAGGAAATTTATATTTCTTTCAAAAAACAAGTTAGATATTTAAAGAAGGGAAGTTCTATATGAAAAGGAGAATTTTTTGCTTTTTCACCTAATGAGAGTACAATGTAAAATAGCAAGAAAAGGCGAAAAGTATTTACAGGATTATCGCAAGCGCGTAGCGTAAAATGCAGTAAGGAAATGAGAGGAGGTTTTTTCTCTGGATATCAATAAAGAAACAATCATCCACCTTTATCATACAAACGATATACATAGTCATTTTGAAAATTGGCCGCAAATTTCTAGGTTTGTACTAGAAGAGAAAAAGCGAAGACAAGAAGCGGGGGAATCTGTTTTAACGTTAGATATTGGCGATCACGTGGATCGTTTTCATAGTATTACGGAAGCAACAAATGGACTGGGGAATACGAAGTTACTAAACGAGGCGTTATATGATTATGTAACGATTGGAAATAATGAAGGGATTACATTAGCGAAGGAGCATTTAAACCATTTATATGATCATGCTGGATTTGAGGTGCTCGTAGCGAATTTATTTGAAAAAGAGGGCGTTCGTCCTACTTGGGCGAAGCCGTATAAACTTCATACAACTACAGAGGGGATTACAATAGCTTTAATCGGTTTAACAGTAGCCTATCCGGAGTTCTATAAAATGTTAGATTGGCATATTGAAGATCCGATGATGCATTTAGAATCCATTTTGGCAGAAGTAAAAGATAAAGCGCATATTACAGTTGTACTTTCTCATCTTGGGAAAAGTGCCGATGAGTATATGGCGGAGAATTATGATATCGATGTAATTTTAGGAGCGCATACACATCACCTATTTGAACGTGGTGTTCTCGTGAATGGAACTTTACTTTGTTGCTGTGAAAAGTGGGGGCGCTACATCGGCCATGTTCAGCTTACTGTGGATAAGGAAACAGGGCAGTTGTTGAAAAAGGATGGTAGAGCGATTAAAACAGAGCGTTTAAGTGCTTATAACAAACCTTTATCCACAATTGAAATGTTGCAAGAAGAAAGTAAAAATATAATGGCAGAGCCTGTGGTTGAGCTGAAGGAGCCTTTACCAATTGATTGGTTTAAGGAAACACCATTTCCTAGTATGCTGGCAAGTGCATTAAAAGAGTGGTGTAATGCTGAAGTGGGCATGGTGAATGCGGGTGTATTATTAGAAGGATTAGAAGAAGGGATTGTCACACGAGGCGATATTCACCGCATTTGTCCACATCCTATTAATCCATGTGCACTAAAAGTAAAAGGTAAAACATTACGGGAAGTTATTTTAAAAGCACGTTGTCCAAGTATGGAAGAGCTTGAAGTAAAAGGGCTCGGTTTTCGCGGGAAAGTGATGGGGAAAATGATTTATGATGGTATAGAAGTTATTCCGGATACGATTCCTGGAAATAAAATTTTACTTAAAGATGTGCTCATTAATGGGGAATCTTTAGAATTAGATCGCGTATATACTGTTGGAACGATTGATATGTTTACGTTCGGGTACTTATACCCAGAACTATCCACACTTTCTGAAAAGCAATATTATATGCCAGAACTGTTACGAGATGTGTTAGCAGAGATGTTAATAACTTATACATCTTCCATTAAACTATAGGCTAGTTAACCTGTAACACTCATTTTTCTCTTTTCATAAAGATAAGAAAGAGAGGAGTGTGTGAACGATGGTGAATGTGGAACCGATTATCATTGATAACTATACGTTTATAGCGGTTAGCGTAAAGCTCCCAAAAACAAATTTGCTGGCTGTTATGAGCGATAAAGGATATATTATGTGCGGCGCTTTAGATGTCGGTCTCTTAAATGAGAAATTAGGAGACCGAGGAATTATTGCTGGCCGCGCAGTTGGTGTGAGAACAATTGAACAACTGCTTGAAGCACCGCTTGAATCGGTTACGACTGGGGCCGAGGCTTTAGGCATTCCAGCAGGAACAATTGGAAAAGATGCACTATTAAAAATGATATAAGCATATATCGTCCCTCTTTCTTGCATAGAAATGATATAAGAAGGAGGGTTTTCTTATGCGTACATTTCGTCCAAAAGCTTCGCGGTTTCGAAAAGGGCCGCTTCCTTTTCGGCATGTACTACTCATCTCATTTATCATTTTTTTATTGTTAACTTTACAAGGATTCTGGATTGTGAATAAAAGTATTCAGCCGACATTGATCAAGTATGGGGAAGTGCAGACACATAAAATGGCAACGGTTGTCATGACGAAGGCAGTAAAGGATCGGATTAAGGAAGGGTTTGATGTGGATTCATTAATGAAAGTACAAAACGATAAGAATGGAAAAGTATCCACAATCGATTTAAATACAAAGCAAGTAAATGAGATTTTAACATCGACTACTGCATACATAGAGAAATATTTGCATCAAGTAGAGAATGGGGATATGAAGGCGCTCGGTTTGCCAGAAGAGAGCGGAGTGTCGATGTCTGTTCCCCTTGGGCGCATAACGGATAATGCACTCCTTGGTAATTTAGGGCCAGATATTCCGATTGATTTTACAACAATCGGCCATGTGAATACGGATATTAAGCAAAATGTAAAGCCACACGGGATTAACAATACCGCAATTGAAGTGGTCATGGAAGTCGATGTGACGCTGCAGGTGATTATTCCCTTTCGCACAAAAGAAGTTAAGGTGAAACAGCATATCCCGATTGCGACGCGAATTGTACAAGGAGAGGTACCATCTTATTATGGAAGCGGTGGAGTTGTTGTGCCAGATAGTAAAGGGAAGAAAGCGGATGATTAACAAGATACTATAACGGATGAGTAAGTTTGAAAAGACATTATAGGATCTAAAAGGAAACAACCGTAGCGATTAGCTACGGTTGTTTTTTAAATTTGCACGTTCTTTTCGCTCCCACAAACTTAAATGCATATATGGATCAAAAGCCCATTCTGTATAGCCGTTGTCTTTATACATACCAAAGTGTAAGTGCGGAGGGAATTTCCCAGATGTGCCAGGAGGGCCGTAGCCTGTGTTACCAACGAAGCCAATGACTTTTCCTGGTTCGACAATTTGACCAAGTTGTATTTCTTTCGAAAAACCGCCTAAATGTGCGTAATAATGATAATTGTTATATAAATCGCGGATACCGATGCGCCAGCCACCGAGGCGGTTCCAGCCCTTTGTTTCGATAATGCCGTAGCAGGTAGATCTTACGGGTACACCATGTCCTGCAAAAATATCGGTGCCTTCATGGATACGTCTTCCGCCAAAGCTGCGACCAGCACCGAATGTACTACGGTAGCTATTATCGCTATAGACAGGAAGGGGAAAAGCATTTCCTTGTAAGTCAATGCGATCATAGTGCTTATAGATTCGAGCGTACTCGGTAATTAATTCAACCGTTTTTGCGCGTCTATAATATTCCCACAGCATAATTTTAATACGGTCTTCCGAAGTCCCTTGCTTCTTTATAATAGTTGCCATTGTGTGTAAAAGATCTTGGTCGTTATTTGCATTTGCAAATCCATCTTTATCGCCGTCTAAACCAATCCCGCCAAAGAGAGAAATCGTATGGGGTAATGTATCATTGTAAGTGGCATTGGCAGGACCAGACCACATTTCTGGTTTAAAGTAAATGGATATGACGGCATCAGGTTTTTTCGGAATATCTTTTCTTACGCTACGAATGTTACGTTCATATTGATCAATTGCTGCTACATAATACCATGGAATATTAGTATTTTTTTCAGTTTCCTTATATAATGTCATGCGCTTTTCATAAATTTGATTTTGATCCACTTCACCATAGGCAATACCTTGCCCAAGAAAAAAGTAAATAGAAAGAAATAGGGCAATCTTTCGAAGCATGAAAATAAACTCCTTTCACAACATCACTCTTTTTAGTGTGGGATATACGAGATATTTCATTATAGTAAATCATTGGTAAAAATTCTTGGAATCTTCATTTGAGCAAATCGCTTTCATACGTTAGAATAGATATGTTACATTGAAAGAAGCGAACACGGTAAACTATTTCATATTGTGCGGAGTTGATAACATGGCAAAACAAACAGAATATAAGCGCAAGCCCGAATGGTTGAAAATTAAGTTAAATACAAATGAAAACTATACAGGCTTAAAGAAAATGATGCGTTCTAAGCAGCTTCATACCGTTTGTGAAGAGGCAAAATGTCCAAACATTCACGAATGTTGGGCAGTAAGAAAAACAGCAACATTTATGATCTTAGGTGCGGTTTGTACACGTGCTTGTCGTTTTTGTGCGGTTAAAACAGGCTTACCAACAGAGCTTGATTTACAAGAACCAGAACGCGTAGCAGATTCTGTTGTACAAATGGGTTTAAAACACGTTGTTATAACAGCGGTTGCACGTGATGATTTAAAAGATGGCGGAGCAGCTGTTTTTGCTGAAACAGTACGCGCTGTTCGTCGTAAAAATCCATTCACGTCTATTGAAGTGTTACCATCTGATATGGGCGGGGTAGAAGAAAACTTAAAAATGTTAATGGATGCAAAACCAGATATTTTAAACCATAACATTGAAACAGTAAGTCGATTATCTGACCGAGTTCGCGCTAGAGCAAAATACCCTCGTTCATTAGAGTTTTTACGTCGTGCAAAAGAAATGCAACCTGATATTCCAACTAAATCTAGCATTATGGTGGGACTAGGTGAAACAAGAGAAGACTTAATTGAAGCAATGGACGACTTACGTGCGAACAATGTGGATATTTTAACACTTGGACAATATCTACAACCATCTAAAAAGCATTTACCAGTTATTAAATACTACACACCAGCTGAATTTGCTGAGCTGAAAGAAATTGCACTTAGCAAAGGATTTAGCCACTGTGAAGCTGGTCCGCTTGTTCGTTCTTCTTATCATGCAGATGAGCAAGTACGCTCTGCGAAAGAAAATACAGCAGCAGCAAAATAATTGTAAAAAATCCTTCTTAGTGACATGCTAAGAAGGATTTTTTAGGAGGGACTGTATGAAAGCCTTTCTGTTTTTAGCAATTGCGATTGTAAGTGAAGTATTTGGTACATCCATGTTAAAGGTCTCAAATGGTTTTACAAAAGTATTGCCCAGCATAGGAGTCGTGTTAGGGTTTGCCTCAGCATTTTTCTTTCTGTCAAAAGCATTGCAACATATACAACTTAGTACGGCATATGCCATTTGGTCAGGAGTAGGAACAGCTTTAACGGCATTAATTGGTGTGCTTGTTTGGAAAGATGCCTTCAAGTGGCAAACAGCAGTTGGATTAGTACTTATCATAGGCGGGGTAGCAGTACTAAATATGTCAGGATCTAGCGCACATTAAAACAGAGCTGAATCATTAGCTCTGTTTTTGATATCCATTCATAGTGATTTGCTGACACATAAACTATGGCTATAAAAATAAAAGAGGAATCTCTACTGGTTGAATCTTTTGGTTTTCACATGGAATGGGGCGAAAAGAGTCCCTGACCGCATCTATCCACGGTCGGACGCTCTCTGCCACCTAAAAGAAATGTTTTACCTAGGTTTTTTAATTTGCTTTTCTATACTCCAAAACATTATTTTGACATGTGGATAAAATTTTTTTTAATTCCTCTGTGGATAATTCAATTGTAAATTCCGGAACACCTGGTGTAATTAAAATTTTGTCATAGTTATAAACGGAGCTATCCACAATAATCGTTACTTCTTGTGAATAGCCAAAAGGAGCGACGCATCCAGGAATACATCCTGTTTGTTCCCTTAGTTCATCAGGTGAACAAATGGATAAGCGCTCACCGGTAAGTTCCTTCATTTCATTTCTCTCGAGACGAGTTCCTTCCAGTGTGAAGAAAACGTAATAGAATCCAGATTTTGATTTTAAAAATAAGCTTTTACTAGGAGCACCTTGCAAGCCGAGACGTTCACGAACGACTCGATCCGTCTCATAATCGAGAACGGGTTCGTGTTCAAATTTTTCGTAGGAAGCATTTGTTTTATGTAATAAAGAGATAACTTCTTCGTACATATTTTGGTGATACCCCTTTCTATATTTGTTGCAGTTTCATCATCACTTTTTTAAATTTTTTCGCACTTAAAATTTCATGTGTCAAAAATTTTCCATTGTAAAAAGCTCCGTATGTTGTAAAGGCACAAGGAGCATGCTGCGCATCTTCTCGCGATGTCAACTGAATGTATTCAAAAGGGATGTTATATTGCTTTGTGATATTGGCTAATTCTTGATGAATGTAATAATCAGTGTAAGGACACTGATTTGTATAATAGACAACTAAGCCGTTTTGATTTGGTATTTTCATGTTTTTGGCACTTGCTATAAAATGTGGTGAAGGAGCATTTGAATCAAACTTATACACAAGTAATTCAAAATAAGGCGGTGCTGTATCACATACTTGAAATCCTTTTTTCTTTAAGTAGCTGCCATCTGATAAATATGGGCGTTTCTTCTTACTTGAAATAACAACGATACCATGCTTCTCATTTGCTTTAGAATCTTGAATACATTCTTCTAAGAGCTCTGTTCCGTATCCTTGCCCTTTAAAGCGCCCTGATACCCAAAAGCAATTGATACATGTGTATCCTGGTGCGGAGATAGGTACCCATGCGTACTCAGCTGGAAGGTATTCAATGAACACTTTTCCTTTCACATCTAGCTTTTTAAATACAAGTCCTTCTTCAAATCGATCTTGTAACCACTCTTTTTTTAGCTCGACACCACGTTTCACTTTCTTATCTGACATTGCACAGCAAATATGTTCTTGTTCAATATTATTTTGTGTTACAGTTTTCAACAGTAGCTCCCCACAATCTGTGGATTGTTGTTTGTTCATCAATCGTAATTTCATACACATCAGGATTGCTTAAGCTTTTCCACTCTAGAAAACCAATCCGATTATCAAAGTATTTTAAAAGGAGTGTTAATAAATTTCCATGTGTAACAAGTAATGTTACTTGTTGTTCTTGGTTTAAAACATTTTGAATAAGCGATGCAACGCGGTTCATCGCTTGTTTTGTTGACTCTCCGCCTGAAAAGGCAATATCTATATTTGTAAAAGTATGTTCTAGTTTGTTTAGCCAATCTTCCATTGGAACCTCGCTTAATATGCGCTCTGATAGTCTGTCGTCTTCTTGAATTGGTAAATTAGCTTGTAATGCAAATGGTGCAATGGATTGAATAGCACGAGTAAACGGGCTTGAAATAATGGACTGTATTTGCAGGTTATTATTTATGAGAAACTTCGCAAGAGCGTTTGCTTGCTCTCTTCCTGCAATTGTTAGTGCTGCATCTTGCTCTTGTCCAGCAGCTGAGCAGTGACGTATAACAATAAGTTTTTTCAAAATCCATCCCTCATTTTTTTAGTTGACGATACATACTTCGACAAAGAGGGAAAAAGTCCTCTATACAAAAAAGCTAAGCCATGTTGGCTTAGCTTGTAGTGGATTCTGTAATCAGTTTTTCTTTCATTTTGCGAATAAGGATAAAAGCGCAAATTGCAAACACAACCATGAGGCCCTCTGTAATGAATATGTTGATTACGTGCTTCTGATATAGGGCCGCAAAGAAATCCACAAAAGCGTGGAAAAGTACAGCGTATAAGACAAAAATATATTTCTTATGTTTTACGCCATATAATACAAGCATTGTGAAAGCGATTTGCAGGATCAGTGCGAAAATCCTCTCTAAGCTACCTAGTAAGTAGAGATAGGAAGGCGTGCTAAGCAATAGATCTTGTACTTGACTGAGCTGAGGAGCTTTTTCAATAAGCTTTGAAAAACTTCCATTATTGATTGAAATAGCAAAGTATAGAGTTTGGAGACTAGCTAGAGCTCCAATTGAAATAGATTCAATTCCTCCATGTCCAATTCCATATGCTAAACCATCTTTATATTCTCGGAATTTCTTAAGTAAGTAGAAGAAGGCAATGAACCGTCCTGTTTCTTCAAAGATAGCAGCAGTGAGTCCGCCATAGATGGCATAAAGAAATGGATTCTTTAAGACTTCTGATGTTGTCTCGTTCCCTAACATAAATACGTGAAAAGGCGTTTCGAGAATTTGTGCAAATCCGATAAAGATAAGAACGCCAATCCCAACTATTTTCCAGTTTATATGGTATTTTTTTCGAAAATAAACAAGTACTATAATCGGAACGAGAACCGAGAGTACAAGCTGTGTAATGATACTGGCCATTACAGCATTTGAAACCATACTTTTCACCACTTTCTAATATATGTACTTTTATATTATACAGGGAATTATGGGAATCGTTTACCTTAGAAAAAATATAGGTATTAAAAAAGAGTTTTTTCAGTTGACTCTCACGTTGCGTAATACTTTATTGTATGTATTAAGGGAGGCGAAATCATGGCAATGAAGGTAAAAGAAGTAGCCGATTTAGTTGGTATTAGTGTGCGCACACTGCATCATTATGATGAAATTGGGCTTTTAACCCCAGATGAAACGACCGAGTCTGGTTATCGTTTGTATTCCAATGAAAATCTAGAGCTATTACAGCAAATCTTATTTTTTAAAGAGCTTGGCTTCCCTTTAAAGAAGATTAAAGAAATTATCAGTAGTCCTTCATTTGACAGGCAAGAGGCGCTTCAGATGCACCGGAAAATGTTACTTGAAAAGCGAGCTCGACTGGATAAGGTGATTGCGACAATTGATAAGACGATTCAGCATACAAAAGGAGAGATTGAAATGACGAACAAAGAAAAATTTGAAGGATTTGATTTTAGTCATAACCCATATGAAGAAGAAGCACGCACACGATGGGGAGACGAAGCTGTGGAAAAGGCGAATAAAGCAGCTGCTGGTATGTCTAAGGAAAAGCAAGAAGAGTTTAATAATATTTATAGAAATCTTGCTACACTTCGGCATGGTGCACCTGATTCTAAAGAAGCGCAAGAAGCGATCCAAGTATGGTATGATTACTTGCAAAACTTTGGTCAATATTCATTAGAGGCGTTTAAAGGATTAGGGCAAATGTATGTCGATGATGAACGCTTTACAAAAAATATTGATCAGTTTGGAGAAGGGTTAGCACAGTTTATGTGTGAGGCAATGGCAGTGTATGCAGATAAGCGTAAAAAATAAAAAGATGGGGCTTTTAGTGATCGATTTTGTTGGTGTAAAATGGTAAATGAAATTTTATCGGCGTAAATTTAAATATATCGAACGTTTCTCAAAATATATCGGCGATTTTCTCAATATATCAGCGATTCGACAAAGGATATCGACGATGCGACAAATAACAACAAAAACAGGAGCCTGCTAGCTCCTGTTTTTCAATAATTTGGATGGAGAGTTTCACTTTACTTCTTTATCATGTCACTTAGCGTAGCATTTTGACTATTATTTAAATGTGGATTTTTCCCCATTTCGCGTTTTAACATATCAAGGCTTTGCTCATATTCCTTATTGTTTAATGTACCAGATTGCAGCCCTTGAATTTGTGTAATCAATTTTTGGTCTGTTGATACATATGCTTTATAATAGCGAGGAACGATGGACAAAGCAGTTCTATAGACTTGATCTGTTACTAGCCCAGGGTCTGAAGTATTTGATCGGTATACAACAAATACTTCATCGTCAGTGACAAGCGTAGCGGCATTTGTGACGTCAGGGAGTTGTACGGTCATATTTGTAATCATTTCAGCTACTTTCTCACGGTTAATTGCGCCTACTTGTTTGTTAGATACTTCGTCTTTTTGTTTAGAGGAATAGCCGACTCTTGTGAGCCTTGTATTTGTATTTTCTGTATGATACATGTCGTTTCTATTGGAAACAAGAACACGGCTGCCTTCCTCACGTTCCATTTCAGCTTTATTTGCTGTTTGACACCCTGCAAATAAGGAAAGGGTGAGAAGAGAGAGTATTATTTGTTTTTTCACGATGTATCACCTCCTTCTCCATAGCATGTACTACTTTTCAATTTTTTGTATTTGAAATTGTTGGTTGTTGGGCTTTGTGATACGATAAAAAGAAGAATGCTTAGAAAGGAAGTTAGTGATGGAGCAAAAGCAAGAGATTCATGCTACGGTGAACATTAATAATGTTCAGTACGAAGTAATTAAAGACAATCGTGACGGTTTTCGTGAAGAAGCATTTAAAGAGCGCTATGCAGAAATTTTAAATAAATATGATTATATCGTTGGTGACTGGGGCTACGATCAACTCAGATTACGCGGATTTTTTGATGATAGTAACCAACGTGCGACATATGATACGAAAATTAGTACTTTATCGGAGTACTTATATGAGTACTGTAATTTTGGTTGTGCACACTTTGTATTGCGAAAAGTGAAGAAATAAAAGAAATCCTCTTACGGTAAGCGTAAGAGGATTTCTTTTTTACAAGCAAATTGAAATAAGGTCACCTTCAGAAAGCGTTGTATTTGGTTTCATCCTCTGTCCATTCAACTGAATGTGTCCGTTCTTTATTCTGTCTACAATCAATGTGCGGCTCCAATCTGAAATATATGTTGATAAAGCTTTGTCAATGCGATGGGAGCCAAAGACTGTTTCTAATACAATGGTTATTTCTGTAGTACCAGCTTCTTTATATTGCATAATCGAGATGGTAGTTGTTGTTTCAACTTGTTCTTTTTGAAACACATCAATCGTTTCCACATGATCAGAAAACGATTTATAAATGTGAAGTTTTTTATTCCACGTATGACCTTTCGGGCATTTATAAATAGCAAAGCGGTAAATGTTCTTTCCATTTGCGTTATGCCTGCGAATATTTGTATCAATAAAAAGGGTGGTATGCCCACAGTTTTTACAATGTTTTAGGGCAGTTGTTTCAAATTCATTTTCATATAAATTCCAAGAAAGTTGTACTTTCTGCATTTTCCTTCACCTCGTATATATGGGATAAAGGAACGTAATACAGCTATTTGGATGTCTTGCAGTATGAATAGGGAAGAAATGGATAAAAATAAAAGGAGGTTCCCTTAAGAGGAACCTCCGTACAACATCATACTACAGATGTGTTACGTTCCTTTGTAATGGGAAATGAACAGACTACTCCCTTGATAAAGCACACGGCTTTTTTGAGAGTAGTGCTATTCAATTGCTGATCCATTACAAAGTAAATGTTGGCATACGTAGTAGACGTCCTTTCTTCCAAATAGATTTGCTCATAATTATAACAAAAAAGTCGGAATATTCAAAATACATTTCGTAAAAAAACACCAGCTACTATAATAGCTGGTGCATAATATTATATAAGTTCAAATAAGAATGAGCGTAGTTCCTCTGCAATTTCTTCAGAGACAGAAAATGCGTGCTCTAAGTAGCCCGGTTCGTTTAAATCATCGGTTCCAATGATTGCAAATTTATTGCGCTGCATATCAAGGACAATTGTTTTACCGTAATGACGATCGGAATATAAAAGCGCTAAATCGTGGCGCTCATTTTCTCCCATAAAGCTAACGAAACGTGTTTTTGTATCGACTGTATCGTCGTAAAGAAAGAAACGTTCTTCCATATTACAAAAGCTCCTTTTTAAATGTCTAAATTTAAGTGAGGCTTATGATCTAAATGGTGATGTGTTTTAATAAAGCGCACTGTTCTTGTTTTGTAACGCATAACGATAGAATATGTTTCTGCTAAATCTCCGCCAAGGAATTTTACACCATCTAATAACTCGCCGGCAGATACGCCTGTTGCTGAGAAGATTGCATCATCTCCTGATACTAGGTCATCTAACATAAGAAGTTGACGAGGATCTTCTAATCCCATTTTACGGCAACGTGCTTCTTCTTCTTCGTTCATTGGCACTAAGCGTGCTTGCATTTCTCCGCCAAGACATTTCAGTGCAGCTGCAGAGATAACGCCTTCTGGAGCACCACCAACACCAACGAATAAATCAATACCTGTTCCGGGAAGAGCTGTTGCGATTGACGCACCAACATCGCCATCACCGAATAGTTTTACACGTGCACCTTTTGCACGAACACGGTCAATAATATCTTGATGACGTTCACGTTCTTGGATGATAACCGTTAGGTCACGAATTTTTTTATTGTTTGCTTCTGCTACAATTTCAATTGTTTTTTCAATTGGATCATCTAAGCTAATTTTACCAGCTGCTTTTGGACCAACCGCGATTTTTTCCATGTACATATCCGGAGCATGAAGAAGGTTTCCTTTATCTGCGATTGCGATAACTGCCATTGCGTTTGCAAGACCTTTTGCAACAATGTTTGTACCTTCTAATGGGTCAACGGCAATATCAACTTCTGGACCGTTACCTGTTCCTAGTTCCTCACCAATATATAACATTGGTGCTTCATCAAGTTCTCCTTCGCCAATTACAACAGTACCTGCCATGTTTACTGAATCAAACATATCGCGCATAGCTGTAGTTGCTGCATCATCTGCTTCGTTTTTCTTTCCGCGGCCCATCCATTGTGCGGATGCTAAGGCTGCTGCTTCTGTTACACGGACAATTTCTAGTGCGAGTTCACGTTCCAAGGTGACATTCCTCCAATTTCAAAAATCATACAGTTATAACTATAACAAATAACGAGGAAAAGGTGAATTCGAAAAATTGTCGATTTTTTCAAGGGAAACGGTTACAATTGAAATATAAATGCTTTTATTTCTAGGTGGGTGACATTCATGTACTTTGTAGACAGAAAAAAAATAGAACAAATGTTAACATGTTTAGAACAAGCAGTAGATACATTTCAAGAGAAGCAGCGATATGAAACGCCTTTTGAATATTACGCATTAGAGCGTATGTCGCATCTTATCATGGATTGCATATTAGATGTTGGAAATGCAATGATAGATGGATTTATTATGCGTGATCCAGGAAGTTATGAAGATATTATTGATATTTTAATGGATGAAAAAGTTATAAGTGATGAAGAAGGAAAAGGAATTAAAGAGGTAATCCTTCTTCGTAAAATGCTTATGCAAGATTATATTCAAATGAACCATGAGGAATTATATACAACGATTCAAAAACAAATCGCTGTGGTACAGAAATACCCTGCGAATATTCGACGTTATTTAGAAAAGGAATTAGGACCTGTATCTGCATTCGTGGCAGAATAAATGTAAGAAGATCCCCAATCACCTTTTGGGGATCTTCTACTTTTTATTATAGGTTAATAGGAAGAAGGGGTGAGCAATGGGGCAAGCTCGTACAACAAAGGAAGAGATTGTACAGATCTTAAAAAGAAATGGTGAACAAACCGTTGGATCGCTAGCCGAATTTTTAGAGATTACAGAGATGGCAGTACGCCGACATTTAAGTAAGCTTGAGAAAGAACAAGTTATTCAATCGAAAATGGTGCGCCAGCACGTTGGTAGACCAACATATGTATACGGTCTAAGCCAAAAAGGGGAAGATTCATTTCCGAAAGATTATAAGCAATTTGCTTTAGGTATGTTAGAGGATTTAGAGGAAATTGGTGATGAAACGCTTGTAAATGCTATCTTAAAGGCAAGAACGAATCGAATGGAAGAGCAATTACAAAAGCGAGTAAGTCGCCAAGATCATGTACTGCAAAAGCTTCGGGAAGTTGCCGTTATTCAAGAGGAAAATGGATATATGGTCCAAGTGAAGCAAGAGGAAGAAAACTCATACATATTACAAAAACAAAATTGTCCATTAAAAGCCGTTGCTGAAAAATATCCACAGCTTTGTTTGGAGGAAGAAAATATGTATAAGCGGTTGTTTTCGGATGAAAATGTGAAGGTATTATCAAATATGTGTGATGGTGACTGTCATTGTTCGTATCACATACAAGAAAAAAAATGAACGTTATGGGACGCTTTTAGACGAAGCGTTTTTTTCTTTGGAAAAAGCGGGTAATATAAGAAGGGTATGAACGCTAGGACAAAAAGGAGAGAGACATAGATGTATAAAGGCTATTTAATCGACTTAGACGGTACAATGTATCGCGGTGAAGAACAAATTGAAGAAGCGAGTGACTTTGTAAAAGCCTTGCAGGAGCGCGATCTCCCATATTTATTTGTAACAAATAATTCAACTCGTAAACCAGAACAAGTAGCAGAAAAACTTGTTCGTTTCGATATTCCAGCTAAGCCAGAGCAAGTCTTCACAACGAGCATGGCAACAGCGAACTTTATTTATGAGCGTAAACAAGATGCATCTGTTTATATGATTGGTGAAGAAGGATTGCACGCTGCACTTGTGGAAAAAGGGCTTAAGCTTGTGGATGAAAATCCTGACTTTGTCGTTGTTGGATTAGATCGCGAAATTACATATGAAAAGCTAGCAAAAGCATGTCTTGCGGTACGTAATGGTGCGACATTTATTTCAACAAATGGAGATATTGCGATTCCAACTGAGCGTGGTTTACTACCTGGGAACGGTTCACTAACATCTGTCGTTACAGTATCCACAGGTGTAGAGCCAATCTTCATCGGAAAACCAGAATCTATTATTATGGAGCAAGCACTAAAAGTACTTGGTATGGCAAAGGAAGAAGCATTAATGGTTGGGGATAACTACGATACTGACATTTTAGCGGGGATAAATGCTGGTATGCATACACTTCTTGTCCACACTGGAGTCACATCTGTGGAGAAGTTAACAGAATACGATGTGCAGCCAACGCATGTTGTGCATAACTTAACGGAGTGGATTGAGAAAATGTAATAGTGGACAGGCAATCGTTTGGATTGCCTGTTTTTTTATGCATAATTGCATATTTATATAATGGATATAAATGGTAAAATTGTTTTGTTAGTATATAAAGAGACTATATTCTTGATGGGGATATGACATAGAGATTGGAGGGATAGAAATGCATATCATGTCTATTAGTATTCTTATTTTTACACTATGTATTTTAGGATTTGCTATATGGAAAATGAATAAAGTCAGGGGTGTACAAGAGGATATAGGGGACCTTATTGCCACTTATCCACGCAAAAAAATCCGATGGTTTACTTTGCTTGGTCCAGCTTATTTCTTTGTACAACTTATACTTACATACGTTCGTTATATAGATGGAGAAATTGATAGTTTCGAACTATTTTTACTTAAAATAGGAGCTTACATGGTAACAATTTGTTTTACGATCCTTTTCGTGATTCATCTAATTAAAGATGTCAAGGTGTATGAAAAAGGAGTTATTGATGGGATGAATTACTATTCTTATGCAGAATTAAAAGGTTATAAAATATCCACATGGGAAAATCCGCAAGAAAATATCTTCTTATATCGTGGGCGAGAAAAGTGGCATGACAATGTAAACTTACTAATTAGACAAGAAGATATGAGAGAGTTAGAAAATATTTTGCAAAGATATCTTCCTAAGCTCACCATAAAATGAAACACTCCACCTTGGCATAAGGTGGAGTGTTTTCATTAAAATACGCGATTCACAACCTCTTTTACTTCTTCAAGATATTGTTTTCGTGCACCATCATCAACAGAAGGGACACTCGTATAGAATGTGTGCTCCAACGTTTCAATTCCTGTAAAGTCAAAGATTCCAGCATCAGTCGTTTTCTTCATCGCATCAAACATACCGCTTGCTGTATAAGCTTCTTTTGAATTCCCCATTGTGGATAATAATAATCCTTTTTTACCACTCAATAATTTTTCGATACCATTTTCACCGTAAGCATAGGCAAAGCCATGACTAAATACACGGTCAACATATCCTTTTAAGATTGCTGGAAGGCCAGCCCACCAAACTGGATAAATAAATATGATGCTGTCAGCCCAAGTGATGTGTTCTTGTTCTTCTTTAATATCCTCTGGTATATTGCCTTGAGAAAATGAGACGAAATCAGAGGCCCCTAATATCGGATTAAAGTTTAATTCATATAAATCGCGAACGCGTACTTCTTGACCGTTTTCTTCCAATTCACCTTTTACAGTTTCTAAAATTGCATGGTTAAAACTTTGTGGATTAGGGTGTGCATAAACAACTAGATGTTTCATGTTTGTTCCTCCTATTTGTGGATATGTTGATAGTTTGTTCAAATAATAAAGAATTTAATGTAACCATTTTAGTTACCGGATGAGTGCTTAGTCAAATATTGTGATTCTATCAACAGGAACATGAAAAAATCGTGTAACATTCCACAGTGGCTAACAAAATCTTGGTTTACTGTGATAAAATCCGTTTCTCCTTCGCTTCTTTTATCCACGTCGGAAGTTCATTCAACAAGTTGTTATACAATGTTTCATCTGTTGTTTTTTCGATATCGCGAATATAGAAAAAGTTTGCGTTATCAATGAATCGACCTTCCATTTCATCTAGCTTTCTAAGAACGTCGAATTTGCCATTTCCAATCCCGACAAACTGCCAAAAAATCGGTTGGTTAGAAGAGAATACAACCGGTTTTTGAATTCCTTTTTTACAGCCCCCATCGTTAATGAAAATAACAAAGGCAGGCTCTTCGCTTTTTTCTTCAATCGTATATTTTTTTATGATATCTTCCATTACTTGTGGCTCATCATTTCGGCCAAATTTATGAATGGAGTTATTATTTAAAATATGATTTTCTACGTAATTAGCAAAGTCTTTCTCGGTAACAGATGGTAACCTTGAAAATTCATTATCATATACCCAAATATCTAATGAACCATCATCATCAAATTGGCTTGCTACAGCAAGAACACGTTCGACAACTTCTTGGACAGTACCGTTTTTGTATAGTGTTCGCATTGACCCGGAAATGTCTAATACGAACGCAACTTTTGCGACAACACCTGTTAATTTCTTTTTCTCTAATACAACGCGTACTGCTTCTTTTCTTAAAGTAATAGTTCCCATTCTAATCGCTCCTTTTATCAATTTAGGTAGTAGGAAGAGAATGATGAATCATTTGGAGTGCTTTATCCACAATTTCCTCCGCTGCATATATACCAATTTCATTTGTTCTTTCGATGTGAGGTAATAAACTTCTTTGATTTGTTTCGAGTTCACCGTGAAGAGGGGCAATTGCATGATTCGCCCTTTCTAACATACATAAATCAAGTAAGGAATCTCCAGCAGTAATTACGGTTTTTACTTGCAGTTTTTCTTGTATATACTGAACGGCATCCCATTTGTTCACAGGTTTTGGCACAAAATATAATTTTCTGCCTTGCAAAGAATGAGCCCATCCTTGTTTATTGAGCCAAGTGGTGAATGAATGTAATTCGTCGTATGGAATATTGTCACGCTTAATGATGCAGTAGTGAAATAAATCATCAGCTGTTTTTTGTGAAATGACCCATTCTTCATGAGCGATATTTTGAAATTCTGTTAGAACATCTTCTTTTTCCATGCATGCTGCTAATCGCTCCGTTTGTATGTTTTTCCAAGTAGCATCTAATTTACCGTTATGAAGGATATTGCCTCCGTTGCTTGTAATCGCATATTCCGGAATGACCTCTGTTTGAAATAGTGTGATGCGCTGAAACTGTTCAATTGTTCGTGTTGTAACTGGGATGAATTGTGCTTGTAATTGTAGTTCTTTTAATAAAGAGATGGTTTTGTGTGTAATAAAAGAGATCTCTTTCCCGTCTAACGTTTCGATAAGTTGAATGTGTTCATCTTCTATAGAAGTACGAAATGCTTTACGTGAATAAATAAGTGTTTGATCAAGGTCACTTGCAAAAATCATGAGGTTTTCCTCCCGAGAGGTTTAATTAGTCCGCAGCACGAGTATGTCATATCCTTATAGAGTTTTACTGGTACGTTTTTTTCTTTTGCAAGAAGTAAAATGTGTTGTAGGTCTGGATTGTTTTTGTCACGAATTAGAATTTTCCAAGGCATTCGCCTTAGTAAACCACGCGTTGTTTCTCCAACGCCTGGTTTAATTAGATTTATATTTTCTATTCCAAAATGCTTTTGAATAGAGGTGATGTCTTGCATACCTTGCCAAGAAGGCTCGGTATAGGTAGCGATAACATGCTCTAGTTGCTTTGTTACGTCAGCGCTAATAGAAGGGAATAACGCTGCGATTTCTTCAATAAAGAAATGAGATAAATCTTCTGTTTCGAGTTCTTTATAATATTTGGCGCCGTGAAAATCATTTGAATCAATATAAGCTTCATTTAAAACTGTACGACTAATTAATCCTGATACGGTTGCGTTTAAACAAGCGCTTGGAATGAGGAAATCTTCTCGCGTTCCATATATGGAAGTACAATGACCTGGATCAGCAAGCACTGCCATACAGTCTGAAATATATTCATGATTCTTTTCGTTAAATGTATGTACAGCTTGGCGCAGTTCTTTCTTTATGGCACCTTTCCCAGTCCAGCCATCAATGAACTGAATCGTTTGATTTGGATGCTGCTGTAAAATATAGTGAAGTGCATTCTCATCAATGCCGCGCCCTCGAATAATAGAAACGCAATAATGCGGCAAATCGAGATGATATTGGTAACGAATATATCGTTTTATTAAAACGCCAATTGGTGTACCGGCTCTTGCGAGTGAGACGAGTACAAGATTCTTTCCTTTCGTCTTTATAATTTGCTCAGCTACTACGCCGATAGCAACAGCTAGCTTACGCTTGTATTGCTCGAGGGAAGCAAAAAATAAATCCATATAAGCTTTAGATGGCTTATATTCAATCGGAAGCATTTCAGAGTAGTGTGTGCCCGATTGAATGGCTTGTTCTCTGTCTTCTGTTGTACTTTCTTCTATAACATCACTAATATCTTTTAATAGAAAAATAGCATCTTCTTTCGCATAACTACCGATAAGCTGTAATGTTTTGACTTTGGTCATATTTTTTCACCATCGCTTTCTACTAAGCTGCTAAATGAGACGATATGAACGAGCGGAATAACAGTTTGTAATTGTGTAAGAAGAGGCTGGAACGCATCTTCTTGTAAATCACGCTCTATAAAAAGAAAGACTTCATCGTAGTCTCCAGGCTGGATGTTATAAAAATAATTTGTAACTGCTTTGTCTTCAGGGCTTTCATAGGAAAAACGACTATGAATAGCATAACGTGTATCACCTACGTAAGGATGAATCGGACTCCGTGTTGTTGATTGATAGGAAATGTTTTCTCCCATTTCAGCAGCAATACGCATTGGAAGATACATAAATTCACCGGTTCCTAAGCAGAGTGTCTGTTGACCTTTTCGTTTTTTCTTTAAAGCATGGCCATTCTGTTTAGCAAAAGAGTGGATATGCTTTTGATCATCAGATGAAATGCCAAAGCGCCCTGTGTAGTGTATGTAGCTGATATCATGCCAGAGAGAGGTATACGGTAAAGTAGGGCATGGCAGTATATGTTTTTCTATCTTAGATTCTATTGATTTATCAACCATTTCACCATGTGAAGAGGAAGTAACAATCGGACTACCGATTACGTCAATGGAACCGCTTAATAGAGAAATCACATGAATCGTAATATCAAGATCTTGCTCGAGCTCTGTGAATTGTTTTCGATGTGCATCTGAGCGCCAATCTAATAAAGAAGCAACAATATATTCTTTTCTTGGGAACTTTTCTTGAATGGATCTGATGATATTTAGCGCGGTTTTTCCTGTTGTCATTTCGTCATCCACAAGGACGATAGGCTGTTCATTTAGGAAATAGCTTTTGTCCACATAACAACGATGAGATGTTGCGTGAGAATGTTCTTCTTCAAATGTAATGACGGAATCGATTTGTGAGATCGTCTCCCTTGTTGTATGAACGTATTTTGCATTTTGAAAACATTGAAACATAGCGTGTCCTAATGCTGTAGCTGTTTCAGCGAATCCGATAAATAAAACTTCTTTTTCTAAAGGAAATTGATATTGAAGAATCGCCTCTAGTTCATTACCGGTGCTATCTTTAGAAGAAATCAGATTGAGAATTTCTTTTTGATACGGATGATTTGTACGATGTAGCACCTCCATATATCTTGCAGCAAGAGTGCAGCCTCCAGTTAAAGAGATTGCAGGTGGAATGGGAAGATGTTTCCCTAAAATGGTGCTCACAAATAAAAAACCACGCTTCTTATTGATTCTTGCAGCCATTTGAAATAGCTGATCTAGTGATAATAAATATGGATTATCTCGTACATCGATATGAACTGTTATTTTATTTAAAATGTGGTACGTGTACGTTTTGCTTTGATTTTTCGGTAAGGAGATCGATGAAAGTTTGTTCTTCATGTAGCACCCCGTAAATATTAGATTTCAGAAGTGTTTTACGCGCCCAATTATAATGTGGCTTCACTTCATTCATTTTGTTAGAAAAGTTGCTTTTCATTACGCCGTTATACGTCTTTGCAGATTCGAAAATAGCTTTTGCATCTAAATAGTCCTCTAATGTTACAACATGCATAGCTTGTATGAGTTTAATGTGAGAAGGATGAATGACCGTTTTTCCAATTAATCCATTTGCCTGATCGAGTAAAACTTCGTGAATTAAGCCATCTTCATAGCGATGAAGCATGTCCTCACGCATTGTAAGCCCAGCGCTTCCGAATGATTCACGAAACGGTGTTTGCCGGAGCTGTGGTTTGAGTACGCGCTGATTATTTCCGAAGTACTCCCACACCGGTCCAGATATAACATATTCATCTGCTGACCTAGAAAAAATATTGATAATATCAGAAATACAATCACGAATAATTGAAATGTCATAAATCGTCGTATCCTTGTTACGGCGAATGCCGAATATGCCAGAAAAGTCGGTGGCGCCGATTCGGACATTCAAAATGAAATCACGGTATGAATCTAGGATGGATTTAATTGATAACAATGCCTTGATACGACTTTCTTTATAAATAATTTCAGGAGATTCTAAAATAGGCATCCCATACAGTGAAAGCGAATGTTGTTCGTTTATATGTCTTAGTACATCGATATAAGATATTCCGTTAGAAGGCGTGAACTTTGGAAAGACAAAACCGCTTATACAATGAATGGCATTGCCTAGTTCGTGAACGAGTGAGTGCATTTGTTTTGGTTCACGAATCCGGATAAAGAGAAGTGGTATATTTGATGGATGAAGCTTTCCCGCATGAATCATATAAGCCAGTAGTTGCATTTGTATGACGACGTTTTCCTCAGCAAGTTTCACTTCTCCATCACTAATGGAGTCTTCTAAACAAATTACAATCGACATTGTATCTTCATGCTTTTTTCTAACGATGTCCTCTGCAATGGTCCTTTTTGTTCCAGGTGTATATAGGGTAGCTCCTAATGCGTAAGCTAATTGGTCTTTTGCGATATCCTTTGAAAAGATAATTGGTTCTTGGTAGAAAAGTTTTTGTTTTTCTTCAAGGGATAGATAGGAAAAATACTGCATGTTGCCACCACCTTATTTTGAATGGTTAATTTAATCGTAACACGATAGAAAAAATTTACAATTTTGTATTTTAAAAATTTGCAAACTTTTCAAAAATGGAAGGTGAATTTCGGGATTCATGTAGAACTTTGTTAGTAAGTAGTTTTAGAAAGGAAGAAGAGAGATGGATATACACAAACTAACAGGGGCAGAAGCAAAAGAAATCAATACATGGCAGTATGAAGAACCATATTCGTTATACAGCTTTTCGGGAAGTAAAGAGGTAATAGAGGAACTATTAGATGGAACATACTATGGCTGCTGTAATGAACATGGAGAACTAATTGGCTACTTTTGTTTTGGAGAAAATGCACAAGTTCCAGGAGGAAGGGCTGCGAAGTTATACGTAGGAAAAGATACCGTGGATATTGGGCTTGGTATGAAGCCAGGGCTAACAGGGAAAGGGATGGGGAAGTCTTTCTTTCAAACAGGACTAGCGTTTTCCGTAAGTAAATTTCAGGCTAAAAAGATACGTTTAAGTGTAGCAACTTTTAATAAACGTGCAATTAAGTTATATAGAAATATTGGTTTTCAAGCAGGTCCAACTTTCATGAGCAGAGGAAGAGAGTTTGTACTGATGGAATATGATTTGGAGTAAGTATATCGGCCTTCGGTGAAATATAACATAAAAAAGGCTGTCAGCATGAAACTGACAGCCTGCATATGCGATCTTATTCCGCATGCTCAGCGCGATGAGCCAAGCGACTAGATGCAGCGGCAGCAATTGCGCCCACAATATCATCAAGGAATGTATGAACTTTTCCAGATGATTTATCATTTAAGTATTCTAAAATACCTGGCTTTAATTTATCGATGTATCCAAAGTTTGTGAAACCGATAGATCCATACACGTTTACAATTGAAAGTGCGATTACTTCATCGACTCCATATAAACCTTCATCACGTTTTACGATATCTTGTAATGGTTTGCTTAACAGTCCTTTTTCAGCAAGGACGTCTAATTCGATTCCTGTAATGAGTGCATTTTGTACTTCCCGTTTGGATAGTACACGTTCTACATTGTAACGACATTCGGACATCTCTAATTTTGGATGGTATTTTTTTTGAAGAAAATGAACAAGCTCCGCAATATCATCGATTGTTACACCACGCTCTTGTAGTAGTTGTAATGCTCTTTCTTGTAGTTGATTTGATTCTTTCATGTTATCACCTTTTTTTCTTTTTATTATTTGTATACGTTTTGTTGCTTTATCATGTGCATAGGAATGAAAGGCGAGCACAAGCTCATATATATATAGAAAAACCATAGGTGGCGACTATGATGATTCAGCATATTTATGAGCATTATCAAATGCATGTCAAAGAATTAATCCCCCTTGGCCCCTATAAAAGCTTTTGGATTCGCAATAAAATTTATGTACTTCTTCCAATTGGGAATATGGAGGAAGATGTACTTGTTGAAATGAAAAAATTAAGCGATTATATGAACCAGCAAGGGGATATTACTGTTGCGACTTTTGTTCCGACAGTGCACGGTTACTATGTAAGTGAGCTAGAAGAAAAAAATTACTGTTTATTAAAAGGTATGCGTTTGCTCGATCGACATGCTACTTCGTTAGGTAGCGAGCTTTCTTTATTCCATAAACGAGGCGCCTTTTTTCCTGAAGAAATAGAACAATTAAGTCGCATTGGTGAATGGAAGTCATTATGGGAAAAAAGGCTGGATCAATTAGAGAAGTTTTGGCAATCACAACTTATGAATCAGCCGTCAGATGTATTCGATCAACTATTTATGGAGTCTTTTCCGTATTATTTAGGCATTGCTGAAAATGCAATTCAATATGTTGTGGATACAGAAATAGATGATACACCTCAGCTTGCTGATGCGGCAACAATTTGCCAAGAACGCTTCACTCCTTTATTATGGCAGCAAACGAATAAATTAAAAATTCCCATCGATTGGGTATATGATCATCCAAGTAGAGATTTGGCAGAATGGATTCGCTATGTATCGATGGAAAAGAAGAAAGGCTGGGAACAAACAATTTTTCAGTTTGTAACGGATTATCAGAAAAATTATCCACTTTCTTCTTTTGGGTGGCGTCTTCTCTTTGCGCGTCTTCTCTTTCCGCTTCGCTACTTTGAAACGGTAGAACAGTACTATCTGACCGCAGATGAAGAACAAAAAAGCATGTATCGAGATCACTTAGAAGACATTTTACACGATGTGAACCGTTCAGAGCAATTTATGAAGAATTTTTATGAATTCCTTCGTTTACCTATCGACAAGCTAGGAATTCGAAAATTGGATTGGTTATCTTAATAGAAATTTATAAAAAAGAGACCAATTGTGGTCTCTTTTTTATAAATATTTAGTGAAAGTGGTTCTAAGCGAGCCGCTTCCGCTTTTAGATTAAAATACTTGTTCTACTTCGATAACGCCTGGTACTTCTTCAAGTAGTGCGCGTTCGATACCAGCTTTTAGTGTAATTGTAGAACTTGGGCAGCTACCGCATGCTCCCATAAGGCGTAGTTTTACAATACCTTCTTCAATATCTACTAACTCAACGTCACCGCCATCACGAAGTAAGAACGGGCGTAATTTATCTAATACTTCTAGTACTTGTTCTTGCATATTTGGGTTTTCCATTTTTATCGACTCCTTTCATCCATTTTATTATAATCAAGATACAGGGGAAAATCTATTTTTTCTGTTCTTGTTTTATTGTCAAAATATTGTATCATGTTTACAACGTGTTTTTTCAGTATAGGGGACAAGAATTGAACTTGTAAAGAGATGTGCTTATGAGGGAAGTCCCCAGAGGGTACTGTTAGAACAGGGAAATGGGGGAGAAACGATGGTAAATGTTCAAGTATATGGGGCGAAAGTAATTTGTGCGAGCTGCGTTGGAATGCCGTCTTCGGCCGAAACATTTGAATGGCTACAAGCGGCAATTGGTCGCAAATATGAAGGACAAGATGATAAATTCAAGTTTGAATACATTGATATTCAAGAAGAGCAAGAAGATGCTGAGAAGCAAGCTTTTGCAGAGCGTGTAATTGAAGAAGATTTATTTTATCCTGTTGTTCTTGTAAACGGTGAAATCGTTGGAGAAGGAAATCCTCGTTTGAAGGACGTATACGAGGAAATTGAGAAATATTTATAATACAAAAGCCTTTGTGATTGCAAAGGCTTTTCTTACAAATTCATATGGAAAAAATAGTTATTAAAGGTAATTTTATTAAGGGGGATGTATGTGGAGGGTGTAGTGAAACAGGAGTTACCAGAAGAAGTAAAGGACCTAATGGAGCAATATGTGAATGGACTACAAGACATTTTTTTAAATGAACAATTAGTAGGGGTATATGTATACGGTTCAATTGCTCTAGGGGCATTTCATTTGGGTACGAGTGATGTTGATTTTGTAACGGTAACGAGAGAGACAGTCAGTGAATTTGAGAAGTTGCAAATAGGTGATTTACATAAAAAATTGAGTGAAAGTAAGCTCGGAGGACGGATGGACGGTATGTATATCCCACTTGCTGATTTAGGGAAGCAAAACCAAGAGATGCCGCAGTATGTCTATTGTGCTGACGGGAAAGTTAACGTAGGTCACTGGGATGTGAATGCTGTGACATGGTGGACACTGAAGAACCGTGGAATTACTGTGACTGGAGAAGAAGCAAGTGAACTTCTGTTTGAGGCCCCATGGAGTAAGGTTGTAGAAACGATGAAATATAACGTAGAGCAGTACTGGAGTGAAAAGGCGTCAAAACCATACTTGTTTCTAATTGAAGAATGGGTAGAATCAGCTGTTGTCACAATGGGGCGTATTTTATATACATTAGAGCATAAAACAATTGTTTCAAAAGATGAGGGATTACAATATATGATGGAATCGTCCTCTGGGAAATGGATGCCTTTGTTACAAGAGGTAGAACGGATACGTCATAATCAAGGAAAGAAACGAACGATTTCCATTTGGAAACGGGCAGATATGACGAAGAAGTATCTGCTTAGTGGGATAGAGGAGTGCCGGAGGAAGTGGGAAGGATAAAAAAAGCGTCAATACTAGAAATAGTATCGACGCTTTTTTTATTGGATTCTACTTTTGGTATAAAATGAGCAGAACGAAACCTTTATAAAGTGAAACTTCCATCAGTGGTGGTTTTACTGCCTGTGAATGCGGGGGAAATACAAATTGATTTATTTTAAATGAAGTAAAATTTTAACTTAGTGTAAAACATGATGAAACTATAAGTATTTTAATATATTTAATAGAAAAACATAATATAAAAATTATAAGGGATGAAATATTAAGACCTCTGCAGTAGTTACTATAGAGGTCTGTTTGTAGAGAAAGTAATTTATTGATCCTAAACCTACACACTACTTAGCTACTCACTATTACGCGGTGGAAGTATCCTCATCTTTACGTACTTCGAAAAACTCATTTTTGCATAGGTATTTAAAAATCCTTTGTGTAACTTGTTCTTCTTGATCTAATAAGAAGCGATGATCAAAAGCATAGAAGGATTGTCCTTTAACTAATTTAACATAATACATTATGCATACCTCCGTTATTGAACGATACAAATTTAAAGATTTATTACTATGATATCCATAATTTGGATTGAAATACTTAACTATTTTTCCATCTCTTTCAATTGACACCGTTTATTAAAGAATGTTTTATACCCAAGTTGTAAAAAGATAATGACAGAAAAAGCTGTACTTCCAGAAATACCAAGTATAATTGCAATTTGATATTGAATAGCGGTAAACGGTGAAACACCTGATAAAATTTGCCCTGTCATCATACCTGGGAGGCTAATGATTCCCATTCCGACCATGGAATTAATTGTTGGCAAAATAGCTGAATCGAAAGCATCTCTTACAAGGGGGGCAGCTGCTTGTTTTGGAGTGGCCCCAAGCATAAGTGCTCCTTCAATCTGCTCGCGCCTTGATTTCATGTTGTTTAAGAATGTATTCGCACCGAGGGATATACCGGTCATCGCATTCCCGATAAGCATTCCGGCGATTGGAACGATATATTGCGGAGCATACCAAGGGTCGTGTCCAATAATGACAAAGATAAATAATAAAAGAGGCCCAATTGATCCCGCAATCATTGAGAGTGCGGCCACACGTTTCAATTCTTTTGACATAGGGATGTTTACTCGTTTATAAATGTTAAAAATAGCAAATGTCGTAATAGAAGTAATGATAGCAATTGTATAAAATGGATTGCTATTTTCAAATATGTATGTAAGTACGTATGCAACAAGTACAAGTTGAATAGTCATGCGTAATGTAGCAATCGTAATTTGTTTTTCACGAGGTATTCCTTTTAGTTTTACAAGTCCGATTAAAATGATAATGAAAATATATGCTGCAGCAAGTTGCCAAATTTGTAGTTCAATAACGCCCTTCAAGTGCGTGCACTTCCTTTCTAATAGCACCTTTAGCTTTACTAATTTCAATAATGTCATCTGCGATTTCTTCTGGGAGACTTTGTGAATGGGTAATAAAGATAACGGTTTTCTTTTTTTGTTTCGCAATGGCAGAAAACTGTTTCATGACGCGCCTCTCTGTATCAGCATCTAATGCAGAAGTTGGCTCATCTAATAAATAAACAGGTGGGTCCATAAGTAAAACACGAGCTAAGGAGAGTCTTTGTTTTTCACCACCAGATAGTGAAGAGGCGGTACTTGTTACATCTTTTTCTAAGTTTACAATTGTTAGTGCTTTTTGAAGTGCTTTATTAGGTGGAAAAGGTTTCTCTGAAAAGCGAAGTCCCATTAACAAATTATCTTTTATTGTTCCATCAAAGATAGGTGGTGTTTGACCTAGCATAACAATTTCACGGCGTAATTGAATAGGTGGATAAGACGAAATAGAAGTCCCATTATATTCAATTTCACCGGCTGTTGGTGATTGTAAATCATTAAGCATGCGAAGTAATGTACTTTTTCCGCTGCCACTTTCACCGATAATGCAGGTGATTTTTTCTTTGTGAATCTCTAAGTAAGGAACGTGCAGGATATCTTTATATATTACATTTTTTAATAGAAACATAATTTTCTCCTTTCTGATTCTATTCATATCGTATCAAAAAAGGAGAAAAATAGAAAAAAACAAGAGCAACCTGCCCTTGTTTTTTTTCTTAACCATTATGATATTTATACATCCAAAGAATACCGGACTTTAAAAGTCTAGGTACACGTCCCATTAATGGTTGATTTGCTAATAGTCCGAATCCGTGTTTCTTACCGAGAGAACCGAGAACACCTTTTAATTTAATAACAGGTAGTTCATCAGGAAGTGTTTCATTGTTCCAACGTTTTAATAATATTTGGACAATTTGTTCACCTTGTCCTTCGGCAAGTTGTGCAGATGGTGCGTGCGGTAAGGATGCGCAATCACCTACAACATAAACATGCTCATTATTCGGAATATTATGATATTTTGTTAATACAACCCGTCCACTACTATCTTGTTCAACTGGAAGGTTTCGAACAACTTCATTTGCTTGAATACCAGCTGTCCATACGATTGCATCACATTCAAGCGGTTCATCATGGTTGTACACAATGTTTGGCTCTACTTTTGTAATGTTAGAGTTTCGTATAATTGTAACATTATGCTTTACGAACCATTCTTCTACGTATCTACTTAATTTTTCTGGGAAAGGGAATAAAATGCGATCCTTTCGATCAAATAAGTAAATTTTCAAATCAGAACGACTTTCCCGAAGTTCACTTGCCACTTCAACGCCACTTAATCCAGCACCGACAACTGCAACTGTTGCGTTAGGTTCTAAACTGTTTAATTGTTCGTATGTTTTACGTGTTTGCTCAATAGATTGCAGGCTATGTGTATATTCTTTTGCACCTGGAACATCGTGATATTTGTCTTCACAGCCAAGTCCGATAATTAAATCATCATATTGAATTTCTTCACCGCCATCGAGATGGACGACTTTGTTTTCAAGATCAACATTTGTTACGGTACCGTATTGAATGTTGAGACGCGGGTGCTCTGGAAACGGAATGCGAATATGCGTTTCTGAAATTGTGCCCGCTACTAATGCATAATATTCTGTTTTAAAACAGTGGTATGGTACTTTGTCGATTAATGTCACTTGGACATCATCTGGAAGTTGATTGTTTGGCAGAAGCCGTTGCAGAATTCTCATCCCACCGTAGCCACCACCTAGTAATACGAGGTGTTTCATGATGGATTACCCCTTTTCTGTTGAAATATCCCCTAATCATACAATTATATATTGAAAAAATATTTTGACTTTACTCACTCAAATTATATCGAATTTGTGAACAAATAACAATGCATGAATGTGTACTCTGTTGTACAATAAGAAGAAAAGTGAGCAAACTGTTTCAATTAAGTTATGTAGTTGACATAAACTTCTTCTTTTGGGGTGGAGAGCGTCCGCTGATGGATAGAAGCGGTCGTTAGTGCCTTTTTTTGTCCCCATGCCACATGAAAGCAGAAGGAGGAAATAAGTAGAGGTCTTTTTCTGTTTTCATAGCAGTGATTTGTATGCTGAGAAATCGAAGTGAATTGATATAACGAAGATCTTTTAGTTTGAAATGAAACAGTGAAGCAACTAAATATTTTAGCAAGTGTAATGAAAACAACAAGAAACAGCTTAGTTTTCTTATTATAGATTCATTTTTAGAGATACAGGGGGGAGCATTTTGATTAAACCATTAATCGAATTTTGTGTAGGTAATCTTGCAAGTGGCTCACAAGCAGCACTAGAGAAATTAGAAAAAGATCCGAATTTAGATGTTATGGAGTATGGCTGCTTAGGGTATTGTGGTATTTGTTTTGAAGGACCTTTTGCACTTGTAAACGGAGAAGTTGTGCAGGGGGCAACAGTAGAAGAACTTGTGAAAAATGTATATGATTACTTAGATGAAAATCCAATGTTTTAAGGCGTTGCAAATGAGCAACGTCTTTTTTTATGCCATCTATTCTATTAGAGTAAAAATTCTTTCGAAGGAAATGCTAACAAAGAATTTGAATCTTTGAGGTGACAAAATGAATATTATTTGGGGACTCGCTGGAATTATCGTTATTCTTCTGATTGGATATTTACTTTCAAATAATAGAAGAGCGATCTCGGCACGTACTATATTTGGCGGACTTGCCATTCAATTATTATTTGGCTTTATCGTGCTAGAGTGGAATGTAGGACGAATGGTTTTAGAGAAGGTGACACAGTTCGTCCAAAGAATTATGGATTTTGCGAATGCCGGTATTTTATTTTTATTTGGCAGCTTAGGGGATCCGACGAAGATGGCTGGATTTGTATTTGCGTTTCGTGTACTGCCAATTTTAATTTTTTTATCATCAGTTATTGCTGTTTTATATTATTTAGGAATTATGCAATGGGTCGTTCGAATTATCGGTGGGGCACTAGCAAAGTTGTTAGGTACAAGTCAATCTGAATCGCTATCTGCTACAGCAAACATCTTTTTAGGACAGACAGAAGCACCCCTTGTAATTCGTCCATACATGCCGCGTCTGACGAAATCAGAGCTATTTGCAGTTATGGTCGGAGGCTTAGCGTCTGTATCTGGATCAACTCTTTTTGGATATGCTGCGCTTGGCGTACCGCTTCAATATTTGTTAGCTGCGAGTGTTATGGCGGCACCAGCAGGACTTATTATGGCGAAACTATTATTTCCGGAAACAGAAAAGCCAGAAGTACATAAGGCACATGAGGAAGACACAAAAGATGATGACCAAAAGCCAGCTAATGTTATTGATGCAGCTGCACGTGGGGCTGCAGATGGATTATCACTTGCTTTAAATGTTGGGGCAATGTTAATTGCATTTATTGCAATCATTGCACTGTTAAATGGAATTGTTGGTGGAATCGGTGGTCTTTTCGGTTATCCCAATTTGTCACTACAACTCATACTAGGTTATATTTTTTCACCGCTTGCTTTTGTTATTGGTGTACCGTGGACAGAAGCGATTACAGCAGGAAGTTTTATTGGAGAAAAGTTAATTTTAAATGAGTTTGTAGCGTTTACTGATTTTGCTCCTCAAATGGGGAATCTTTCAGAAAAAACGACGGCAATGATTACATTTGCTCTTTGTGGATTTGCTAATTTATCTTCGGTGGCTATTTTACTTGGTGGACTTGGAGGAATGGCACCGACGCGTCGTAGTGATATTGCTAAATTTGGATTAAAGTCGATTGTAGCAGGGACACTCGCCAATTTATTAAGTGCTGCGATAGCAGGGATGTTTGTATAAAGTAGAATTTTAACCAGTGGGCTTCAGTGCACTGATTATTAGTTCTCACTAATTGGTCTGCCCGTGAATAGCGCGATAAAATAAAAAAAGGCCCTTTCCGAGAAGGGCTTTTTTCTTACACGATTTGTGTAAGAACGGCTCTTATATAAAAGCCATCAAAATGTTGTCAAATATGAGAAACGGGGGACGTTCTTATTGTGTTCCAAAAGCATGCATTTTATACTTAAAACAACAAATTTTTTTTGGAGTGAATGAGGATGAAACAATTTTCTTTTACAAAAATGCATGGTCTTGGAAATAGTTATATATATGTAAATATGTTTGAAGAACAAATTCCAGAGGAAGAGCTAGCTCTTGTGGCGGAAAAGGTTTCGAGTATCAATACTGGCATTGGAGCAGATGGCATGATTTTAATTTGTCCATCGGAAATAGCGCCAGTAAAAATGCGTATGTTTAATAACGATGGTTCAGAAGGGAAAAGTTGCGGGAACGGACTGCGCTGCGTAGCGAAATATGCGTATGAGCATAAACTAGTAGAAGAAACTGTTTTTACAATTGAAACATTAGCTGGAATTGTAACAGCGGAAGTAACAGTAGAAGGTGATATTGTTACATTAGTGAAAATTGATATGGGAGCGCCTCGTTTAACTCGTGCAGAGTTGCCGATGCTTGGTGAAGGGGAAACACCATTCATTCGTGAAGATTTCTTATATAATAATCACCGCTATGTCTTTACAGGTGTTTCAATGGGAAATCCGCATGCGGTTATTTTTGTTGATGATGTGGAAGAAGCGCCGCTTACAACATTAGGACCGGTGCTTGAGACACATGAAATGTTCCCAGAACGAGTGAATGTTGAATTCATTGAAATTGTAAATGACAATGAAATGAATTTCCGTGTTTGGGAACGCGGGTCAGGCGTGACGCAGGCATGTGGAACAGGGGCATGTGCAGCAGTTGTGGCAGCAGTGTTAAATGAAAAAATGAAGCGCGGCGAAGAAATTACGGTTCATCTAGCAGGCGGCGATTTAATGATTGCCTGGACAGAAGAAGGGAACGTTTTGATGAAAGGTCCAGCAGAAGTAATTTGCCGCGGAGTGTATGAGTACAAGATATAAGCGTAAAGATGTATAATAGAACGAGAGAAGAAAGGAAGGTGGATTTCATGATTGATGTAACAGAACAAGCAGCATTTCAAATTAAGGATATGTTGAAAGATGCTGAAGATGGAGAGAAATACGTTCGCCTTGCTGTACATGGCGGTGGATGTAGCGGTCTTTCTTACGGTTTAGGATTTGAAAGAGAACCAAATGAAGACGACACAGTTCTTGAGTTTTTTGGTGTTGAATTTGTTATTGATAAAGAAAGTGCTCCGATTGTAAAAGGAGTAAAAATTGATTACAAGCAATCGATGCTTGGCGGTGGGTTTACAATTGATAATCCAAACGCAATCGCATCATGTGGATGTGGATCATCTTTCCGTACAGCGACGAATGCTGGTAAGCCGGAAGAGTGTTAATCTTAACCTTCTCACATATAAGTGAGGAGGTTATTTTTGTTATCTTACAAAAGTGTAATGTTCATGTCACGTTTTTGAATTTCTCCTCAAATGAAAAAGGACTATGATAACAACATAATAAAAAACACATGAGGTGAATGACGTGAAAAGATATATTGCACTTTTTAGTATTTTAGTTGTATTTGCGACAATGTTAGTTGGTTGCGATTTAAACCGTATGGGAAAAGATGAGTACTATGTTCAAATTACAGTTGATGGAAAAGAAAAAATTGAACAAGCAGATGGTGGTCAGAAGCACAAATCATTTGAGTACAAGTTACCTGCATTTGATAAAGATGGTAAAGAAAAAGAAATGGAATTTACAGCTGTGAAAAACCTTCGTAAAGAAGCGTTCCTACGTGTATTCCACTCTGATGAAAAAGGTGTAACAGCTTGGGAAGAAGTGAAAAAAGACGAGCTTCCTGCGAAAGTGAAAGAAAAATTAGGTGTGAAATAATGAAGAAGGAGTTGACCTTGTAGGTCAACTCCTTTATTTGTTTTCAAAATCTTCTTCTGAAATTACTGTAAAGCCATGTCTTCGAAATAAAGCTGTTGTCACACCGTAACCTTCTTGTTTGTTTCCATTAAATTCTCCTGTATAAATAGTAGAACTACCACAAGACGGACTTTTTTCTTTCAAAATGATGTATTCGGGATTTAAATCTTTTATTTCTTTCAACGCTTTATAAGCTCCTTGTACAAAAGCTTCTGTTACATCGTTTCCGTCTTTATCTATTACCTTTGCTTTTCCATCTAGTACATCGTCACCGTTTCCACCGATGATTTCTGCGGAGGGGCGTGGTGTAGGCAAACCTCCCAATACTTCTGGACAAACAAGGACGGTTTCCTCTTTCTGTAATAGCTCTTCTATTTTTGAGATTAGATTGTCATTTCCATCATAGCGACAAGCAATACCAGCTAAACAAGCACTAATTACAATCATGTTTTTCACCTCATGTCATTAGGAATCATCAAATCATCGTTCATTAATCTTTATATAATTTAATGAAAGTATATAGTAAATTGCAGAGTAAAGACACATCATCTATATTTTATAACTATCTTATAATTTATTTGTATAAATATCGTAAAAAAAACATTTAATGTATTACAGATAATTGGTAAAATAGCATAGAAAATATATATTCTGAAAAGGGGAAAATTTATGAAAAAGGTAATTATGACATCTTTACTTTCTGCTGCATTATTAATTCCAACAGCAGCTTATGCAGATGGAAACAAAGCTATTCAACAGAATAACACAGTTTCTAAAGTTACAAATGTAAGTTATGCTAAGGCGGCTAGGGGCTGGGTTCAACAAAATGGATATTGGTATTACTATGGTCAAAATGGTAATAAGCTAAAAGGCTGGTTATCCACTGGAGGGAAATGGTATTACCTTGATCCTTCTTTTGGATATATGCATAAAGGGTGGACGTCAATTCAAGATAAAAAAACAGGGAAATATGCATATTACTACCTGAATGAAAGCACTGGAGCAATGCATACGGGATGGATTCAAATTAAAGGATCTTGGTATTTCTTAAATAGTAGTGGAGCAAAACAAACAGGCTGGTTAGCAACTGGAGGAAAATGGTATTACCTTGGATCATATGGAATAATGGAAAAAGGATGGGTTTCCATTCAAGATAAAAAAACAGGGAAATATACATATTATTATCTAAATGAAAACACGGGAGCAATGCAAACAGGTTGGGTTCAAATTAAAGGATCTTGGTATTTCTTAAATAGTAGTGGAGCAAAACAAACAGGCTGGTTATCTAATGGAGGAAAATGGTATTATCTTGGATCATACGGAATTATGGAAACAGGAAAACGTTATATCAATAATACATATTACTACTTTGATAACGGCGGGGTAATGCAAACAGGTTGGCAAAAAATCGGTAATTACTGGCACTACTTTAAGAGCGATGGATCTGAATATAAAGGGTGGTTAAAGCTTGGTGGAAGCTGGTACTACCTTGATTCTTTCGGTACGATGGTAACAGGAACAAAATGGATTGATGGTAAATATTACAAATTTAATAATGATGGTGTTTGGGTTGGTTAATTGTAAGCAATAGCTTTTATTGATAAGTAAAACAGGTCGCATGTTGTAGTGCGACCTGTTTTTATGTTTTACGCTTTTTAAATTATTCAATTACCCCTTTTGCTTTATCGCACCTATTTATATATGGGGTGATAAAAATGGGAACTTTCTATTATTTAATGAAAACATATAGCGAATTTCAAAGTAGAGAAGAATTTAATACATACCAAAAGCAAATTTTAGTGCGTTATAAAGAGAATATAAATAAAACAGATTTTTTAGTGATTCAGTTTTTAGGAAGATATGCAGTAAATGAAAAGCAAAAAACAGTTGGAGTTGCTTGTCCGTTAATGGCGACGATTGCGACTAAGATAGAGAAAAGCATTCGTACGGTGCGTCGCTCTGTTGCAAAACTAGAGGAACTTGGGATTATTGAGCAGATCCCTACGAAAGAAAGATATAAGCGAGGGGGATATAGTGCAAACTTATATGTGTTTCGTAAAACTGCACTTGACCGCATGGATGACCGTATGGAAATGTCCGCATGTGAAAAGAGAGAAAGTGTAGATGGATGTAAGGAGGAAGGGGTACGGGAAGAAAGGGAAACGGTTCTTTTTAAAAACCTTTCTAAAGAAGTACAAAAGAAAAAACAACGTATGTGCTTGATGAAACATATTGTCGTCATGATATTCCAGTTCAGTTTGTACATGCGATTGTACCGATGTCACGAAATCCGCAAACGATTAATATACTTTGGAGTAAGGTAGAACTGGCTTATAAAAAGAGCGGATTATTAGAGCAAGGCGTATTTTTGGAACAACTTATGGTCGATGAAGATATGCGAGCGAAGCTTATATGGCGGGTGAAAAGTGTTGTCAGGGCGTATAAGTTAGGAGAAATTCGTAAAGATGTTAAGGCTCTTTTGTATAGTACGATGCGCGATTTATTTTTAGATATTGGGTTAGAGTGGGGAGCGGCTATAAGAAGGAGTAGAAAGGTAGATTTATTCGATCCGTTTAAAAAAGAGTCATGCGTATAATACATGACTCTTTTCGATCAATCGAATTTTCGTACAACAGGAACGCGAATCGCCACAAATAGTACAAAGACAATAACAGCGATAGCACCGCTTTTCATAATCGTCACAATCGGAATACCAGCTGCAAGCGCGAGCGATGTAAATGCATAGGAAAGCGGGATGAAGCCCATAGATGACAGCATCAGTAAGCTCATGACACGCCCCATCATTTCTTCTTTGACAGTAGATTGAATCATTGCCATTAATGGAACGATGGCCATGGCAATGGTAATACCGTAAAATGCGCCTGCGAGTAGTGCTTGCCAAAGTGCTGTACTGAAGTTAATGGATAAGAAGAAAACGCCAGATAATAGCATCATAATGATGCAAAATAGTCCGCGTCTGCGATTAATATTTTTAAGTCCAACAATGACAGCACCAATTGCCATTCCGCCTCCAACAGCGGCTTCTAAGTAACTAAATTGAAGCGAGTCACCATGAAGAACGTTTTTGATAAATAATGGGAAACCAACTTGCATTGGACCGATTAAAAATAAATTTAGAAAGGCACTACAGATAAGGAATGTTGAAAGAAAAGGTGATTCCTTTACGTACAAAATGCCTTCTTTAATAGATGTAAACATTCCTTTGTCTGCATCCTGTTCTACTTGCACGGTATATTGAATTTTTTGGACGAGTATAGCAGCAACAATGAGCAATAGAATGGTAATGGTAAAGATGGTCTCATAATTACTAAATTTAATGAGGATTCCACCAAATACAGGTCCTAAAATGACTGACGCTTGGTTTGTCATTTGTGTAAGTGAATTTGCCTGTGTTAAACGGTGTTTTTCTACAAGCTCAGGGAGAATGGAACCGTCCGCTGACCAAAAGAAGGCATCCGCTAATCCAAAAAACAAGGCAAACAAAGCAAACGTATATAATGTTACATGACCAACGATAAACCAAGTTAAAATTGTTGCGACAAGAAGCGCACGAATGATATTTGAGTAAAACATAATATTTTTTTTCGGAAACTTATCTGCCACAGCTCCTCCAACAATCATAAAGATAAGTCTTGGGACGCTAAGCGCAACAAAGACAACGCCTAGTGAGGCTTCAAGATTTAATGTTTTGGCTATGTACCAAGTTTGGGAAAATGTAAAAAAGGCTAAAGCAAAGCTTGAGAATAATGTAGCTGCCCAGAGAAATAGGAAATTTGTATTTTTTAGCAAAGGTGTTCCACTTTCTACTGGAGCAGATTTGTTTTGTTGTAGTTCCTCCATATTGCTTCCTTTCTATGTACCAATTTTAAATGAATATAAAATCCTGTTAACAATCGTTTTATACAGTTTTTAATATTTCTATACTGTACTTTTTCATTGTAGACAATAATAGAAGATTTGCCCAGTGGATTTTTAAAGACAAAAAAAGAGGGGGGCATCTTACAGTAGAAAACATAAAAAAACCATCAGACGTTCTCTCCGCTTGGAGTGTTTGATGGCTTTTCATGTTAGGATTTCATGACTTGAATTCCTTTTACGATATTCCAAATAAAGAAGTATAGGCTAATAATACTACAAATGCATAAAGTAATAATCGCACCGATGCCAAGTGTCACATCAGGTTGATTGGAACCAAGTCCCATAATTCCTACTACAATCATTCCTACAAAGGCTGCGATACTTGGAATAATATGTGTCCATAGCGCTCGTTTTGCATGGGATTTCGTTTCATTTTCACCTATAATCCAAACAATAATTGGGAATAAAATAGGAGCAAAGAAAACACTCCAGTATGAAAAAGCAGATAATAATTTATTTCCGTTCATATATATCACCTCATGAAATATTGTTTGTTGTTGTACTTTTAGTATGCGGTAGAATGCAGTAAAGTACTATCGATTCATCTTACAAAAAACTCACAGTTTTGTAAGGTTTGGAGAAATTGAATGTATATGTAATGAACTGATAAATATGGATTGCATTATAAAATGTAGTGTAGTAACAAAAAAGACACAGCGAAGATTCGCTGTGTCTTTTGAGGTAAAGAGTGCAGAATAATATTAATGTATGAAATGGATTAAGCGAGTGCGATATAAATATCAACCTGTGCATCATTTGGATCAATAGCTCTTTCATCATAGAGCTCAAAGTCAATTGTAAAAGCGCGTTTATTTTCTTTTGACCAGTTCCAAATATCTTGCCATGTTTCGTATACGATTTCTGATACAGGACCCTTACGTGTTGTAAATACTGCATATGTCTGAGTAGGTATTGTAAGAAATTTCATATTTCCAGGGATTGTGTCTAGTGAAGAGACCGGCATACCAATTGTGTATGTATATGTTCCGGTTTCATCGGACTCGTAATCTGAATACAATGCTAGTGTTGTTTGAGCGTTTTTATTAGGAATTTGATTCATGACTTGATCTTGATAGTAGTGGTTCCATAGGTGAGGAATCTGTCCTTCAGCTGATGTTTCCATTTCATTATTTGTTGTGATAGAAATACCGATGGCTTGGAAAGCTTCTTTTTTAATAATCTTTGGTTGAATCATGTTTTATAATCCCCCTTTTTTTTTATGAGAACAAACGTTCCTTTTGATTGTACCATAATTATACAGAGAAGGGGAGGATTGAGAGGTATCCTTTGAATGTTTTTTTACCCAGCATTGGTTAAAGTGGTTACCCAGACTTTATAAATAAATGAATCTGTAATTACCGCTTCTTCTGTGTGAACGATGAAGGTAGGAACAGAAGCTAAGAAAAATGACAGAGCGTAAGCAATCTTATAGTCAGGTGTTATATACCCGTCAATCGTTCTTCCGTATATTTCGTTTGCGATCGAGTCAGCCCATACTTCAGCTTCCCTTAGTGTGTCAAAAATAACATCTTCACTTTTCCATCTAATATCCATATCAAAACCACCTTTCTATATAAATCTAATTTGATTTTCTAACAGATAAATTATGGCTATGGAGAACAGACAGAGACTTTCACTCATTTTTTCCTTCTGTTTTCACATGGCATGGGGCGAAAAAAGGCACTGACCGCTTCTATGCATGGCCGGATGCTCTCGCCAATCTGAAAAGAATGGTTTGATGTTCGTTTTTTTTATTGGATTTATATATTTGTGTTGTAGTTTGTCTTAAAGAGGAGGAGAGGATTATAAAAAAAGACCCCCTTCGTACGAAAGGAGTCCGTTTCATCTATAAATTAAAACATACTAGAACTATGCATTGGTTGCAGTTTTGCATTTGGATCGATGTAAGCTTTTGCATTGTTTACTGCTGTTGGAGCTTCACCAAATCCACATGCAATCAGTTTTACTTTTCCTTCATATGTACAAATATCACCAGCTGCGTAAATACCAGGGATGTTTGTTTCCATTTTAGAGTTTACAACGATGCTGTTTTTTTGAATGTCTAGGCCCCAGTTTTTAATTGGACCAAGAGAAGAAACGAAGCCATAGTTTATGATGACATCATCAACGTCAATCACAACTTTTTCTTCCGTTTTTACATGCTGTAATACAACTTGTTCGATCTTGTCTTCGCCAATTAATTCGACTGGAACGTAAGGTGTTTTTACATCTGCGCGAGAGTTCATTAAGTTTTCTACGCTGTGCTCATGAGCGCGGAATTTATCACGGCGATGAACGATTGTTACTTGTTCAGCGATTGGTTCTAACATCATTGTCCAGTCCACTGCAGAGTCGCCGCCACCAAATACAACGACGCGTTTCCCAGCGAATTTATTCATATCATCAACGAAATAGTGTAGATTTTTCTTCTCGAATTTTTCCACACCCTCCAATTCTAAACGGCGTGGTTGGAAAGCTCCATTACCAGCTGTAATAATGACAGATTTAGAATAGTGCGTTTCCTTATTTGTTACAAGCTTAAATACGCCATCGGCTTGCTTTTCAAGGGTATCAACTGCTTCTTCTAAGCAAACAGTTGGGTCAAACTTTTTCATTTGTTCCTTTAAATTATCAACAAGTTCTTGCGCGCGTACTTTCGGGAATCCGGCTACGTCGTAAATATATTTTTCAGGGTATAGTGCGGATAATTGTCCTCCAAGTTGCGGTAAGCTTTCAATAATTTTTACACTGGCCTGTCTCATGCCGCCATAAAACGCTGTGAATAATCCTGTTGGACCTCCACCGATAATCGTTATGTCGTAAACTTTTTGATTTTCTGTCACTATTTATTCCCCCTATAGATGGAATTTTGATATTGATTCCATATATTGTTCATATGTATACGGAAATCCTGCAAATAAGATTACACTTTACAATAAATGATAACATATTTAGGTTTAGAATACTGCAAGAAATGACTGAATTATATGTAAGCTTGTGCATAGTTAAGTTAAAAATGTATAAAATATACCAACTAGGAAAATACATGTAAAAAAGGTTGGAAAACCCTTGAAAACGCTATGTTATTTTAAAATATTGATAATTCGCTAGGTGCTTGAATTATGAAATGAAACCGACTAATATAGGAAAGTATTATGTTAATTTTTTATGACAAATTTCGTAAGATTTTTTGAATAAGTTTTGTTATGCTTGAGAATGTGAGGAATTCCACATTCTTGACAAAGTAAGTGTTTAACACTTTGGTCTTATTTTTCATTACTATTATATAAAGAAAAGGGTTGTGATTGAGTGAAAACTCCAAAAATCGTAGTTTTAGGTGCAGGTTATGGCGGGATGATTACGACTGTTCGTCTGCAAAAAGCATTATCTGTAAGTGAAGCTGAAATTACGTTAGTAAACAACAACAGCTATCACTACCAAGCAACTTGGTTACATGAAAGTGCAGCTGGCACATTACATCATGATAAAATCCGTCTCGACATTCAAGACGTTATTGATACAAATAAAGTAAACTTTGTACAAGATACAGTTGTAGAAATTAAAGCAGCTGAAAAACGCGTTATTTTAAAAAATGCTGAGTTAGAGTATGATTACTTAGTAATCGGTCTTGGCTTTGAGTCTGAAACATTTGGCATTAAAGGATTGAAAGAGCATGCATTCTCGATTACTAACATTAATGCAACTCGTCAAATTCGTGAGCATATGGAATACAAGTTCTCTCAATATGCGACTGAAAAGCGTGATGAGTTAGTAACAATCGTTGTTGGTGGTGCAGGATTTACAGGTATCGAGTATGTAGGTGAGCTTGCAAACCGAATTCCTGAACTTTGCAAAGAGTATGATGTTCCACGTGAAAAAGCACGTATCATCTGTGTGGAGGCTGCTCCGTCTGCACTTCCTGGTTTCGATCCGGAATTAGTGGAGTACGCTGTAAAACAGTTAGAGAAAAAAGGTGTAGAATTCCGCATTGGTACAGCAATTAAAGAAGCAACTGAAGAAGGTATTCTTGTTGCGAACGGTGACGATGTAGAATTACTTAAATCTGAAACTGTTGTTTGGGCTGCTGGTGTTCGCGGTAATGGTATTGTGGAAGAGTCTGGCTTTGAAGCAATGCGTGGACGTGTAAAAGTTGATGAGTATATGCATGCTCCAGGTCATGAAGATGTATTTATGGTTGGTGACGCAGCGTTAATCATTAATGAAGAAATTAACCGTCCATACCCACCAACAGCGCAAATTGCGATTCAACAAGGTTACAACATTGCGCACAACTTAGCTGTGTTAGTTCGTGGTAAAGGCGAAATGAAAAAATTCGTATTCGATAATAAAGGATCTGTATGTTCATTAGGACATGACGATGCAATGGGCGTTGTTATGGGTAAAAAATTAACAGGTTGGAAAGCTTCGTTCATGAAGAAAGTAATCGATAACCGTTACTTATTCTTACTTGGCGGACCTTTATTAGTTCTGAAAAAAGGTAAATTGAAGTTCTTTTAATATATAAATATAAATGAAAAAAACTTTCTCTTTTGATGGAAGAGAGCATCCGGCCATGGGTAGAAACGGTCAGGGCCTTTTCCTACCCCATGCCATATTAAAACAAGGGAAGTAAACGAGTGGAGATCCACTTTTGTTTTCACAGCCGTGTTTTATATGTTGGAAAATCAAAAGAGGGATATAGTAGAAAAAAGCAGAAACGGCTATGAGTCGTTTCTGCTTTTTGTGTAATACAAGCTTTTCTTAAACTTCTATTTCATCGTACATTCAGTGTATAAGTAGAATTTCTTTTTGGGCGAAAAGCAACAAAAAACCAAATGATGTTTGTGATTATTACCGCTGTGCAAACAATGATGACTCCTAAGAAAGAGGAGGCGTTATAGTCACTTACGCGTATTACAATACATACGACTGTAAGTATCACGAGATGTATGAATAGCCCCATACCGCAAAGAAAAGCCATAATGAATCGCATTGTCTTCACCCCTACGATATAAAGAAATAGAGGTACGATATAAAATAGTAAAATCGTGCCGATTGATTTCCACATGCCTAAAGAGTTAAATTTATTTGCATTAGGTCCTAAATTAGCAAGTGGTGAAAGTGAAGAGACAATTAAGACAGCGCAGAAGAGTAATGCAGAAATTAATGTTACAAATACAATATTGGATTTTTTTGATGGATTTCTCATTTTACTTTTAACTCCTTTCGCAATGAATAGGTGTGATGTCAAGGAAGAATTTTGAAGTGATTCGAGACCTTTTTACAAGTGATAAAATTACATATATTAACATTATATCAAATATACGGAAGGTGTAGAAGGGTAGAAAGAAACGTAGTAACTGAAGAACAAGGAAGATTATATTATTCTCACTGAAAAATATAGTATAATACATAGAAAAGAATGAATATTCTGTTCGTTTAATCGGAAGGGGTTTTGCATCATGGGGAAGCGTGGGAAAGTTTGGCTAGCTGTAAGCGGACTAGTAGCGACAAAAGATGGGAGATGGCTCTTCGTTAAGAAAAAATATAGCGGATTAAAAGGGAAATGGTCATTACCAGCGGGCTTTGTCAATGAAGGTGAAACCATTGATGAAGCTGTAAAACGTGAAGTTTTGGAAGAGACAGGCGTTACTACACATGTAAAAGGAGTGATTGGTATTCGCTCTGGTGTTATTCGTGATGAAATTAGTGATAACATGATTATTTTTCTATTGGAACCAGAAGGAGAAGAGGTTACTGTTCAAGAGGAGGAATTGTCAGAAGTCGCATTTTTATATCCGAAAGATATTGCATATGATCAAAATACTTCCATATTAATTCGTTATTTATTAGAAGGGAATACAGGACCGGTTCTTAAGATGGATACAACATTAAATCCAGGAGATCAATTTGGATATACATCGTATCATGTATTTACGGCAGGGGATAAGAAGTATATAAATCCAAATTAAAAAACTAACATCAAGGCATTTTTTTAAATGGGAGAGAGCATCCGGCCATGCATGGAAGCGGTCAGTGCCTTTTTTCGTCCCATGCCAAGTGAGAACAAAAGTAGAAAGCGAGTGGAGATCTTCTTTTGTTTTCATAGCCGCGACTTAGATGCTTGAAAATTAAAATGAATATATGTTGGGAAATTAGATTGAATATATATGGAAGGAGTGGGGAAAAGTGAGTATTCCAGTATTACTGATTTCAATGATGTTGTTTTTTATACTTTTCTTTGGAATTGGATTTTTACTCAACATGATTTTACGTGCTACTTGGGTGATGGTTATCATTTATCCGATTGTTTGTATGTTGATTATTAGTAAAGCAAGTGTCTGGGATTATTTTTCAAAACCTAAGGAAACATTTTCTTTATTTGGTACAAGCGTTTTACGTCTTGGACAAGCCGATCTTTTTATTTTATCAACAGGGTTACTCGGGGCAATTCTAGCAGGAGTTGTTATAAAGAAGCTTCGGAAAAGTGGATATCAAATGTTCTAGTCTCCAGTTTACTGGGGATTTTTTTCTGCATATTTTTTTATCGTATAGGGAATGATGAACGATGAAGGAGTGTGGAATATAAAAATGTTAAAACGTTATGGTATTCGCATTATGATGACTTGTTTACTTGTAGCAGCATTATGTGTGACATGGCAAGCATTCACTGGAGTGTCTTTAACAGAGCTTATAAAAACATATCAAGAAAGCAATGTAAAGGAAGTACATGCAGCAGAAAGAGCACAACAAGTTGTTCCGAGTAAAGAAGTGATAAATGCTTTAGAACAGGGAAAAGACTGGTCTAAATATCGTGTAATGGAAATGACAGCAACTGGTTATACGTCAGGGATAGAATCAACTGGTAAAAGGCCCGGGCACCCAGAGTATGGCATTACATATTCAGGTGTAAAGGCAAAACGTGACATATATTCTACAATCGCAGCTGATTTAAGTGTGTTTCCGATTGGGACCATCCTTTTTGTACCAGGCTATGGATATGGTGTGGTAGCAGATAAAGGGGGAGCTATAAAAGGAAATAGACTCGATTTATATTATGAAACGGTTCAAGATGTATATAGTGAGTGGGGTAAGAAAAAAGTAAATGTATACGTAGTGAAAATGGGGAACGGTAAGTTGACAGAAGAGCAGTTAACGATGTTGAACCAAGATGAAACATTGCAAGTGTTTCGCGGTCAATATTTGAAACAGAGATAGTCTAGTGAGGTTAACACTAGACTTTTTTCTTTGTCTTGGTTCACAATATATAAATCCAAATTAAAAAACGAATAGCAAACCATTCTTTTTAGATTGGCGAGAGCATCCGGCCATGCATAGAAGCGGTCAGTGTCTTTTTTAGTCCCATGCCATATAAAAACAGAAGGAAAAAATGAGTGAAAGTCTCTTTTTGTTCTTCATAGTCACAATTTATATGTTAGAAAATCAAGTTGGATTTATATAAGAAAAAGGGGCGGGGAAGTGGAAGACTATCCATTACATCATTTGCCGTCATTACCGGAGCTGATTCTATATATGAAGTGAAAGAAAAGTTAGAATTATCGCATTTCTGGAAAAATACAGTTATAATGAAAGTAGAGAAATCTAGGGGGTTTGAACATGTTTCAAGTACAAAAAGAATTAGCGAGTCATGAAGCAGTTATCGTTGCTTTATTTGAAGAAGAAAAAGTGAGTAGTTTTGTACAGGAATTAGATAAAGCATTTGATGGACAATTACAAGTTTTATTAGAAGAGAAAGAGCTGAGTGCAAAGAAAAAAGCTATTTCCAAAGTACATAGTTTAGGAAAAACAAATGTAAAACGTTATTATTTTGTCGGTCTTGGCAAAAAGGAATCATACTCAACAGAAACGTTACGTGCTTCACTTAGTAAAGCATTTAAAACATTAAAAGCTGACAAAGTGCAAGAAGCTGCAATTTTACTTGATTCTTTCGTAACAGATAAATTAGATGCAATTGATGTTGCGCATATTGCAGCTGAAGTATCTTGTCTTGGTACATATGATTTACAAACATATAAAACGGACAAAAAAGAAAGTGTAGAGTTAGAAAACTTTGCGGTTATTACAGCGGAGGATGCAAAAGAAATTGAAGCTGCATTAACAGTAGGATATGTGCATGGACGTGCTACAAATTCAGCTCGTACACTTGTAAATATGCCGCCTAATGTATTAACAGCAACAACACTTGCAGAGTATGCAGTTGAATTAGCTGAGAAATATGATATGGATTATAAAGTGCTTGAGAAAGAAGAAATGGAAGAGCTTGGTATGGGTGCGTTACTTGCTGTAAACCAAGGTTCTACAGAGCCACCAAAAATGATTGCTCTTATTTATAAAGGAAAAGAAGAGTGGACGGATGTGATCGGATTCGTTGGAAAAGGGATCACATATGATACAGGCGGTTACTCTTTAAAACCACGCGAAGGCATGGTAGGAATGAAAGGTGATATGGGCGGCGCCGCAGCAGTTCTTGGCGCAATGGAGATTATCGGTGAACTTCGCCCAGAGCAAAACGTAGTTGCTGTTATCCCATCAACTGATAACGTTGTGAGTGGTACTGCATTTAAACCGGATGATGTCATTACATCTATGAGTGGTAAAACAATTGAAGTATTAAATACAGATGCAGAAGGCCGCTTGGCATTAGCTGATGGTATTACGTATGCAAAAAAACTTGGTGCAAACTACCTTGTTGATATTGCAACATTAACAGGCGGTGTTATCGTTGCGCTTGGAAATCACACAACAGGTGCAATGACAAATAATGAAGCATTATTTGAACAAGTATTAGAAGCATCCATGGAAACAGATGAGCCAATTTGGCAATTACCGATTTTCGAGCGTGATAAAGAACGCGTTCGAGGCAGCAAATTTGCTGATTTAAATAACTCACCAGGCCGCGAAGGTCATGCGGTAATGGCCGGAACATTCCTTGGCGAATTTGCAGAAGAAACGCCATGGGTACATTTAGATATTGCTGGAACATCTGATACAACGAGTGCACATGATTTAGGCCCAGCTGGAGCGACAGGTGCAATGGTTCGTACACTTGCGACACTGGTTGAACGCTTTGGAGAAGAATAAGATAGGGATAGAAAAGGCAGCGGACTACGCTGCCTTTTTTATAAAGAAATTGTATATAACGTTCCATTTAAAGCAAAGGATCTGCGACCCGTTTCTTCAGAGACAACTAATATGAGTGCATCGCTTTTTTCTGATAAACCAATTGCAGCCCGATGTCGTGTTCCTAGTTTTGAATCGATTTCTATGCTTTTTGTTAAAGGAAGAATGTTCGCAGCTGAAACAATATGGTTTCCTTTAATGAGAACAGCTCCGTCATGAAGCGGATTGCCTGGATAAAAGATGGATTCCAGCAGTGGAACAGTTAAATAAGCTTCAAGTTTTGTTCCAGTTTGAATAAGGGAATTAAGTGAATCATTTCTTTCGACAACAATTAACGCACCATGTTTTCTATCACCTAAATGTTGAATTGCTGTTGTAATGGGAGCATAGCCTGATGTATAGGGTGATAAATATGCCTTTAAATAATAAGAAGCTGCTAGTGTTTGAACATTACTTAGTAAATGATGAATTTCTTCCATTTTACATAAAATACACTCACCGTCTTTTTCAACAGTTTGCTTCATATCACGTAATTCGCCCTCTACAACTTCGATCATTTGTTTCGTTTTTATTTTTAACTCTTCAGATAATCCCCATTCTTCCATTTTTCTCACCTTTTTGTTTAAAGTATATAGGGTTAGTGTATACAAATGCTTACAGTAAAATCCTGTTAGATTTTAAAATATATTGAGATACCTGTCGTTTTTTTCATATAATGTAGTTATGACATGCGAGAGGAGATTAGAAAATGGATTGGAAACAAGAATATAGTCGCTGGCTATCCTATGCAAGCTTAGATGCAGAATTAAAAGAACAGCTAGAAAATATGCAGCAAGATGAAAAGAAAATAGAAGATAGCTTCTATAAAAACTTAGAATTCGGTACAGGTGGTATGCGCGGGGAGCTGGGTGCTGGTACGAACCGTTTGAACGTATATACTGTTCGAAAAGCAACAAAGGGACTAGCACACTTTATTGAAAAATTAGGTGCAGAAGCGAAGAAGCGCGGCGTTGTTGTAGCATATGATTCACGTCATAAATCACCTGAATTTGCAATGGAAGTAGCGGCAACTCTCGGCGCACATGGTATTACGACATATGTATTTGAAAGTTTACGTCCAACACCAGTACTTTCTTTTGCAGTTCGTTATTTACATACAGTAAGTGGAATCGTTCTTACGGCGAGTCATAATCCGCCTGAATATAACGGCTATAAAGTGTATGGAGAAGATGGTGGGCAATTACCACCAAAAGAAGCAGACGAGTTAATTAGCTATGTAAATGAAGTAGAAGATGAATTAACAGTAGAAGTTGCTGATGTGGAGCAATTGAAAGCAGAAGGCTTATTACATATCATTGGAAAAGAAGTAGATGACGCATACTTGGCAGAGTTAAAAACAGTCATTATCAATAAAGAAATGGTACAAAAAGTTGGAAAAGATTTAAAGATTGTCTTTACACCGCTGCATGGAACATCGAATATTCCAACGCGTCGCGGCTTAGAAGCAGTTGGATTTACAGACGTAACGGTTGTAAAAGAACAAGAGTTACCAGATCCAAACTTCTCAACAGTAAAATCACCAAACCCAGAAGAGCACGCAGCGTTTGAACTTGCGATTCGCGACGGTGAAAAAGTAGGAGCAGACGTGTTAATCGCAACAGATCCGGATGCAGACCGTCTTGGCGTAGCTGTTCGTAATCACGCTGGTCAGTATCAAGTATTAACAGGAAACCAAACAGGTGCGTTAATGCTTGACTATTTATTATCACAAAAGAAACAAAACGGCACACTTCCAGAAAACGGTGTTGTATTAAAAACAATCGTAACTTCTGAAATTGGTCGCACAATTGCAAAAGCGTACGGTTTAGATACAGTAGATACATTAACTGGATTTAAATTTATCGGTGAGAAGATTAAGCAGTATGAAGAAAGCGGACAGTATGAATTCCAATTTGGTTATGAAGAAAGCTATGGCTACTTAATTCGTCCGTTTTGCCGTGATAAAGATGCAGTTCAATCTGTATTGTTTGCATGTGAAGTAGCTGCATATTATAAATCACAAGGAAAAACGTTATACGATGGTTTATTAGAAGTGTTTGTGAAATACGGTTTCTTCCGTGAAGACCTTGTATCGCTAACATTAAAAGGAAAAGATGGTGCAGAAAAAATTCAAGAAATGATGGCATCATTCCGTGAAAATCCGCCAAAAGAAGTAGCTGATTTAAAAGTAACTTCAGTAGAGGATTATAAAGCAAGCATCATTACATCACTAAAAGATGGAAGTACAGAAGAGATTCACTTACCGAAATCAAATGTGTTAAAATATCAATTAGCAGATGGTTCTTGGTTCTGTTTACGTCCATCTGGAACAGAGCCAAAAATCAAGTTTTATTTTGGTGTGAAAGATGATTCCTTACAAAATAGTGAACAAAAGTTACTTGCTATTAAAGAAGATGTTATGAATCGTTTATAATAAGATAGAGTGTTATTTCCATTAGTGGAAGAGAAAAGAGGAGAACGTAGAACGGCCTCCTTTTTTCTTGCATCTGGAAGAAACCTGCTCTATGTATAATGAGCAATGATATTTCATATGTAAGGCTTTGTAAGAAGAAAAGAATTGATGTTGTATACTGCCTGTAATATTTTGATTACCAAGGGCCGATTAAAGTTTCACCTAATAGAATTTAGAGCATTACACCATACAATAAGAAAAGGTATGTGACGATTAGAACAGAAGAGAGGGTATTTATTATGAAAACAGTGAGAAAAGCGATTATTCCTGCTGCTGGATTAGGAACGCGTTTTTTACCAGCAACAAAAGCGATGCCGAAAGAAATGCTTCCAATTGTAGATAAGCCAACAATTCAATATATTGTAGAAGAAGCTGTGGCATCTGGAATTGAAGATATTATTATTGTTACTGGTAAAGGAAAGCGTTCAATTGAAGATCATTTCGATAATGCGTTCGAACTAGAACAAAACTTATTAGAGAAGAAAAAATATGAGTTACTTGAAAAAGTCCAAGCTTCTTCTAAAATGGTTGATATTCATTATATCCGACAAAAAGAACCAAAAGGACTAGGGCATGCAGTTTGGTGCGCGCGTAAATTCATTGGTGATGAACCATTCGCTGTTTTATTAGGTGATGATATTGTTCAAGCTGAAAAGCCATGTTTACGCCAATTAATGGATGAATATGATAAAACACTTTCATCTGTTATCGGTGTACAAACTGTTCCAGAAACAGAAACACATCGTTATGGAATTATTGATCCATTAGAACAAGAGGGTCGTCGTTATCAAGTTCGAAAGTTTGTTGAGAAGCCAGCGCAAGGTACAGCACCTTCAAACTTAGCGATTATGGGACGTTATATCTTAACACCTGAAATCTTTATGTTCTTAGAAAACCAGAATATTGGTGCAGGTGGCGAAATTCAATTAACAGATGCGATTCAAAGCTTAAATGAAATTCAACGTGTATTTGCTTATGACTTTGAAGGAAAGCGTTACGATGTTGGGGAAAAAGTAGGCTTTGTTCAAACGACAATTGAAATGGCACTTCAGCATGAAGAGCTAAGAGATGACATGCTTGTTATGATGAAGAAAATTTTAGAAGAGCAAATGAAGCAAGAATCTTAATATAAAAAGAGTTACTCCACGCAGCGGAGTAACTCTTTTTTTCATTATTATAGTGTCGAATGAGAATGTTGATAAGCAGAACGACGAACTGCATAATATATGCGAGGGGCAATGACAGCACCGATAATTGTAAAAAGAATATCTTTCACCGCAAACCACATCATAATTGCCCAAGCTGCTTTGTAACTCATATTTCCGCCCATCCAAAAGTTTACAGCTGCATACATATAAGTAGTACCGATGATATACGTTAAAATAATTCCGGTAAAAGAAGCAATTGCAAATGTACCGAACTGTGGTTTTTCTCTTTGTTCTACTAGTTTTCCTGATATGTAAGCAACAATAATAAATGCGATAATAAAACCGCCAGTAGGATCTAACAGTGCTCCAAATCCGGCTTTGAAATTTGCGAAAATCGGTGCTCCTGCAACTCCAACAAGCATATAAACAGTCATAGATAAGGTACCAAGTCTGCTTCCAAGAAGAAGTCCCGCTAAAATAGCGAAAAATGGTTGCATAGAAAGTGGAACACCAGCTACTTGTAAAAATGGTGCCCAAGATACGATATTCGCACCGATTGCCATGAGTGCAACAAACATGGCAGCTAGTGCTAAGTCTAAAGCACGTAATTGTTTCATAATGTTAACCTCCTGCTGTTGTTAGGTTAACATTATCGTAGCTAATTCATCTATTTATTGTCAATTAAAATGTTTTGATAGTTAGGCTCTAGTGATTCCCTAAATAATGTGTATGGAATCCGAAATTGCGGAATTCCACTTGCATAAGGAGCGATCTCATATAAAGAGAAATAAATGACAAGGTTATCTGGTTCTAAAAAGTAATTGAATTTCTTTGTACTCATCACTTTCTCAGCTGCATCTGGAAAGTAAATACTTTCATCTTGTTTAATTTGTTTAACGATTTCTGTACGAATAATATCTTTATAGTTGCTGCCCTTTTGAAATAAATCGGCTAAGCGTAATATTTTCTTTTCTTTTAAATCAAATGTATTTGCTTTCCATGTATAGAGGCCGTGTGCTCCGCCTGTATATTGATAATAATTTACATATAAGCTAAGTAAGGGAGACTGCTGTAATGTGACTTTATAATCAACATTTGCAACATATGGGTGGAAAGGGGCATCTGATTCCTGAGCTTCTTTATAGTATTTTTTCGCTTCTTTTGTTAATGTTGTTTTAAAACGATCTGTCGTTGTCTTGTAGTATGTATTCAACTTCTTTTGAAATTCCGGATCGTAAAAGTTACTAAAGTAAGGTCTACTAATTTGATATTCTAAATAAGGTTTCTTACCTTTTTGCGTAACAGTCTTAATATCGATTGTCAGGTCAGAAGGGTGGGCTGCATTCGTACAATTTGGTACAATAATGAGCAAGGAGACTAAGAGTAATAGAATACAGAATTTATTTTTCATATAGATGGAACCTCCTTAGATAAACGCTATGGATAGTTTGAAAAGAAATAGGGGAAATTATACATTTTTTAATAAGGAAAAGGGGGAAGTAGTATGCCAAAAACATTGATGGATGCACTTGGGATTGAACTGTTAGAAATGACAGAGGAGAAAGTGGTGGCAACGATGCCAGTAGATGGACGTACACACCAACCGTTTGGTTTTTTACATGGTGGTGCATCAGTTGCATTGGCAGAAACGGTAGCGAGCGTAGGCTCCTATAATTTAATTGATCAAGAAAAGTGTATTTGCTTTGGACTTGAAATCAATGCAAATCATATTCGCTCAAAACGTGATGGAATCGTAACAGCGATCGGTACACCAATCCATAAAGGACAAACCACAATGGTTTGGGATGTACGAATCATTGATGAAAATGATGATTTACTATGCATTTCAAGATGTACAGTCGCAATTAAAGAGAAAAGAGAAAAATAGGCTGCCGGGGGCAGCCTATTTTTTTAGTAGTTATTAATATATAAATACGGATTGAAAACCCAACATACCCCCCTTCCTTTTAGGTGGGAAAGAGGATCCGCTCATGTACAGAAGCGGTTAGTGCCTTTTTTAGCCTCATGCCATGTAAAACAGAAGGAGAAAATGAGTGAAAGTCTCTGTCTTCATAGCCACAATTTATATGTTAGAAAATCAAATTGGATTTATATATATCAACCTTCAGGCAATATGAGACATAAAAAAGGCTGCCAAGAGGCAGCCTTTCCATAATTAGAACTGAATTTTCTTCTCTAAGAAGCCTTTTAATTCGCTAATTGGCATACGAACTTGTTCCATTGTGTCACGGTCACGTACTGTAACAGCTTTGTCTTCCACAGAGTCGAAGTCATATGTGATACAGAATGGTGTACCGATTTCGTCTTGACGACGGTAGCGTTTACCGATAGAACCAGTTTCGTCATAATCTACCATGAAGTCTTTTGCTAGTTCTGCGAATACTTCCCCAGCGCCTTCCGATAGCTTTTTAGACAATGGTAAGATAGCTGCTTTATATGGTGCTAAAGCAGGGTGGAAACGAAGAACTGTACGAGAGTCGTTTTCTAATTGCTCCTCTTCATATGCATCACATAAGAATGCTAATGTTACACGATCTGCGCCAAGAGATGGCTCGATGCAGAATGGTACGTAACGCTCGTTCGTTTGTGGATCGATATAGTTAAAGTCTTCGTTAGAATGTTCCATGTGACGTTTTAAGTCGAAGTCTGTACGAGATGCAACGCCCCAAAGTTCGCCCCAGCCGAATGGGAATTTAAATTCAATATCAGTTGTTGCGTTACTGTAGTGAGATAATTCTTCTTCACCGTGGTCACGAAGGCGCATGCTTTCTTCGTTCATACCAAGTGATAGTAACCAGTTTTTACAAGTGTTACGCCAGAATGTGAACCATTCTAGTTCTTCGCCTGGTTTACAGAAGAATTCAAGTTCCATTTGTTCGAATTCACGTGTACGGAATGTAAAGTTACCAGGCGTGATTTCGTTACGGAAACTTTTACCGATTTGGCCAATACCAAATGGAAGCTTTTTACGCATAGAGCGTTGTACGTTTTTGAAGTTTACGAAAATACCTTGTGCTGTTTCAGGACGAAGGAAGATTTCGTTTGTGCTAGATTCAGTAACACCTTGGAATGTTTTAAACATTAGGTTGAATTGACGGATTTCTGTGAACTCTTGGCTACCACAGTCTGGACATTTTACTTCGTGTTCTTTCATTAAGTCAGCCATTTGATCGAAAGTAAGACCATCAACGATCATTTCGATGCCTTTTGCATCTAAAGCATCTTCGATTAATTTATCAGCACGATGACGCGCTTTACACTTTTTACAGTCGATCATTGGATCGTTAAAGTTACCAACGTGACCAGAAGCGATCCAAGTTTTTGGATTCATTAAAATTGCTGCGTCTAAACCAACGTTGTATGGAGATTCTTGAATGAATTTTTTCCACCAAGCTTTTTTTACGTTATTTTTTAATTCGATACCAAGTGGACCGTAATCCCAAGTGTTTGCAAGACCACCATAAATTTCAGAACCAGGGAAAACAAAACCACGATGCTTTGCTAAGTTTACAACTTGTTCCATTGAATACATATTAAAATCCTCCTTTTAAAAGTTAACGTATTGGCGATGACAGAGTGTACTTGTTGAGCAGGCGCTTTCTTGAGCAAGCCGCTTCCGTTTTTAGGGGTATCCAGCTCCGGTGGCAAGCTCTTCGTGTCTAAGAACCTTTCACACGAGAAAGTAAAAAGCACTTTCTGTGTGAAAGAACCTTAGCCAGTCAGAGCTGAACGAGCCACCTCCGCTTTTAAGGGTATCCAGCTCCAGCGGCTAGAATGTTCGGTGGCTTCGCTTCTTCCGCCGAGGCAAAGAGCGCCTCTATGTCAGAAGCTCCATCCCCCTCACATTCTGAGCAAGCCGCTTCCGCTTTTAAATACAAAAAAGCTCGTCTCTAGGCATTTATGCCTAGGGACGAGCTTGTATATACCCGCGGTTCCACCCTAGTTGATGTGTGTAAACACGCATCCACTTTATCACGTATTGCTCGAGACTGCCGTTTCCTTGCTTTTTCAGGCTTTCACTGTCCCTGAATCGCTTTTTGTGCAAGTACTTATAAGTCCGTCATCGCTACTATATTTAATAATAATGACCATATTCTATCATGTTCTTTTTTAAATCACAATAGAAGAACGATTGTATTTATGATAGAGTCTCGCCTATTTTACTACTCTTTATTCTGAAGGGACACTCATTTTTGCACGAATATGCTTAATCGCTTCACGTTTGCTTAAAGGAGCGAGTTCATTGTTTTGGACGTATTCCCATACAACATTTGGGCTCGTTTTCGCATATTCACGAAGTACCCAACCGATTGCTTTTTGAATGAAAAATTCTTTTGAAGACTTAAGCTGTCCGATAACCGAGAAGAGAAGTGCTTCATCCATTTGCTGTTTATATTTGAGTTGAAATAGGATTGCAGCACGCTGTAACCATATATTTTCTGAAGCGATCCATTTCGGAATATAGGTAGGAATGGCATCTGGATATTTCAGGAAGATGTCTCCTGAGAATGTAGGGACGATACCATCAACGGAATCCCACCATGACTTTGTTATAATGAGCTCTTCTAAAAAGGGGATGTGAGTTTTATCGAGATGTTTTTTATATTTCTGTAATAAATCGAGAGCGGCGGCTTGAAATTCGCGTTCTGGTAAAGACCAAAGTTCATGAATGACGATTTGAAATTCCTCTCTGTCTGGAAGTGTATGTACTTGTATGACTTCACGTAATAGCTTTCTTCTTTCCGGTGTTTGAATACCGAGAAATGGAAAATGGTTTTTCATATATCGAGCCATTGGTTCTGCTTTTTCAGGGTTTTGATGTGCAATGAAATGTTGCTGTAAGGCTTTTACAAATGGATGCATAAAATCGTTCTCCTTTCAGGCTTCTTATTCATATTATATAAAGAAGTGATTGGAAATGGATATAAAAAATATGATGAGAGTAGAAGGGAGAGGGAGCGATGGAAGATCAAGGTATATTTGCTGGTTTTTTAGCGCTTAGTTTTACTTTTATTTTAATTATTGTAATTTGGGGTATCCTTGCGTATATATTAACGGCATTTGCACTTTATACGATGGCGAAAGATGATGGTGCTAATGATGGTGTTCTTGCTTTTATTCCTTTTTTAAATAGTAAAGTATGGGGGGATTTGGCAAGGGAGAAGTTGCCTGGATTTTTGAAAGAAGAGGCAGGGTGGAAAGTATTTGGGATATATGTTCTATGTTTTATTTTAAATTTTGTTCCGATTATAAGTGTGCTAGCAACAGGAGTCTCGCTTGTTCTGTCAATTTATTTGGTATATGCCATTTTGGACCGGTATGGTACGAACTCGGTATTATTTACGATTATTCATGTGATAACATGTTCTATTTTTCTTCCGATTCATTTGTTTTTAATTCGAAATGAGCCAACGAAATATTAGGATTTAATTAAGGTGTTCTGTTGAACATTGTCGAACAGTCGATATGTTGTGTCGAATGGTTGATATATTGAAAAAATCGCTGATATATGTGAAGAAACGGTCGATATATTGAAAAAATCACCGATATATGAAAAAGAAAGGCTATCGTTGCAACGATAGCCCTTCTTTGTTTGCGAGCCACTTGTGCTTTTTAAGGAATCTAGCTCCAGCGGCTAGAATGTTCGGTGGCTTCGCTTCTTCCGCCGAGGCAAAGAGCGCCTCTATGTCAGAAGCTCCATCCCCCTCACATTCTGGGCGAGCCACTGCCGCTTTTTATTTCTACATTAAATAACGCAGATAAATATAAATGTGAGAAATAATTAATGAAACGATCATAATCGGGAAACCGAATTTTAAGAATTCCATGTAGCTAAATTTATGTCCTTCACGGCTTGCGATTCCTGCTACGATTACGTTAGCGGAAGCACCGATTAATGTTCCGTTTCCACCTAGACAAGCTCCTAATGCTAATGACCACCATAGTACATCGATTTGTGCATCAGAAGGTGATAGACCAAGACCGACTGCCATATCGTTAATAAGAGGGATCATTGTTGCAACGAATGGAATGTTATCGATCGTTGCTGATGCAATACCAGATACCCATAAAATCAGGATAGATGCATAAGAAATATCTCCGCCTGTTAAATTAATTACTTTTTGAGCTAGCATTTTAATGAGTCCAATATCAATGAGTCCACCAACGAGTACGAATAGACCAGCAAAGAAGAAAATGGTAATCCACTCTACGTGAGCAAATACTTCTTCGATTTCATGTTCTTTTACACCGATTAGCATAAGTACAGTAGCGCCTGTTAATGCGATTACCGCTGCATCAATGTGGAAAATAGAATGAGTCATGAAGCCGATAATTGTAAGAACAAGTACTGTTAAAGATTTTTTCATTAATACAGGGTCTTTAATGTATTGTTTTTCATCTAAGCTCATTAATTTTTTAACTTGTACAGGATCAGCGATGAGCTGCTTGCGGTACATAAAATAAATCATTGTTGCTGTCACAGCGATAATGATAAGTACGATTGGTGCTAAGTTGAATAAGAAAGCATTAAAATCTAAGTGCTTATTCGCAGAACCAATCATGATGTTTGGTGGGTCACCAATTAATGTTGCTGTTCCCCCAATATTTGAGAAAATAATCTCAGAAAGTAAATATGGAACAGGATTTACTTGTAAAATGCGCGTAATAGATAAAGTAACAGGAACAACAAGAAGTACAGTTGTTACGTTATCTAGAAATGCGGAACCAAGTGCGGTAAGTAAAGAAAGAGAAATTAAAATTTTAATTGGATTTCCTTGTGCTTGTTTAGCAGCTTTAATCGCGACATATTGGAACACGCCCGATTTACTCGTGATGTTAACTAAAATCATCATACCGATCAGTAGCGTAATTGTTCCCCACTCGATATGTTTTGTAAAAGCATTGTGTAAATCAACAACACCTACTATTACCATAAGTGCTGCACCAAGAAGTGCGATAACAGCACGGTTAATTTTTTCTGAAATGATAATGGCATATGTAATTAGAAAGACTGCGATTGCAAAGTAATATTGCCAGTTTGCGATTTCTTGCGTTGTTTCGTGCAAAAATTCCATCTCCTTTCGGGTAACTTTTCTTAGTGTGTCATAAATTTTTGGAAGAAACACACTTAAAGCCATTATAAAGTAGAAAAATGTCGGATGTAAATGAAAGGGTTTGTTTTGTCATATTTTCTATGGAAATGAATTTTTCTCCTTTTTGAAAATATTTGCGGTTATTTGACATATACATAAGATACATCCAATCTGAATGATTAGCATTCGAGAATGTTCGTGTAGGAGGAGAAAGTAGACGAAATGATAAGGAAGGGATCGTATGGATGAAAAACAATTTTTATTTTTAGATTTCGAGTTCACGATGCCACAAAATAGGAAAAAGCCAAAGGGATTTTTTCCGGAGATTATTGAGGTAGGACTCGTATCAGTTGTGGATTGTGTAGTGGAAGATACGTATTCATCTTATGTAAGGCCGGAAACTTTTTCATGTTTAACAGAGCGGTGCAAAAAATTTCTAGGGATTAAACAGGAAGCGGTAGACGGAGGGATTTCTTTTTTGGAACTTGTCGAAAAGCTTGTCCAATATGAAAAGCGTTGTCAAACAACGATTGTCACGTGGGGCAATATGGATATGAAAGTACTGAAGCATAATTGTGAGGCTGTAGGTGTAGCGTTCCCTTTTTCAGGACAATGCCGAGATTTATCTCTCGAGTATAAACGTTTCTTTGGAGAACGGAATCAAACTGGATTATGGAAAGCGATTGAGGCATACGGGAAAGTAGGAACAGGAAAGCATCATTGTGCGCTTGATGATGCGATGACGACTTATAATATTTTTAAGCTGGTCGAAAAGGACAAAGAATATTTAGTAAAGCCATCTCCACCGACTTTAGGGGAGCTTATCGACTTTTCGAAAGTGTTAAAGAAAGTGAGTACACAATAGCGACCAAATTACAAACTGTGTAATTTGGTCGTTTTGTTTTTACAGTTTGTAATCTTGTTTTAATTGCTGGAGTGTTTGCAAACTACGCTGTGCAAAAGGAGAATCATCTTCCGAAAATATATTCATTTGTGCTTCTAATGCCGCCTTCAGAGATTCTTTATAATCAGGGATATCCCCTTCATATTTTCTCACCATTGGTTGCGGAATATTGGTTTGTTCGCGAAAAGCTAAAGCGCGTCGTTCATGGAAAAATGGTACATCGGCTTGTTTCACATTATGTAAATCGCCTTGCGTAGGGTGCTTTAAAACAGCTAATACTTTGACAACGTAGCTCCCAGGACGGCTGTTTGTAATTTCGCCGATATATTTTCCTGTTTTGTAAATGCCAGTAACGATATCACCAATTTGGAATGTTTCGCTCATATTTTTCACCTCAATTTTATAGTAAGGAAAGAGCAAGGGAGAGTCAAAGAAATCATTTGGTGGGGAATGAATTTGTGTGTAAGAAATGTTATAATTTGAAATGTGACAGAAAATTCTGATGAGTTAAAGTGATGAAGGTATGCATCATATGCATCGATGAATTCACAGGTATAGATGTATTTTGACGTGGGATTTATTGAATATAGTCAGGCTATAGAAAAAATAAAGGAGTGATTTTTTTATGATGCCATTATATTTTCCAGAAGATAAAACGGAATACATTATTCCCGGGATTGTTTGTGTTTTATTTATCATCGGTGCAATTGCAACATGGCGCATGTTTATTCGCGTATCAAAGAGAGAAGCTGAACGTTTACAGAAGGTAGAAAAGAAGTTATTAGCTGAGAAGAAACAGTAATTTCGTGTGGTATGTTTCCCTCTATGCTCGGACAATCTAAGGGCAGAATGTATTTTGGAGGGAATTGTGATGAAAAAACAGCTTTTATTTGGGTGTTGTTTGCTGTTTCTTATGACAGGTTGCGATAAAGGAAACCCAAAAGAAATCGAGGTGAAATTACATAACGCCTCTGGTGATAAAGTAGGTACAGCGAAAGTGAAACAAGAAACAAGTGGTGTGAAAATATCTATTAAGGCAGAAGGATTCAAACCGGGAGCTCATGGATTACATATTCATGAAATGGGGGAGTGTAAAGCACCTCATTTTGTATCAGCTGGTAATCATTTTAATTTAGATGAGAAAAAGAAACACGGACTTATGAATCCAAAAGGTGCAGAGAATGGTGATTTGCCGAATGTAATTGCAGATGATAAAGGCACGATTGAAGCGGAAATTGAGGCGCCGAATGTATCACTTGAAGAAGGAAAAACAACGCTTCATCGAAAAGATGGTGCATCTATCATTATTACGGAAAAGCCTGATGATGGAATGTCGCAGCCTGCTGGAAATGCAGGGAATCGAATTGCTTGTGGTGTCATTGTAGAAAAGGCAGCAGCCGCCAAGAAAAAGTAGAAGCTATCTTCGAAAAGGTAGCTTCTTTAGTTGATTATGAAAATGTATACTTCAGTCTGCGCAGTATTTCTTCAAGTTGCTTTCTTGGACAACCGATATTAATACGAATGTGCTGCCTTCCACCTGTTCCATATTTTTCACCTGGTTCCACAATAATTTTGCCCTTTTCTTCAAGTTGCTTTGTGCGTTCTTCTTGAGAGAGTCCAAGGCAAGAGCAATCAACCCATAGTAAAAAAGTGCCTTCTGACTGAATGACAAAAAGTGCAGGGATATGCGTTTCAATAAATTCACGAGCAAACTGAGCATTTTCTTCCATATATAAACGGATGTCTGTTAACCATTCGTTACACTCTGTATAGGCACTTTGCATTGCCACATAAGCAAATATATTTAGTCCATGAAAACCTTGGCGGTATTGCACAGATGTAAAAGCATCCCGAATCCTTTGATCTGGAATAATAACGATGGATGCTTGTAACCCCGCAATATTAAATGTTTTACTTGGTGCCATACAAGTAATGGTACGCGCCGCTAATGATTTAGATAAAGAAGCGAATGGTGTGTGGGTATGACCTGAGAAAATAATGTCGGCATGGATTTCATCCGTGACAACGGTTACATTGTATCGTTCACATAAATCTCCAAGTTGTGTAAGTTCAGCCTTTGTCCAGACGCGTCCAATAGGATTATGCGGACTGCAAAGAAGCATGAGTTTTACACCTTGCTTAAACTGTGTTTCTAAATGTTCAAAGTCCATTGTGTAGAAACCATTTTGCAAATGTAACGGGTTTTCACATAGATGACGCTGATTTTTTATGACCATATCAAAGAATGGCGGATAGATAGGTGGTTGTACAAGCACAGAATCATTTTCATTTGTTAAAGCTTGCACACTTGTACTAAGAGCCGGAACGATACCTGGACTAAATACAATCCACTCTTTTTTTATTTCCCAATTGTATTGGCTTTTTGTCCAGTGACAAATTGTATTGGTAATCTCTTCTGGCGGTATTGTATAGCCGAAAATAGGATGTTCAAGACGTTTTTGTAGTGCAATTTGAATTGGCTCTGGAATCGGAAAATCCATATCGGCAATCCATGCATGTAATAGTTCTTCATTCTCGTATGTATCCCACTTCACACTATGGGTCCCACGACGATTTACAGTTTTATGAAATTGCTGCATATTTTTGCTCCCTTCATGGTTTTGTGAAAGTTCCTTACTTCTTCTAGCATAGCTGATATGATACGATAAAGAAAAGATTTAAAAAGTGGAAAAGGCGGGAAGTAGATGGGTGTATATGAAAAGATGGTGGAAATGGTGAAGAACTGGGATCCCTTTCAAATGGGACCAGAATTTTATGAAACAGAAGCAAGTGATGTTGTGTACGTGGTAAGCGCGTTTGATGATCCGAAATATATTGCGAAAAAAATACAACACATTTATTTCATGTCGTTTGAAGAAGTACCAGCTATCGAAAAATGCGAGAAGTTAGCAGAGGAATTACTTGTACTAAAAGAAGGTGGAAGCTGTTCATTGTAGGCTGTCGGGTGTTTCGACAGCCTTTTTTAGGAATGCATGTTGTACGTGGCAATCGATATATGAATATTACTGTGCTGAAAATGCCATGATCTCTTCATATACATGTTCTGGTTTTTCTTCTGGTAGTAAGTGTCCTGTATTTTTATATGAAATAAATTTAGAGTTTGGTAAGTCACCGTGTAATCGGTGCCCGACATGAACAGGAACCACACGGTCTTTTTCGCCCCAAATGAGTAAAGTTGGTGTTTCGATTTTTCGTAATTCTGCTGACGATAAATCCCCTTCCCGATCTCTAATCATTCGCGTTAAAGCAGGAAAAATACGGTTATCGTAAAAGGGAGCAGCATAACCTTCCATCATTTCATCATCAATTAAAGAGTGATCATGGACGACATTCATTAAATTATGAACAATGCCCCTTCTTATAATCCAATTTTTTACGTATAAATGAAAGAATGGTAAATAGGAAGAGTAGATGAGCGGAAACTTTGCCCTTGTTAAATAGCTTGAGCTACATAGTAAGATTGTTTTTGTAATTAAATCGGGACGTAGGCGATTGACGTAGAGTGAGATTTGTCCGCCCATTGAATGTCCAACTAGCACGATGTTTTGTAATGCTAAATGTTCCATTAAATCAATAATTACAGTTGCTAAATTACGATAGGAATATGTAAATTGATTTGATTTATCACTTTTTCCAAACGGTGGTAAATCAAGTGCGACAACGGTTCCTTCTTTGACAAGCAATGGGATGAGCCGCCGGTAACTAAATGAGGACGATAGAAAACCGTGAACGAGTACAAAAGTTGGTTTTTCCTCTTTACTTTGGTGTTCATATAACTCGTAATGAACAGTAGTACCGCGAGTGGAAAAAGTGAAGTAAGGATGCTCTATCTCATGTTTCATTTTCTTTCACTCCATTGTTTTTTTTCATATCATCTCCTAGTAGAAAAAGATTTATGTTAACAAAAAAAGGCAAGATGGAGGATGATCCATCTTGCCTTTTTTATAATTTAGTTTTATTCCTCAAAAGTTCAATTGGTAAAGGCTAATAATCGGTGGGAAGATGAAGACCCCCGACCGATTAAAGTTTCACTTTATCCACGCACAATATTAGGCGGCGTATTCCCTTCTAACCCAGCCACTAGATTTTTTGCAGCTGTCATTGCCATCTCGTGTCTTGTTTTTAATGTCGCAGATCCAATATGGGGCAAAGTAACAACGTTTGTTAAAGATAAGAGTGGATTATCTTTTTCAATTGGTTCTTGTGTAAATGTATCGATACCTGCTGCAAAGATTTTCTTTTGCTGCAAGGCCTCAATTAATGCAGCCTCATCGACTGTTTTCCCGCGGGAAGCATTAATGAAAATTGCTGTTTCTTTCATTAATGAAAATTCCTTTTCTCCAATGAGATGATATGTTTCTTCTGTTAATGGAGTTAGAAGGACAATAAAATCTGATTGCGCTAATAGCGTGTTTAAATCACAATATGTGGCATCAAATTTTTGTTCAGCCTCTTCTTTACGGCGACGGTTATAATAAAGAATGTTCATATCGAATCCGAATTTTGCTCGTTTTGCAACAGCCTCTCCAATTCGCCCCATTCCAATAATCCCGATTGTACTATGGTGGATGTCTAACCCGAAATGTTCTTTTTTAATTTCATCGTCCCATTTCCCTTGTTTCACATAAGAATCAAGTTCGCATACGCGGCGTCCTGCTGATAACATAAGAGCGAAAACAAGATCGGCAACAGTGTCATCTAATACATATGGAGTATTTGTTCCAATTACATTTTTACGCTTCATCGCTTCTAAATCAAAATTATCATAGCCAACAGAAATGTTACTTACAACTTTTAAGTAAGGAGCTGCTTGTAACAACTCTTCGTCAATTTTTGCACCAAAGTTAAGTAAGCCATGTTTATCTTTTACTTTTTCTAATAAAACTTCACGAGGTATCTTCTCGCTACTATCCCATTTTTCATATTCACAATGCTCAGAGATATATGTTTCTACAAATTTTGGAACGCGATCAGCAATATATACTTTTGGCTTCACGGTTTCAGCCCCTTTCTTTTTTATTTTTACATAATTCTCTAAAAAAATCTTCTTTTCAAACATAAAAGGATATCTGTATAATTTAAAAACAAATAAAAGGAAGGATGAGGAATATGGTGACTGAAAAAGAATTAGAATTGTTAGCTTGTCTTGAAAAAAATAGTCGTTTATCCGTAAAAACATTAGCGAAAATGTTAAATATAGAAGCAGAAGTAGTAAAAGAAATGATTGAGAAATTAGAAAGAGAAAAAATCATTGTGGATTATGTTACACATATTGATTGGACAAAAGTAAAAGAACATAGCGGTTTAACTGTGATGATTGATGTAAAAGTTACACCGAAGCATGGAGTTGGATTCGATGCAGTTGCTGAGCAAATTTACCGTTATTCAGAAGTGAAATCGGTTTATTTAATGTCAGGGACATATGATCTTTCTATTACGCTAGAAGGGAAAAGTATGGCTGAAGTAGCAACGTTTGTTTCGGAAAAATTAGCAACGATTGAATCGGTTGTTTCAACAACAACTCATTTTATTTTGAAAAAATATAAACATGAGGGACTTATTTATGACAAAACGGATGATGATAAACGAATTGTGGTGGCACCATGAAGCAGTTTGAACTATCAAGAGCAGCAGAATCTTTACAACCATCCGGTATCCGTAAGTTTTTTGACTTAGCGGCAGGTATGAAAGGTGTTATTTCACTTGGAGTGGGAGAGCCGGATTTTGTTACACCATGGCATGTAAGGCAAGCATGTATTCGTTCGTTAGAGGAAGGATATACAGCATATACTGCAAATGCAGGATTATTGGAGTTGCGTCAAGAAATAGCAAAGTATCTTCAAAAGCAATTTTATGTTTCGTATGACCCAAATGAAGAAATTATTGTTACGGTTGGAGCGAGCCAAGCATTAGATGTTGCGATGCGCGCCATTGTAAATCCAGGCGATGAAGTGATCATCATCGAACCGAGCTTTGTATCATATGCACCACTGGTTACATTAGCTGGGGGAGTGCCTGTTCCAGTAGCAACTTCTTTAGAATCGGCATTTAAAGTACAGCCGGAGCAAATAGAAGCAGCTATTACAACAAAAACAAAAGCTATTTTACTTTGCTCTCCAAATAATCCAACGGGAGCACTTTTAAACAGAGATGAATTAGAAAAGTTAGCGACAATCGTGGAAAAGTATAATCTCATTGTATTATCGGATGAGATTTATGCAGAGCTTGTATATGACGAGGCCTATACGAGTTTTGCAAGCATTCAAAATATGCGTGACCATACAATTTTAATTTCAGGATTTTCAAAAGGATTTGCGATGACGGGATGGCGCCTTGGAATGATTGCGGCTCCTGTACATTTCTCAGAATTAATGCTGAAAATTCATCAATATTCAATGATGTGCGCACCGACGATGTCACAGTTTGCAGCATTGGAAGCGCTTCGCTTTGGGAATGATGAAGTCATTCGAATGAGAGACAGTTATAAAAAACGTCGTAATTTTATGACGACATCGTTTAACGAAATGGGCTTAACATGCCATGTGCCAGGAGGAGCTTTTTATGTGTTTCCCTCGATTTCTTCAACAGGGTTATCCTCAGCAGAATTTGCAGAACAATTATTGTTAGAAGAAAAAGTAGCAGTTGTACCTGGAAGTGTATTTGGTGAGAGCGGTGAAGGATTTATTCGTTGTTCCTACGCAACTTCGCTTGAGCAGTTAATGGAAGCGATGAAGCGCATGCAACGATTTGTTGAAAATAAAAAAAGGACAAAACAGAATACGTTTTGTCCATAAAAGGGGGGGAATACTAGAAAGCCATGTGTTAGTATTCTATCCCAATATTTGAAAATTATACGTACTAAAGGAAACTTTTTCATGGATTTTGAATGAAAGAGGAGCTGGTGGTATAATTTACTAATATAGAGTGAAGTTTTTCTTGAGTGATATATTTTGTTTGCTTGAGAGTATGCTTTCACCAATCGCGTATTTATGAGCAGTTACTCACTTCGCGTAGCTATATTTGTCTGAATTTTGAGGTGGGTACTTTTACTGCAATCTGCAAAGAGCAGAGAAAATGGTAAACGTATGGGAGTGTTTCATATGTCAGAACAATACACAACAGGAGTGGTTGTAAAAGGGAAAGTAACTGGAATTCAAGATTACGGTGCATTTGTAGCGCTGGATCAAGAAACGCAAGGGCTTGTGCATATATCTGAAATTACAAATGGATATGTGAAAGATATTCATGACTTTTTAAAGGTCGGAGATACGGTAGAAGTAAAGGTACTTTCAATTGATGAAGAACACAGAAAAATGAGTTTATCGTTAAAAGCAGCAAAGCGCAAGCAAGGAAGAATCATCGTACCAAAGCCATCTGATAAAGGGTTTAATACGCTTCGCGAAAAGTTAACAGAGTGGATTGAAGAATCACAGTTAACCAAGTAAAAGAGGATCGCTAAACAGCGATCCTCTTTTACTTGGTTATGATATATATTAGCAAATATGATTGCATGCAATCATATTCGTATGTCGGATAAGGAACGCGAAGTATACTTGTTTATTATCGAACTTCACGTGTTTCCGGGTGTGTTCCAAGATTTTCAGATGGTTTAAATAATAAACCAAGGTTGATAAGCCCGGAAATACCAACGATACCGTAAATGATTCGTGCAAGTGCTGAATTTTGTCCGCCAAAGATAGCTGCTACTAAATCAAATTGAAAGAATCCAATCAGTCCCCAGTTGACGGCACCAATTACAGTGAATACTAATGCAATACGTTGTAAAGTACTCATCTTGAATAGTCCTCCTTAAATTTGAAGCATAAGCAAGCTTTTAGTGCATGTGAGTAGTAAGAATCCACCTTGGTGGATATAAAGCGAAATCCGAAAATGGAAGTGCGCCTTATACAACTTAACTCTTTTATAGAATGGTTGTCTTGTGTAGTTTTTATACATAAAAAATATCCATTATAGGATGTATATACATCTATACCGAAAAGTGCGAATTTTTATGCAAAAAATGAACTTTTAAAAAAAAATATATATTGGTGACGTTTACAATTCTCCAATTGCTTGATTTACAACTTCAGTTTCGCTAAAGTGAATACAGAAATACATATACATAATTGGAGGGAAAAAGATGAGCACACATGTAACGTTCGATTATTCTAAAGCGTTATCGTTCATCAGTGAACACGAACTAACGTATTTACGTGATGCAGTAAAAGTATCACATCATGCAATCCATGAAAAAACTGGGGCTGGGAACGATTTCCTTGGATGGGTAGAGCTTCCGCTTCAATATGACAAAGAAGAATTTGCTCGCATTCAAAAGAGTGCAGAGAAAATTAAAAATGACTCTGACATTTTACTTGTTGTAGGTATTGGTGGTTCTTACTTAGGAGCACGTGCAGCAATCGAAATGTTAAACCATTCTTTCTATAATACGCTTTCTAAAGAACAACGCAAAACTCCACAAGTGCTATTTGTTGGACAAAACATTAGCTCCACTTACATGAAAGATTTAATGGATGTATTAGAAGGTAAAGATTTCTCCATTAACGTTATTTCAAAATCAGGTACAACAACAGAACCTGCAATTGCATTCCGCCTGTTCCGTAAATTATTAGAAGAGAAATATGGTAAAGAAGAAGCACGTAAACGTATTTATGCAACAACTGATAAAGCGCGTGGTGCTTTAAAAACATTAGCTGACGAAGAAGGATACGAAACATTCGTAATTCCAGATGATGTTGGCGGTCGTTTCTCTGTATTAACACCAGTTGGTTTATTACCAATTGCAGTGAGCGGTTTAAATATTGAAGAAATGATGCAAGGTGCAGCTGCTGGACATGATGACTTTGCAAAATCAGAGCTTGAAGAAAACCCAGCTTACCAATATGCAGTTGTACGTAATGCTCTATATAACAAAGGAAAAACAATCGAAATGCTTGTTAACTATGAGCCAGCACTTCAATACTTTGCTGAGTGGTGGAAACAGTTATTTGGCGAAAGTGAAGGAAAAGATCAAAAAGGTATTTTCCCATCTTCAGCAAACTTTTCAACTGACCTGCATTCATTAGGTCAATATATTCAAGAAGGACGTCGTGACTTATTTGAAACAGTTCTTAAAGTAGGAAAAGCTACACATGAACTAAAAATCGAATTAGATGAGAACGATTTAGATGGTTTAAACTACCTTGCTGGTGAAACAGTAGACTTCGTTAACACAAAAGCATACGAAGGTACATTACTTGCACATAGCGATGGCGGAGTACCAAACTTAATCGTAAACATTCCAGAATTAAATGAGTACACATTCGGTTACCTTGTATACTTCTTCGAAAAAGCATGTGCGATGAGCGGCTACTTACTAGGCGTAAATCCATTTGACCAACCAGGTGTAGAAGCATACAAGAAAAACATGTTTGCTCTACTTGGTAAACCAGGATTCGAAGAACTAAAAGCAGAATTAGAAGAACGTTTGAAATAAGAAAAGCGAAGCCGACTGTTTAGGCCCGATGGCTAAGAACCTTCCGTACAGAAAGTGTTTTTACTTTCTCGTGCGGAAGGTTCTTAGACGGAAGGGACTAGGAGGCGTAGCTGGACAGAAGGAAAGCGGAAGCGGCTTGCTCAGAATGGGAGGGGGATGGAGCTTCAGACATAGAGGCGTAGTTTGCCTCGGCGGAAGAAGCGAAGCCACCGACCATTCTAGCCATTGAAGCTGGACAGAAGAAAAGCGGAAGCGGCTTGCTCAGAACCGATGTAGCAAAAAAAACTGTTGGGAAGATCCCCCAACAGTTTTTTTATGGTCTAAATGTGGAAGGCGAAGTGTCAGATGTTGTTGGTAAATCGATATGATATATATGTTAGTTCCGCCGATATATTCATATCGGAACGGGCATGCTAAGGAAAAAGTCTAGAAAGGATGAATAGATTGATTCCGATTCAATCAAATTTAGAAGGTCATACATATGCTCTTTTTAAGCTAGAGGAAACGTTGAAACCACTTGGGTATAGCATCGGTGGCAATTGGGATTATGACAAAGGATGCTTCGATTATAAAATAGATGAGGAAGATGGTTATCAGTTTTTACGAGTACCATTTACAGCAGTGGAAGGAGAACTTGATGTACCAGGGGTAATAGTTCGTCTTGAAACACCGTATCTTCTTTCACATGTATATCAAGACGAACTTGATGATCAAGTAAATACGCTTGCAGCTGGGACAAGTGGATTAGATCAATTTGCAGAACCGAAAGATGCAGATGGCGATATAAAACGAAAATATGTTGATATTGGAAAGGTATTGGTAAAAGAGCTAGAGCAGCATCTTATCAATGCTTAATTACGATAAAGACGTCACTTTCAATAGTAATAAAAGAATGAACAGGATTGATGTGATATTGTTCATCACGCTGTATACCTAATAGTAAAGTATCTTGTTTTAAAAGCAGGTTACTGCAAACTTCGAAAGTTTTTCCAATATAGGATGCAGGAACGGGCATTAGTTGTAATTTGCTTTCTGAGATTTCATTATAAAGTGTAAATAATACACCTGAAATGGAAGGGAATAAAAGGGACGCAGTAAAGACATAGCTTGTTAACTTATTCCCTTCAATAATTTCTGTTGCTCCAGCTCTTGTTGCATTTTGAATTTGATCAGAAGTAAGTAGTTCGGCAATGCAATGGATAGTTGGATTTAATCCTTTCGCAGTTAAAATATTTAAAATCGATTGTGTATCAGCTAAGCTTTCGTTTTTTTCTTTATCTGCTGTTATTAAAATGGTATGGGCAGTCTTGATATTTGCTTTTAACAAAGTTTGATCGTGATGTGGACACCCCTTAATAAAGGTCAGATGGTGAAACGGCCTTGGAAGCAAAGAAAGTGTTTCATCGATGAGCACGATATCAAGGGTTGGTTGTAAAATATGCATTTGACTTACTACATGTTTGGCGCGTTCATTCCACCCCACAATAATCATATGGCCATGACAAGAAGCCGCTTCTTCTCCTTTAATTTTCATATACTGTTTACTGATCATTTCAGTAGCGAATAGCACCATATAATAGGAGCAAAATCCTGTTCCTAGTAAAATAAGGAGCATGCCGATGAGTTTTCCTACAGGTGTGTGCGGGACGTAATCACCGTAACCGATAGTAAATGTGGTGACAATCGCCCACCATATACCATCAAACCATGTAGAAAAATACTTCGGTTCTAATTTGTATATTAGAAAACCAAACACAGTAATAAGTACGATAATGAAGGTAACTAAACGAAAAATAATGGAGTCTCGAAATACATCTATTATATTGGTACGTGAATTCAAATTTATATTCCTCCTCATTTTGTATAGCTACATTGTTACCATTTTGAAAAAAAGAAAAACTCTCTATTTTAGAGAGTCGTTTAACGTTATATAGAAAGTGTTACATACTTTCAACTTCTGTTTGCTGAACGCTTTCGAAATGCTGCAAGGTATAATAAACATCAGCTGTATGCTTTTTTTGATCAACAGATAATTTAAGGTGTAGAAAGTGGGAGCCATTTTCTAGTGTTTTGAGTTTTATGTTCTTTACTTTTATGTCCATTTCTTGTATTTCTTCAATAACAATAGGGATGTTATCCATATTGCGTACGACTAGTTTGACGGTAATATCTCGCTGTCTGAATGACCTAGGACCTAAAAATTTCATTGTTAATGGTATAAGTTCGACACTAATCATAAGGAAACACATGCCGAAAATTGCTTCAAGATAAAAATCAGCCCCAACAGCAATTCCAATACCCGAAGCGCCCCAAATCATAGCAGCGGTAGTTAATCCTGCAATACTGTCATTACCTCTTCGTAAAATAACGCCAGCACCTAAAAAGCCGATGCCTGAAACTATTTGAGCTGCAAGGCGAAGTGGATCCATGTTTATATGGTCTGTATGAGGTAAAGTATAAGCTGATTTAATAGAAACAATGGTAAGGAGGCAACTAATAATGGAAATGACTAAGCAAGTTTTTAAACCGAGTGGTTTTCTCTTTAACTCACGTTCTAAACCAATAGCGAATCCTAAAATGGCAGAGAGACCTAGCTTGATTAGTAAATCGGTATAGTCCATATGTATATTCCTCCTTATAAGTTTGTTCAATGCAATGTAGCGATAATAAATGAGTACAATATGCATTTATAACTTAAGCTTTTTAACAACGGGGTTATGATTTCCTGCCAAATGAGGTGTTAGCTTTTAGAATATATGTAGTAATTGGATAGGGTGAAAATGGCTATTTTATTTAAGTATATGAGGTTAATAAAGAAACTTGGCTATTTTTATAAAAAAGTTTAAAAAGAGTATTGCATTTCATTTTTCTACATGCTATATTAATAACCGTCGCTGATGCGAAACGGCAGAAAGCGAAAAAAGAAATTAAAAAACTTAGTTGACATCGAAAAACGAAGATGTTAACATAAGGAAGTCGCAAATGAGCGACAAACGAGTTCTTTGAAAACTGAACGAAACAAACAACGTGAAACGTCAATTTTTATTTTAGATGCTAGACAAACTTTATTGGAGAGTTTGATCCTGGCTCAGGATGAACGCTGGCGGCGTGCCTAATACATGCAAGTCGAGCGAACTAATTAAGAGCTTGCTCTTATGAAGTTAGCGGCGGACGGGTGAGTAACACGTGGGTAACCTGCCCATAAGACTGGGATAACTCCGGGAAACCGGGGCTAATACCGGATAACATTTTGCGCCTCATGGTGCGAAATTGAAAGGCGGCTTCGGCTGTCACTTATGGATGGACCCGCGTCGCATTAGCTAGTTGGTGAGGTAACGGCTCACCAAGGCGACGATGCGTAGCCGACCTGAGAGGGTGATCGGCCACACTGGGACTGAGACACGGCCCAGACTCCTACGGGAGGCAGCAGTAGGGAATCTTCCGCAATGGACGAAAGTCTGACGGAGCAACGCCGCGTGAGTGATGAAGGCTTTCGGGTCGTAAAACTCTGTTGTTAGGGAAGAACAAGTGCTAGTTGAATAAGCTGGCACCTTGACGGTACCTAACCAGAAAGCCACGGCTAACTACGTGCCAGCAGCCGCGGTAATACGTAGGTGGCAAGCGTTATCCGGAATTATTGGGCGTAAAGCGCGCGCAGGTGGTTTCTTAAGTCTGATGTGAAAGCCCACGGCTCAACCGTGGAGGGTCATTGGAAACTGGGAGACTTGAGTGCAGAAGAGGAAAGTGGAATTCCATGTGTAGCGGTGAAATGCGTAGAGATATGGAGGAACACCAGTGGCGAAGGCGACTTTCTGGTCTGTAACTGACACTGAGGCGCGAAAGCGTGGGGAGCAAACAGGATTAGATACCCTGGTAGTCCACGC